>CAZXRH010000038.1:0-16879 GCA_964642575.1 uncultured Halanaerobiales bacterium
CTCTTTAAAAAAATCATAGGCATGCTTCACATTGTCAAGTTTATCCGTAGGAAGATGTACACTCATTTTGATGCTTTTTTGAATCTCATCTATTTCCTTTGAGAGAATTTTCTCAGTATTCTTGTTCCATGTATATACAAGTAGTTCACAGAATTGTATATTCTCTCCCATTTCTTCAATATTTTTTAGATATAACAATATATCCTTTTCAAAATGTTTTAAATCTAAAATGGGATATCCGACCAATTGTCCGGGCCCGTGATAGGTTATTTTTCCCCCTCTGTTGACATTATAACATTTAATATCATGTTCCTGCAAAAAGTTATCAGATACCAAAAGATCTTTTTCGCTACCATCTCTGCCTATGGTATAGACAGGGTTATGTTCTACAAGGAGTAGATAATCTTCATTTTGCCCATTTTTCTTACTTTTAGCCAGTTCTTCCATTAGATCCCATGTTTTTTTATAATCTGCATCAAATATCTTATTTACTATCATAATTGCCACTCCTTAAATGACTTAAATTAAATCTTCCGGATTTTCGAGTTTAGTTTTAAGGGTGTTTAAAACTTTAGCTGCTAAAGCACCATCTATTAGTCTATGATCAAAACTTAAAGTAATATTAACAATCTTACCTATAAAGATTCCGCCCTCTTTTACTAGTGGCTTATCTTGAATAGCGCCTATACCAAATATAGCAACTTCTGGATAATTAATTATAGGAGTTAAACTTTTGGTATTATACATACCCAAATTACTGATTGTAATGGTTCCTCCACTAAGTTCATCGATATTAAGTTCATTAGTTTTAGCTTTATTTATGATTAAATTAACCTCTTCAGAAAGCTGATTAATTCCTTTATCCTCAGTATTTTTAATCACAGGTACTAATAGTCCTTGATCACTATCAACAGCTACACCAACATTTATATCCCCATGATAAATTACTTCTTTGTCTTGTAAGCTTGCATTAATAATTGGATATTCTTTAACAACTTCTGTTACTGCTTTTACCAATAAAGCATTCAAATTTAATTTTGTGGTTAATTGTGTAGATAGTTTATGATAGAAATCCATAAATTTAGTCATCTCTACATCAATCGATACATCTGCATGGGCAGCTTTTTTCCTGCTTTCTTTCATCTTATCAGCAATAATTTGACGACGTTCAGTTAGCTTTTCTTGCTTTGAGGATAATTGTTTGTTTGTTACTGCCTCTTTTGAGTTTATATATCTTTCCACATCTGACTTCATTACACGGCCGCCCGGTCCTGTACCGGTTATATTTTCAGGATTGATATTAGTTTCCTGACAAAGTTTTTGTGCAACCGGAGAGACATTATCAAACGAAATCTTTTGTGATTCAGTCTTAATTTTTTGTTTTTCAAGTTTATTATCTTCAATATAATTTAAAACATCATTTTTTAATATCCTATTTTTAGGTCCACTACCTATAATGTTTTCAACATTTATTCCATATTCATCCACTATTTTATGAGCAATTGGTGAAATATCCTCAGTCCCATAATTCTTTAATTCTTCCTGGGGTAGTTGTTGTTTGTTTTCTTTTAAGTATCTTTTAATATCTTTTTTCATGATTCTATTTTTGGGTCCTGTTCCTTTTACTTCTGAAAGATTAACGCCTGCTTTATCTGCATATTTTTTAGCTACTGGTGAAACCTTTTGCTTAACATCCTCTATTTGGGCTGCTGTTTTTTTAACATGTTTTGGTTTATTTGCTGTTTTAGTTCTTTGAACTTCTTTATCTTTTTTACTAGCTCTTTTTTCTTCTTTATCCTTTGTTTCGATATTTTCATCCGGCTGTCCTACGACAGCTATTGTCTGATGAACCGGTACAACTTCACCCTCACTGTAATAAATTTTCAGTAATACTCCATCAATGGGGGATTCTACGACATTAGAAATCTTATCTGTACTTATCTCTAAAATGGCTTCACCTTTTTTTATCTGGTCTCCCTCTTGATGTAACCATTTTGTTATTTTACCTTCCTGCATCGATAAACCCAATTTAGGCATTTCTATTTCAGTTGCCAAAGTATCTACCTCCCTTATTGAATTTTTCTAATAATCAATAACTTCTTTTATACCGTCTAAAACTTGACTATATTCTGGTATGATATGGTCTTCTAATTTAGGTGAAAATGCTACTGGGCTATCTAATGAAGCAACTCGTTTAACTGGTGCTTTTAAGAATTCAAACATTTCATCATTTAACATACCGGCAATTTCAGCTCCATAGCCACCAGTTTTGGGAGCTTCATAGGCAACTACTACCCGATTTGTTTTTGCAACCGAATCAAAAATAGTTTCACGATCAAAAGGAACTAATGTTCTAGGGTCAATAACTTCTACACTAACTCCTTTATCAGCCAGTTCTTCAGCAGCTTTCATTGCATATTCACACATCTTCATTGAGGCTATTACAGTAACATCTTTTCCTTCTTTTTTTACTTCAGCTTTTCCTAATTTTAAAGTATAGGGTTCTTCTGGTACTTCGCCTGATGTACTATAAAGCATTTTATGTTCAAAAAATATTATTGGATTTTCACTTCTAATTGAAGCAGTTAATAATCCTTTTGCTTCATAAGGAGTTGATGGTGCTACTACTGTTATACCGGGAATATTCATCAGCCAGGCTTCTGGATTTTGAGAGTGGTGATAAGCTGCTCTAAAGCCGCCTCCACTGGCTGTTCTAAGGACCATGGGAGCTGTCAGCTGTCCTCCAAACATATAATGAGCTTTAGCAGCATTGTTGACAATCTGGTCAAAACACTCGGTTATAAAGTCAGCAAACATAATTTCAACAACTGGTCTAAGACCTGTAAAAGCTGCTCCATTACTTAAACCGACCATGGCTGCTTCAGATAAAGGAGTATCAATTACTCTTTTTTCTCCATATTTTTTCCAAAGTCCTTTGGTAACTCCAAAGTCACCACCCATTTTCCCTACATCCTGACCAAGTACAAATACATCTTCATCTCTTTCCATTTCCTGGTGTAAGGCTTCATTTAAGGCCTGAGAAAATTTAAGTTCACGCATTATTTTCCCTCCTTCATTGATTCATACTTTTCTGCATAGATATATTTTGTGGCATCTTCTAATTCTGGTTCAGGACTGTTTAAAGCAAATTCTACCATCTCATTTACTTCCTGTAAGGCATCTTCTTCTAGTTTATCGAGTGTTTCTGGTTTAACATCTCTTTTTTCTAATTTCTCTCTTAAATTTTTAATGGGACATTTTTCTTCTTTCCATTTTTCCACTTCATCTTCTGGTCTATATGAAGCGGGATCACCAGAGAAATGGCCCTGCCATCTATATGTTAAAAGTTCTATCATACTGGGTCCTTCTCCCTTACGGGCTCTTTGAACAGCTCTGTTCATTGTTTCATATACTTTTTCTACATCATTTCCATCTACAACTTCAGCTGG
This sequence comes from uncultured Halanaerobiales bacterium, assembly GCA_964642575.1. Lineage (GTDB taxonomy): Bacteria > Bacillota > Halanaerobiia > Halanaerobiales > M55B127 > M55B127. The sequence goes on from CAZXRH010000038.1 coordinate 3,450, forward strand.
TATATCATAACCTGCTGCTCTATCTGAAAGATGTTCGGGAAAAGCATGGGCTTCTTCTGCTCTAGTTGAAATAGCATAACCATTATTTACTAATACATAAATCAATGGTACCTTTAAATTAGATGCCATATTCATACTTTCATGTAGTTCACCTCGTCCACAGGTTCCATCCCCCATAAAAACAGCGGTTACATTATCTTCTCCTCTGTATTTACTGGCATAAGCAGTTCCGAGGCCACTGGCGGTTATTGACCCTTCAATCGCATTATTACCCATATTCCCAACCTCTACATCGGCAATATGCATACTACCACCTTTGCCCTCACAAAGTCCGGTTTTTTTAGCAAATATTTCGGCCATCACCTTTTCTTTAGGACTACCAGCTAAAAGACAAACTCCGTGACTTCTATGATCGGGAAACTTATAATCTGTTTCTTTAAGAGCGTGCATTACACCGGTTTGACAGGCTTCCTGTCCAATACTGAGATGGATAAAACCGGGTATGTTACCTTTTTTAGAATGTTCATCTACTTTTTCTTCAAATCTTCTAATCAAATTCATGTCATAATACATCTGTTTTAATTTATCAACAGTTAGTTCCATAATTATTAAACCTCCTTCTTTGAATAACAATTAAATTTATTTTAATATCTGGCCGGTATAACTTTCTTTGATAACTTCTTTGTGGATAGAACCAGCTTCAAATAGTTTACCGGTTTTCATATTATGCATTTTAACCTTTGACATAGCATGGATATCTTTATCCATCTTATAAAAATCATGTTCTGCCTCTCTAAATAATTTTGAAAAAGGTTTGCCGTAATGTTCTGAGGCTTCAGATACTAGTTGATTTATCACATCAATAATTTCTTGATCATCACAGTAAACCCAAAACTCTGAATAACCGCCATAAAGCAGTGCATCATTAATTCTACCCATTGCTTCTGTTTCATCATCGATTATTGGTGCAATGGGAGCTAAACCTTTGGCAAACTGAATATGTTCAAGATTAAAACCGTGTTCATACATTTTATGTACGGTCTGTTCGACAGAGCGAGCAGCTACCTGAATACTACCTACCAAACTAGCACTGGGAGCAACAACCAAATAAATATTTTCAGTACTTACCCCACAGGCCTTAGCAACTTCATCTGCTATTTTTTCACCAGGCATTTCCTGCATTTGCAGACATAAAACACATTCTTCATTTTGATCTCTATAATCAGTCATCTCGAAGTAATAATCACTATCTACCACAGCTTGAGCTCTGGCAGGACCGGAACCAATTATTGTTTTATCACCAGTAGTCAGTTTCCAGCCGGCAATTTGAGAAGCAATAGTTGCTGTAACAACCTGATCACTATGTACAAATATACCCGAGAGTTCTAGTTCGCCCACTCTATAAGGAACAATATCTACTATACCGAGATTACCCATATTTAGTTTCACAAAATCAAGTCCGGCTTGCCAGCTACCTGCCGCATTTATTCCCATATCTAGGATTGTAGTACCGTTATTTAGTTTTTTGACCTCAACTCCTAACCTTGCAGCATTTGCTATCACATTTTTAACTACTTTGACCGCTTCTTTGTTTATACTAACCATAATTTTATATCACTCCCTTACGCTCTTCTGCCTTTAATATCTATAGTTGTGCCTGTAATTATATCGGCTTGTTTAGTACAAAAATACTTTATTACATCTGCCAGTTGTTCGGGTTGAATCCAGTCTTTAGGATTACCATCATCAATTCTTTTTCTGGTATGAACTGTATTTACTAGTCCTAATTTTAAGGTTAAAACATCTATATTAAACTTCTTTAATTCTTCCTGTAATACTAAAGTCAAACCTTCTAAACCCGCTTTAGAAGTTGAATAAGCTCCAAACCCAGGAAAGTAAGTATCAGCAGCAGTTGAAGATATATTAATAATTTTACCAAAAGTTTGCTTTTTCATTTCTTTGCCAAATTCTCTTGCACATAGAAATGTACCTGTTAAATTAACATCGAGAATCTTCTGCCAGGTAGCGAGCTCAGTTTCTAAAATGGGTTGAGCTTGATGGACAGCAGCATTATTTATTAAAAAGTCAATCTGCCCAAATTGTTTAATTGTTTGTTGAACTAAGTTTTTTACATCTTTTTCAACACTGATATCTGCTTGTATTGAATGAGCATTACCAATAGTTTTATTATTAATTTCCTTAGCAGTATCTTTTATTTCTTCTTGGGAACGAGCTGTAATGACTACATTAGCTCCACTTTCTGCAAAGGAATAGGCAATCTTTTTCCCCAGACCTCTTCCTGATCCTGTAATAACAACAGATTTATCTGAAAAGTCCATCATTGACACCTCTTTAAAATATAATAAATTATGATTGCTTAATAGCTTTAAAATATAATTCTTTAGCTTGATATGAACTTCTAACAAAAGGTTGTGAAGCTGTAGCTTTGAAACCTAAATTTAGAGCAATTCTTTTATATTCTCTAAATTTAGATGGTTCAATATATTGCTTTAATTCAGCATGTTCACTAGATGGTTGTAGATACTGACCAATTGTTAATAGGTCACAATCTTTTTTTCTTAAATCTTCCATCACTGATATTACTTCTGATTTTTGTTCTCCCAAGCCCAGCATAATACCAGATTTTGTAATTATGGAAGAATCAATTTGTTTTACCATCTCTAAAACAGCCAGACTCTGTTGATAATCAGCCTCTGGTCTAATTTTAGGATATAATCGTGGAACTGTTTCGATGTTATGATTGAATACATCAGGACCTGCTGTTATTACTTTTTTTAAATCATCTTTTTTACCATTGAAATCCGGTGTTAATACTTCAATGGTTATCCCTTCTATTTTTTGTAATTCTTTGATTACTTTAACAAAATGACCAGAACCGCCATCTTTTAAATCATCTCTTGTAACTGAGGTAATAACAACATGGTCTAAATTCATTTTTCGAACAGCTTTAGCAAGATTAGCAGGCTCTTGATGGTCAATCTTTTCAGGTTGGCCGTTTTGAATATCACAAAATCGGCAGTTTCTAGTACAGATATTTCCTAAAATCATAAAAGTAGCTACTCCTGTGCGAAAACATTCACCCAAATTAGGACAAAAGGCTGCCTGACAGACTGTATTTAAGTTAAGTTCTTTTAAGAGCGCTTCTGTCTTTTGGTAGTTGTTATCTAAATTTATTCTCTTTTTTAACCAGGCCGGTCTATTTGAACTTTCCATTTTTTTCACCTAAAATCTTTAATTATTTTAGAGCTTTCATTTTTTCTGGTTTGTAGATATCAAGTTTGTCAGCTTTATACTGTTTGATATAGTCCATACACATATCATCTTTACCTTTTAGCATTTCAACAGTTTTGATTGCAGAATATGTAACATTGCTGAGCTCAACTAAAAGCGAGTCTAAACCAGCTGAGGCCATCATGGCAATAAAGGTAGAACTAATCAGGGGTCTATCGGGTAGTCCGTAAGATATGTTATCCAGTCCACAAATAGTATTAACCTCTGGATATTGATCTTTGATCAGCCTTAGAGTTTTAATTGTAATTATTGGATTGTTAGTATCAACAGAAACAGGTAGTACTAAGGGGTCTAAAAATACATCTTCGTCTTTAATTCCAAGAGAACGTGTTCTTTTTAATATCTTATCTGCTACTTTTAGTCTCTCATTAGGTTTGTTGGCAATACCTTTCTCTCCCATTAACAATCCAACGACTTTTGCATTATTCTTTTTTGCTAATGGTAAAATATTATCAAGGCGACTGTCTTCACCACTAACAGAATTGACAAGGGGTCGACCATGATCATTATTATGTAGTTTAAGACATTCTTTAAAAACCTCCTGGTTTGGAGTATCAATACTAATCGGGACCTCATATTCAGCCTGAATAGTTTCCATCATCCAGGTAATATCTTCTACTTCTGTCTTAATCCGTTGACCTGCATTGATATCAATCATTTCTGCACCTAAGTTTAACTGGTGTTCAGCTATCGATAAGAGTCTCTTTTTATCACGTTCTTCAATTATTTCACATATTTCTTCATGTTCACTTGTATTAATTGCGGCTCCTATTATAATCATAAAATCCTCCTCCTTTGATAATGGGGGGAGACCGGTTTTAACCGGTCTCTTAATAGATGAAACTATACTATCCAATTGTAATATCAGTTTTAGCTCCTCTTATTTTACATTTGAAGCTAATATATTTGTCTTGAGATTCAAAGTTTATCTGTTCTCCACCTATTGTTACTTCAGATATATCCTTATCAGTATAGAGTTTAATAATAAACTCCTGTTGTGTAGGACTAATTTCAATATTAATCAATTCATCCTGTTCTTTACACTTAACACTAAACTGTTGGTTATCATCATAATACTCATATTCTTCCTCATTATCATGATATATATTTAAAGTTAAAGGACTGAACTCTTTTTCTCCAATATACTGCATCATTGGTCCGGTTGGAATAATACTACCATTTTTAATAAATAAGGGCATTTCATCTAAATCGGCAGTATATTCAATCCACTGTTGACCCTGATATCGTTCTTTCGTCCAGAAATCCAACCACTCACCCGCTGGTAAGTAGATCCTTCTTGTATTTTGCTCAGTCAAAATTGGGGCTGCTAAAATATTGGAGCCAAATAAATATTGATCATCAATATTTTCAACGTTTGGGTCATCTTCATAAGCTAATACTAAGGGTCTCATCAGTGGTATACTTTTTTGTGTACTATAATAAGCTTCAGAATAGATATATGGTATTAATTTATATCTAATTTCAGCAAACTTTTTATATACTTCAATCGCTTTTTCTCCAAAATGCCATGGTTCGCGGGGGCTTGTCCCGTGAAATCTGGCATGTGATGAAAACATACCAAGCTGCATCCAGCGGATATAACAATCATCATTAGGTGTCATAAAGTAACCACCAATATCATGACTCCAAAATGGAAATCCTGATAACCCAAAGGATAAACCACCTTTTAATGTGGAAGCCATAGCAGGAAAGTCTGAGTCGGTATCTCCCGCCCAGTGGACAGGGTATCTCTGAGAACCAGCATAAGCAGAACGCGCCCAAATAATCCCATTATCTTCTCCATGTACTCTTTGAGTTAGTTCAAAGACCATTTGGTTATATAATAGTGGATATAAGTTATGAAACTCTTTACCTGTATATTTTTCATAACAGGCATCAACTTCAATACCTTCGCCAAAATCAACCTTAATTGCATCTATGCCTAATTCTAATAAATTTTGTAATTTCTCCTCATACCACTCTTTAGCTTCAGGATTACTAATATCAATGATTCCATCCATATTGGCCGGATCTGACCCCTGCTCAAAATAGCCATTTTCTTTGGCTTCTTCATAAATACTTGTGGACTGATGAATATATGGTAACTGCCAGATACTCATCTGAAAGCCGAGTTCTTTTAGCCTATCAACTAATTTTTTTGGTTCAGGAAAGTCATCTTCAGCAAATTCAAAATCACAGCGTAATTCTTCCTCAAACCAATCTGCATCTAGATGCAAGACATCGCAAGGATATTTTTCTTCTCTTAATTTTTCAGCAGTTTCAATCATTTCTGATTGAGTACGATAACTATTTCTACTCATCCAAAGTCCAAAACTCCATTTAGGTGGAAGAGGCGTTTTCCCTGTGAGATCAGTATATTTGCTTAAAATATCTTTAAACTGAGGTCCATAAATGAAGAAATAATCTAATTCACCCTCAGTAGTTTCAATCTGATAAGCTTTTTGAAAATAATCTCCTAATCTGTATTTCGATTTATAGGTAGTGTTCATAAATATTCCATAATCATTGGAACTCATAAAAAATGGTATATTTTTATATGATTTCTGAGTTGAAGTACCTAAAGCATCTACCTGCCAACATAATACTTCCTGACCTCTTTTATTTATATCAGTAAATTTCTCCCCCAACCCATAAAAGTTTTCATTATGTCCTAATCTAATTGAATCAAAAGCTGCTTTTTCTCCCGTTTTTAAATTTTCAGCTAAACCGAAAGGAAAACATTCAAAACTTGAAAAATCATCTTTCGCTTCTCCCTGATATTTGATTAACTCATGCATTGCATGTTTATCATAATTATATTGTTTTAAAAGTTCTTTGTCTTCATTATCTTTAATAGTAATATTGACAGGATTTTTTAAAATTTCAATAGTAAGTTTTTCGGTCTTAACTATGTATTTAGTATCAAGTTCATTAAAAATAAATTCTTGATATTTAGTTTTATATTTATCCACCACCATTGGGGTTTCGCGCTCTTTTATTTCACTTCCTTTTACCAATCTAATTCTAACTATTTCATCTGTTTTTACCTCTAATCTTAATTTCATATCCAATGTATTACCTTTAGGGGTAAGAGTAGGGTTCAATTGGTTAAATAGAATATTCATAATATCTTTTTCATAAGCAAAGGCCTCACAATTAAAGTCAATGACCCCTTCTTTACAATTAACATCTTTAACTTTTTTTGGAATATAATAAACGGCATTATCATCACTTAATACTGTTTTTTTCAGTTCATCAAAATCTAATACATCAAACATCGTATTCCTCCTATACACAGGTCAATTTATTTTAAATCTAATGGAAACTTACCATACTTATTACGTATGTCAGCTACAGTTTTTAAATTTTCAATAGGAGTACCATAAGGAGTTGCATCACCGGTACTTAAAATGAAATTATGGCCAGGCTGCATTTTCTTTAATAAATCAATGACATAATCCTTTACTTCTTTTTTAGAAAGCTGTTTTAAAGAGGCTGGTTCAATACCACCAATGATTATCTTATCATTGCCCAATTTTTCTCTAGCATCATAAGGCCAGAGATCTCCGCTTGTAGGAGGACACATTGAATCAATTCCATCCATATTACCCTCAGCTAACTGATCTAATAATTTAGTCAGTTTACCACACATATGAGTTATATATTTAGTATTACTTTTTGCTGCTAAAGCTGCATATTCATCAATGTATTCCATACAGTGTTCTTCATACATATTGGGACTTAAAACAGTTGTAGAAGTATCTTCATAAGGAATAATTACATCAGAAGGATAATCCAGCAAAATTTCATAACATTCAAGATTTTTTTCATGGATCAAATCTAAAACTTCCTGCATTTCATCAGGATGATCCATTAACATATAAACTGTTTTCTCTAAGCCAATTAAAAACTGCAGAAATTGTTGAATTGGTGTTAAAGGTCCTGAAGGAACCGCTAATCCTGCTTCATTAATTTCTTTGTCTCTTTTGATAAATTCTTCCTTCATTGATTGGAACTCTATATTTTCAAGTACATATTTATATATTTCTAAATCTTCAATATCTTCGATATAATGTTTTTTAATAAAACCATACTTAATCTTTTCTGTAGTAACCCTCTTTTCTTCAATAGTACCTTTTGGGGTAATATAGCGGTTAAAAATTTTGTCTTCTTTACGTACTGTTTCATATTTAACATCACCTGTAGTCACTAACTTTAATGAAGCTCCAAAGGGTTCACTATAGGTAGGTACATGTCTTTCCATTAAGTCAAAATCAAGTTCTTGACTTGCTTTAATAATGTCTTCTGCCTTTTTTGAATCCCAGGAAGATAAAAAATAATAATCAATCAGGGGTGACCAGGGTAAATAGTCTGGTTTTTCCCCATTAAAGACTGCAGTTAAGCGTTCCCTTGATGTCATTGATTTCATTGGCTAGTCCCCCTTATTTTAGAACATAATAAACCTTAATAAAACTTATTATTGAGATTATCATTATTACTTAATTAAGCTATTTTATCTTTAAAGCTTTTAGCAATATTGGATGCTTCAGCTGCATTTTTGGCATAAAAATCAGCTGAGATATCTTTGGCAAAGTCCTCAGTAATAGGTGCTCCTCCAACCATGATTCTAACTTTATCTCTGATACCCGCTTCTTTGAGTGCTTCAATAACGGTTTCCATTTCATTCATTGTGGTTGTTAATAAAGCTGAGAGGCCAACAATATCGGCATCTACTTCTTTTACTTTTGATACAAACTCTTCAGCTGGTACGTCAGTACCAAGATCATAAACTTCAAATCCAGCTCCTTCTAACATCATAGAAACTAGATTTTTACCAACATCATGTAAATCACCTTTAACAGTACCAATTACAACAGTACCTTCGGATTCTACTCCACTTTCAATCAGTTTGGGTTTTAATATCTCCATTCCGGAATTCATTGCACGGGCAGCAACTAAAACACCTGGCACAAATATTTCATCATTTTTAAATTTTTTCCCGATCACTTTCATTCCAGCCATTAAACCTTCATGTAAAATTTTCTCAGATTCAATTCCTTCTTCTAGTGCTTGCTTAATACCATCTTGGACTCCATCCATACTACCATTTTGTAAATCTTTTGAGATTTTATCTAAGATCTGCATAGTATACCTCCTGTAGTTTTAAAATTCTTATTTTAATTATTAATTTAATTCACTTAATTTCTTATATTTATTTTTCAAGGAAGGATAAAGCTCCCTATATAATTCATAATATTTTTTATATTTCTTCACATTTTCTTTATTGGGTTGAACTGTTTTCTTTATTTTAATAATATTATCTGCTACAGTTTCAAAACTATTAAATACTCCTACACCAACTCCTGCAATAAGGGCAGCTCCATAAGCAGGTCCTTCTTCAACATTTAAAAGATTAATCGGATAACCCAAAATATCAGCCATAATCTGCTGCCAGACTTTACTTTTGGCTCCTCCACCAATGGCCCTAATCTCTTTTATATCAACATTCTGTTCTTCAATTAGACTCAGTGAATCCTTTAAACCAAATGTTACTCCCTCCATCACTGCACGAATAAAATGTTTTTGCTGATGTCGTCCTGAGATACCAAAAAACACACCACGAGCATTTGCATCAGCATGAGGTGTTCTTTCTCCATAAAGATATGGTAAAAAGATTAACCCTTCACTGCCAACTTCTACATTAGCAGCTTGCTGATTTAAGTTATCATAATCTAACTTATCTTGAAATAGTTTTTCTTTTAACCAGTTAAAAGACATACCTGCTGATAACATAACTCCCATCATATACCAACTGTCAGGTTTAGCATGGTTAAAAAGATGTATTCTTCCCTTTTTATCAGCTTTGGGCTGATTAGATTGAGCCAATACGACACCGGAAGAACCGATGCTAACCATAACTCTACCTTTCTTAATAATACCACTTCCAACAGCACCACAGGCATTATCTGCGCCCCCTGCTATAACAGGAGTCCCTAATGATAAGGAGGTCATTTCAGCAGTACTTTTACTTATTTGACCAGCTTTATCTATTGACTTTAAAACTGGTGGAAAAATATTATTTTTTAAATCTAATTTTTCAATTAATTCTTTAGACCATACTTGCTTTTTTACATCAAAAAGTAAAGTACCGGCTGCATCTGAAACTTCAGTATTGATTTCACCTGTTAACTTATATCTTATATAATCTTTGGGCATTAATACATAATTTAATTTTTTATAGTTTTCTGGTTCATTTTCTTTTAACCAAAGTATTTTAGGAGCTGTAAAACCCTCTAAAGCAGGATTAGACACTTTATTAATGAGATTATCTAACCCACCTGTCTTTTCAATGATCTCTTTACACTGCTTGGCTGTTCTGGTATCACTCCATAAAATAGCCGGTCTAATTACATCCATATTGTCATCTAAAAATACTGAACTATGCATCTGGCCAGAAAGGCTCAGGCTTGCAATTTGGTCAAGCTCAATATTTCCTTTTTTAACTACTTTATCAATTACTTTTATAACTGCCTGCCACCAATCATTCGGATCTTGTTCAGCCCAGCCAGAATTGGGAGTTGCCAGGGGATAGCTTTCATTTGCTGTAGATATTACTTCTCCTGTCTCAGAAAGTAAAAGTGCTTTTACTCCACTTGTTCCAATATCTAGACCCATTACATATTGCATAATTTTGCCTCCCCAAATTTAGATATAGCTATTTAAAATTGCCTCAAGTTTTTCCTGATGACCAGATTTGTTTTTAATTTCATTATTTTTTGCATATTCTGCTAATTTTTCAAAACCTATTTTACCTTCTCTAATTTTTTTACCAATACCTGATTGGTAGCTTTGATATCTTTCTTTTAAAATATCTTCAAAAACTCTATCTTCTAAAAGTTGATGAGCTATTTTTAAACCACGGGCAAAGGAATCCATACCAGCAATATGACCATAGAACATATCAATAGGTTCAAAAGATGGTCTGCGAACTGTCGCATCAAAGTTGAGTCCACCAGGTTCTAGTCCATCATTTTTTAAAATTTCATACATTGCCAGGGTTGTTTTATAGACATCAGTGGGAAATTGATCTGTATCCCAGCCAAGTAACATATCTCCTTGATTTGCATCTACACTACCTAAAGCATCATTAATCCTGGCAGTTTGTAGTTCATGTTGAAAAGTATGTCCTGCTAAAGTAGCGTGGTTTGCTTCAATATTTAATTTGAAGTAATCTTGTAAATTATACTTTCGTAAAAAAGCTAAAACTGTAGAAACATCAAAATCATACTGATGTTTAGTTGGTTCTTTTGGTTTTGGTTCGATTAGCAATTGACCATCAAAACCAATTTTTTTAGCATAATCAACAGCCATCTCAAAAAAGCGGGCAATATTGTCCTGTTCTATTCCCATATCTGTATTTAAAAGGGTTTCATAACCTTCTCTACCACCCCAAAAAACATAGTTTTCTCCTCCTAGTCTTTTAGTAACTTCCATAGCTTTTTTTACCTGGGCAGCTGAATAAGCAAACACATCAGCATTAGGAGAAGAAGCTGCTCCATTCATAAAACGGGGATGGTCAAATAAACAAGCGGTACCCCATAAAAGATTAATGTCATATTCATTCATTTTTTCTTCTATTAAGTCCACAATTGTATCTAAATTATCGTTTGTTTCACTTAAATTTTTACCAGTAGGTGCAATGTCACGATCATGAAAACAAAAATATTTAACACCTAGTTTTGACATAAATTCAAAGGCGGCTTCAACTCTTAACTTGGCTTTTTCCATTGGATCATTTATATTATTCCAGGGACGTTCCATGGTAGCACTTCCAAAAGGATCAGTACCATCACCTGTAAAAGTATGCCAGTAAGCAACTGAGAAACGTAAATGCTCTTCCATCGTTTTATCTCCAAGTTTTTCTTTTGGATTATAATATTTAAAAGCAAGTGGATTCTTAGAATCTTTGCCTTCAAATTCAATTGTATTGACTTCAGGAAAAATTTCTCCCATTTTTTAATACCTCCTATATTTCTTCTTATTTAAAGGAACCAGCTGTCCAGCCTTTAATGATCTTATCCTGTAGTGAAATAAAGATGATGATTACTGGTAAAATAATTACATTTGTAAAGGCCATTACCTTATTCCACTTAGTTATTTTAGCACCGATAAAGGTATATAGACCTACAGTTGCGGGCTGCATGCTCATTTCACTTATAAAGGAAATAGAATAAATGAAGTCACCCCAGGCAAACATAAAGGTTATAGCTGAAATAATTAAAATTCCAGTTTTAGCAACCGGCATTACAACTCTAAAGAAAGCTCCCATCCGACTACAGCCATCAATCCAGGCTGCTTCTTCTAAAGACTCTGGTATAGAAAGAAAGGTTGTTCTTAAAAATACCACAGCCAGGGGTAGAGCGATCCCGGTTTTACCTAAAATAACTGCCCAGTAAGTATTGATCAGCCCCATTTTATCAAAGATCATAAATAAGGGAGTTACCATTAATATTTGTGGCAGCATCTGACCTACTAAAAAGAGTAAAATCAACCAGTTAATCCATTTCTTTTTTATACGTGAAAGCGCATAACCAGTTAACATTGCAAAAAAGACAGTTAAAAATGTAACCGATGCTCCAATTATCAAACTGTTTTTCAAGTGCATAAAAGCCCTTGATTCTAATACTTCTGTATAGTTTTGCCATCTTATCTGACTTGGAATCAAAGATGGAGGCCAACTCATTGTTTCGTTTAAACTTTTAAAAGATGTCGATACTACCCAAAAGACTGGAAAAAGATATATTGCTAAAATGACTAAAGCAATAATAAACAACATGAGATTTTTTTTGTTTTTAAATTTCTCAATCATTATAATACACCTTCTTCTTTTCCGACAAAGAACTTAATATAGATAATAGAGATCACTAATAAAAGTATAAATATGATAACTGCAATAGCTGTCCCAACCCCAAAATCAAAGAAGTTAAAAGATTGAATATATGACCAAACAGGTAACACTGTGGTTGCATTTACAGGTCCACCCTTTGTCATATTCCAAATCAAAGGAAAACTTCTAAAGGTATAAATAATATCTAAAATTATAGTAGCAAAGATATTAGGCTTGATCATTGGGATTATAATATGCCAAAGTTTTTGAAAAAAGGTAGTACCATCAATAGCTGCTGCATCATGAATAGACTCCGGTATACTGACTAAACCTGAAGTCATTAAGATCATATTAAAGGGAATCGCAAACCAAATATTAGCAACTAAAACAGAAGACATTGCAAAAGTACTTGTAACCAACCATCCAACTGAATCAATTCCTATGAGATTTAAAAAGTAATTAATTACTCCAATATCACAGTTAAATAACCATCTCCAGATTGTACCGATGACAGCCGGCGGAATCACCCAACCAATTAAGAGTAATCCACGCATTGGTTGATGAAATGGAAATTCTTGATTAAAAAATAAAGCTAAAGCTAATCCAAATAAAAACTGAAACAAGACACTAAAGAAAGCAAAGATAAGGGTGTTTTTTAAAATTTCACTAAATTCACTATCAAATATTACTTTCTTAAAATTATCTAAACCCACAAATGGTCTATCCTCACTTAGTATTGTAGATGAGTCAACCTGGTGAACACTTAGACTGAAATTATAAAGTAAAGGATATATCGCAAATATTGTGACCATTATTATTGCAGGTAATAAAAATAAATAAAGTGTAAACTTTGAGTTACAAATTAAACTTTTAATATTAGTAAACATTTTTATCACCTTTTATATTTTATTGGTCAACTTAATAAATATGTATATTAATAACTTCAATTGAAATATGGAGGGGAAGGTGCCCTAGTGAGGGCACCTTCTTTTTGTTATGAATTATTCACTAAGTACTGAATCTATCTTTTCTTGAGCTGTATCAAGTGCTTCTTCGATATCTTCACCTGTTAATCCTTTTTGAATTGCAGTCTGAATTGCGGCAGACATTTGAGGATACTTAGGATGTGCAGGTCTTGATTGAGCATATTCTAGCTGTTTTGAGAAAACTAACATGATTTCATCTTCACTCCACATGGGAGTATTGTTTACAACATCTTTACGGCCAGGAA
>CAZXRH010000039.1:0-16872 GCA_964642575.1 uncultured Halanaerobiales bacterium
GGCTCCACCATAGATTGTATTTGTATATACTCCGTAGTAATCAGTTTTTACATTATCTACACGATAAGGTCCGGTAGCATGAACAGACCCCCGCCAATTAGCAAACATCGCTTTATTATTATAGGGACCACCTTTGGTGTATACTTCATCTTCGATAGCTACAATTGTGCCATCCTTTTTTGCTCCTATTTTATAATTTAATTCATAGGCATGTCTTTTACAACTTTCTAACATACTTTCTTCTCTAGTTAGGACCATCTTAATTGGACGTTTTGTTTTTTTAGCTAAGATAGCAGTTCTGGCAGCCATCATCATGACAGATTCATCTTTTCCACCAAAACTACCACCAATTGTACTGTGAATTACTTTTACCTGACTTATCTTTAAATCCATCACCTTCGCAACATTTTGTCTAATAGAATATGGGTTTTGAATAGAACCGTGAATTTCAATTCCAGGTTTATATGGATCTGGTAAGGCTAAAATAACCTCGGGCTCGATATAGGCCTGGTCAACAAAAGGAGTATAATAGGTCTTTTTTAAAATAACATCTGCTGATTCAAACCCCTGTTCTATATCACCTTTTCTCATAAGATGGTGTGAATGTTCAATAATATTATCTTCTTTATCTTTATGTATTGGTTCACTTTCTTTTTGAACCGCTTCTTTCATATTTAAAACAGGTTCTAATTCTTCATATTTAACTTCTATCAAACGTGCCGCTTTTGCAGCAGTTTCTTTACTTTCAGCTGCCACAACAGCTACTCCATCTCCTACATATTTTACTTCATCTTGGGCTAAGACTGGAAATCTTCCAAACATTTCGTTACTACCTGGTATATCCTGAGCTGTAATAATATCCACTACACCCTCTAACTCAACTGCTTTGCTTATATCAATATTTACTATTTCAGCTCTAGGATATTTAGAATAAACGGTTTTAGCATAAAGCTGGTTGCCAAAGTTTAGATCTGCCCCAAACTTGGCCTGACCGGTTACCTTCTCATAACCATCTAGTCTATTTTTTGGTTTCTTAATTTCATTATACATAACAATAAAATCCTCCCATCAATAATTAATCAACTATTTGCAAGGCATCAGTTGGACATACTGTGGCACATAATCCACAAAAACGACATCGTTTTTCATTTAAAAGTAGCTCGTCTTCCTTAAAACTCCTTGCACTATAGGGACAAACTTCTATACATCGATTACACTTAATACAGGTATCTTTATTAAATTTAAATTTAATTTTTTCCTGCACTTCCTCATCATAAAGGTTAGCAAGAGCCGCTTTTGAAACTTCTGGTATTGAATTATAATCTAAGTCTGTCAACAAATTATCCAAATCAATATTTAATTTATTTATATAGTCAATACCTCTCATCATTGGTGCTGAACAAATTCCGACTAAATCTGCTCCAGCCATCAGCATCTCTACAGCATCTTCTGCATTAGCTACACCACCGATACCTATCACCGGTTTATCTGTTTGGCTAGCAATATCTGCTACATATCTTAAAGTAATTGGTTTGATGGCACTACCACTTAACCAACCATAACCTTTTTGACTGCCTAAAAGGGGTTTTTGAGTATTAATATTTATCCTTAAGACCGGTCCTACCGAATCAATGGCAGTTATCCCATCTCCACCTAGTTCAAGAGCTTTTAATGCAGTCTCAACTGGAGAACTCCAGTTTGGACTTATCTTAACTAAAATTGGTTTATCGGTAAGCTGTCTTGCTTTTTTTACCATGGGTAGCATTGTATCTTCTTGATAAGAAACAAGTTCTATCATATCAGCTCCAGCCTGATCTACCTTTGCAACCCAATTATCTACTTCATTTGGGGTATGACCAATACTTCCTATTACAACAACCCCTTTATCTTTTGCCTTAGGAATTTCTTCTTTTACCCACTTTTCACCCGGTATATCAGCCCATTTTTCCGCATTAACTAAGCTGTCTTTACTATTTCGAGCAATATGGGGAAAGGGGTTTTTTGCTGCATTATCTCGAATTGTTTTTGTAACAACTGCTCCAGCCCCGGCTTCATATGTACGAATCATACCCTCAGCATTATAATTTAAAGGACCAGAGCCTACAATAAAGGGTGATTTTAGTTTTATCCCGAAAAGTACTGTATCTAGTTTCACTTTTTTATCTCCTCCCATAAACGTTTGGCTTGTTCATTTACATCTATTTTTATTTGATCTAAGTTAAGTTTTGTTAATTCTCCATCTTTTTTAAGCTGCTTTCCATTGATAAAAACATCTTTAACATTTTCTGGGTTTCGGTATAAAATTAACTGTTCAAAAATATTAGATTCATTAATTGGAGTTAAAGTATCGGTATCGATTGTAATAAGATCAGCATCATTATCTTTTTTGATTGTACCTGTTTGATTTAAATGAAGAGCTTTTGCTCCATTTTCTGTAGCCATTTTATATACTTGTGGAGCAGGCATAACTTCTGGGTTTTCATGTTTTGCTTTATGGAGTAAAAAAGCCGCTCGCATGGCTTCAAAGAAATTATTTATATATCCATCCGTACCTAATCCCACATTAATACTGTTATCTAATAATTCTTTAACAGGAGCAATACCTCCCCCAACTTCACAATTGCTGAGTGGAACATGAGCAATATTTATATCATCTTTTGTTTTTAAAATATCTATTTCATTGGAATTGAGTTTAACTCCTTGGGAAGCAAGAATATAGTCATCTAAATAATCTAATTTATCATAAAGTTCAATAGGAGTTAGTCCATATTGATCTAAAGTATAATCTACTTCATAAGAACTTTCGGAAAGGTGCATCTGTATACCTGAACCAATAGCTTTTGCTTTTTGACTGGCTTTTTTTATAAAATCCTGTGAACAGGTAAAGGTAGTATGAATACACATCATACCATTAATAAGGGGATGGTTTTTATATTCTAAAAAGAAATCTTCATTTTCTTTTAAACCTAAATTACCATTAGCATCACTTTTTCTTTGAGTTGCCTCAAATGATAATACTGCTTTAATACCGATTTCTTCTAAAACTTGAGCTTGAGTTTTTAAAGCATTTGGAATTGCACTAGGAGCTTCCATAACATTACAAAAGGCGGTCACACCACTACTTATTAACTCAGCGGCGGCTGATCTGGTCGTTACTTTAATCATCTTTTGGTCTATACGATCTTCTACTAGTGGCCACCAAAAATCTTTTAAAAAGCTTTCAAAACTATCTACTTCAATATTGGGAATACCATGTGAAAGTACTCCATAGGAATGCATATGGGTATTAACAAAACCAGGTGCAATTACTTTATCTTCATAATTTAGATGTTCAAGTTCGGGAAACTTGTTTAGTAATTCTTTATTAGGGCCGATCTCTTTAATCTTATTATCTTCAATTACCAGTCCCCAATTATTATGTACCTCTTGACTATCTATAATTAAATATTGACCGGTTAATAGTTTAGCCATTTTACAACCTCCCTATCTTTATTTTAAAGAAACTGGAAGATATGAATAAAAAATAACTGCTTTAAGTAAATCAGAAATTTTAACTCTTTCATTTTCCGCATGGGCATAACTTTCTTCTCCAGGACCAAAACCTATTGTTTTGATGCCCAGTTTACCCATGGTATGGGTACCGTTTGTACTAAATCCCCAAACTGAAACTGTTGGTTTATCTTCAAAAAGTTCTTGATATGTATTAACACCACTTTCAATCAGTTTATCATCAGCCGGTAAAATCCAGGCCGGAAAGTATTCTTCACCCTTCTTTTGATAACCATTGTAACTTTCATCTTCATACATCAAAAAGGAAATTTCGGCTTGCTCTCCATATGGTAAATCTTTTAATTCCTTTAAAATGCTTTCTTTATTATCTTGAGAATTAGTCCTGCGGTCCATTATAACCTCAGCTTTGGAAGGAACGGTATTTAAAGAGCTATTGTTGCTGTTAATTTTAGTAACAACAATATCTCCTGCTCCTAAGATATTATCATCAGTTAATTTATTATCTAAATCTTTAACAGCTCGTGCAAAAGGAAGGGCTCTATCTAAGGGGTTGTCACCTTGTTTATGCATACTGGCATGGACTGATTTACCACTAAATTCAGCTTTGACTAACGCACGTCCTCGGTGTCCACGACAAATCTTTAAGTTGCTAGCTTCAGCGATCACAACATAATCTGGTTTTATATCAAATTCCTCAATAAATGAACCAAGAGCTAAACCTTCACAGGTTTCTTCTGAAACACTGGCTGAAATATATATTGTATAATCTTGGGCCAAATTTAAATCTTTAATTATTTTACCAGCATAAATTATTGAGCTTAAAGGACCTTTATCATCCATAGCACCCCGCCCAATGATATAATCATCTTTAATAACAGGCTTAAAGGGATCAGTATCCCAATCTTCTTTTGTTACATCAACAACATCAAGGTGAGCATCATACAATATTGTTTTTGGTCCATCACCTATTTTACCAATAACATTACCGATAGAATCTGTAAAAACTTCATCATATCCAAAATCCTGCATGGTTTTTTTAATATATTGAGCTGCTTTTTTTTCATCAGAACTACCCGTTATACTTTTAAATTCTATTAAATCACTTAAAAGATTAACAATTTTTGCTTTTTCATCTTCTATCTTTTGCATTACTTCTTCTGTTAACTGCATATATTCTGCCTCCTACTATTAAATTTAATTAAATTGTCACTCAATTTTTAACTAATATGTAACATGTTAGTGTCTGTAAAAAAATATATATGAGTTTTTGCTACTGTTTTATATTTTATATTATATTACATCGTAATTTCAAGTGTAAATTTATAATTTAACTAAATTTTTTGAAAAATCACTCATATATATTATTAATAAATATCTATCTTAAGCTTCTAAATCAACTCTTTGTGCAAAATATCTTAAAGCCTGATATACTGCCATTTTTGAAGAAATTTTATTTTCAGATTGATCTCTTTTATATAGCTGTAAAGAACAGTAAAGGCTGGTAAAATAATGTGGGTCCCAACTAGGAGTATAGTATTCGGGATATAGTCTAAACATCCAGTCTACAGCTTTTTTGTAATCTTCTTCTAAAATTTTAAAATATACAGGTAAGGTTTCATCTAATTGTTTTAAAGAAAATGAATCTGTAAATTCTTCATAGTTTTGTGGACCATTTTGAGCACTCTCTATAACAGCTACCTTTTCTTTCATTTTTTCATCTACTTCTTTATTTCCAATCCAGTCTACAAAATTATGGTATGGGATATATTCTCCATTTACATCATCTTCTTCCCATAATAGATAAACAGCCAGAGTAATCATGTGATGTAAATTGACAATTCCTTCTCCTGAGGAACAGATTTCGACTAGTTTTGAAACATCTTCGAAATGGTTTGAATCGTATTGGATATGTACATCATCCCGGTAATTAAATCTAGATAGATACAATAGGTAACTAAAAACTGCTGTACTATCATGAGGTGAATTTTCTACAACCAAATCTTTCATTACGGGATAAAAGCAGGTAAAACTATGACCTAAAGTTTTGTTTAAAGACTCTGTTCCTAATAACAGTAAATTGTTCTTTAACATTTCTGGTTCATATTTTAAAAGTCCCAGGCTATAATAATATGCATTATGAACATTGCCTTTATCTAGTTCTTCAATCATTTTCTTTAAAGTCGATTGATCTGCCGATTGCTGTTTATATCCTATTCGGTCTGCTTCAATTTTGACAAAGTGTCTTTCTGTCATATTAACTGCTAGCAAATGAATTAATTCTTTAACAGTTTCATCCTTTAAATATCCTTTGATTTCCAGTTCCCTTAAAAAAAGTGACATTTTAATAAAGTGAAAATTACCATAAGTAAGGTTAGCTTCCATTAACATAATCGGAGCCATCTCATTGATAAAATCAGTTAGATTTAAATCTGAATATTCCAATTCAGCTAAGATCTCATTTATTTTTTCATGATTACGTTCCACAATTGCTTCCCCTAATTTTGAATACACATCAATACCTCCCCCAATAATATTTATTTTCTTATATGCTAATTATACCAAATTAATCTTTAAAAATAAATAATAGCTATAATATACAATATATACAATCAATTTAGTAATTTACTTGACTGAATTACAGAGTTGTTACCTTTAAAATTAAGTTAAGGTAATAATAAATAGTAAACTATTCTCCAAAAGGAGGTTTTTTTGATGAGTGCATACAATATTGTAAAGAGTAAAGAAATGGGAGAAGGTCAAGGAGCAAAAGTCAAAAGGGTCTTTCCTACTAGGAATTACCCAGGACATCACGATCCATTTGTTCTTTTGGACGAATTTACCGTTGAAAGTCCTGCCAGCTTTCCAGATCATGAGCATAGAGGTTTCGAAGCTGTAACTTATATGATTAAGGGGTCCTTTATCCATGAAGATAATTTAGGTAACAAAAGCGAAGTAAAAACAGGTGGTATTCAAGTATTTAATGCAGGTGAAAGTATCATCCATTCTGAAAAACCGGGTGATACTGGTCACAGCCATGGTATTCAATTGTGGATTAATCTGCCTGAAAAATTAAAAAAATCAAATCCCAATTATCAACAGTTAGATCAAGTTAAATTAATAAAAGATGAAGATGATATCACTATTCGCAAACTTTTAGGTGATGGTATTAAAATCGAATTAAATACAGATGTCTCATATTATGATATTGAGCTTAAAGATGATGTTCATTATAACCATGAAATTGATGAAAAACACAAAGGCTTACTTTATTTAATCGAGGGCTCAGTAGATATTAATAATCTAAAAGCAGACCTTAGTCAAGGAGAAGCACTTTTATTTGATAAACTTGACAATGTTGACATTACAGCTCTAACTGATGCCCGCTTTATAATTCTTACCGGTAAACCACTGGATCAAAAAATCAAGATAAAAGGTTCTTTTGTAGAGTGAAATATGAGGCCGTTTATTATTAATTAGCGGCCTCTCTTTGCTTTCTATGATCGTAGATATATTCAATTAAGTAACCTATTATAATTAATGAAATCAGGGTTAAACTATGTCGAATTAATGCAAACCGAAGCCCTAAAAATTTAATTTCTACTCCAATCTGGGGTATCTTTGAAGAGGCCCATACTCCTAAAAAGATCATAACATTACTAATGCGAGCTTTCTTTTTAAGTAATTCTGCTGCTATAGGAAAGGCTATATACAAGGGTCCAGTTGGTAAAGTACCTAAAAAGATTGATAACAAGACTCCTCTTAAACCAGATTCTTTACCTAGATATTTATTGATTAAAGATTTAGGTATCCAGACATCTGCTAATCCCATTAATACTAAAACGGCAGGAAAAATAGTTACCATTTCCAGTCCGTATTTACCTGAAATACCCAGGCCAGAACTTATTTTATTAGGGAAAAAATAGTATAGTCCTCCTAATAAAATTGCTATAATTATTGAAAATTTTATTAACTTTATCAAACCACTTTTTATTTTTTCATTAAATCTAATCTTTTCTTTTTCTTTATTTTCCATCATATAATCACTCCTATAAGCAGTGAAATAACAATTGCGAAAATAAAAGCAAATATATTTCTTAAAATCGTTAGCTCTTTACCCAGTTCTTTAAGTTCAACCGGTAAGGTTACTACCCCTACCATAGTTAACGTAGTAATAAAAGCAGTAACGGGAGTATAGGAAGCACCTGCTTCAATTAAAGACCCTGCTAATGGTAAAGCTACTAAACTTGGAATCATAGTTATCGCCCCAAATAAAGCGGCTGCCATGATTTCTATGAGGTTACTGTCTGAACCTAAATAACTTTTTATTAATTCAGGTGGAATAAAACCGAAGATTAGACCAATCATTACAATAATAATTAACATCATAGGTAAAAGATTAATGAATTTAACTAAAGCACTTTTAAAAGCTTTTTTAGCTTTTGTTTTATCTTTCAAGATTGTATATATCAATAAAATAATTGTAATTAAATTTATTATAATTGCTACCATTAGTTATCACACTCAATATATTTAAAAAGTTCTTTTTTTATGTCAGTAAGTCTATCTTTTAAAGAATAATTAAAATCACTGTTTTTCCATTTTAAAACTGTCACTCTGATACTGCCCATAAATATTTGGGCAAAAGCAGCTGGATTAATATCTTCTTTTATTAACCCTTTTTTAATGCCTTTATTTAAAATATCAATAATTTCTTGTTCTCTTTTAGCTTGATGATCAATAAACTTAGCTTTGATTTCAGGATATGCACTAAACATTTCAAACTGAAAACTTATTATTGAAAGAAAAGGATTATCTTCAAATTTTTCTGCCTGTTTATCTATAAATTCTGAAAGGGTAGTTAAAGCATTTTCATTATCTCTCTCCTCCATTTTACATTCCTGGTAAAAGACTAAATCTGTTAGTTGATCAATTATATCCTGTTTATCATCAAAATGCCTGTAAAGAGCTGCTTCTGAAATATCTAACCTCTCAGCAATCCCTCTAATCGTTAATTTAGAAAAACCTTTCTCATATATAATTTTTAAGGCTGCCTTTAATGCTTCTTTTTTCCTTTCTTCACTTGTTTTTCTTACCTGCATTAGTTACATCTCCTTATGTTAGTTATCGTTAACTTACATATATATTATCATAGTTAATAACAGAGAACAACCTTTATTTTTTAATAATATCTAATTATGTGATATTATTAGTTTATACTATCAATTAAGTAAGGAGGAATTATAGTGAGTGAAGAAAATAAACTGTATATTCTATGGACAAATGGAAGTCCAGTAACTTTTAAAAATATGGTCAGCATGTATGCATATAATAGTATTAAAAATGACTGGTGGGAAGATATAACAATAATTATCTGGGGAGAAACCGCCCAATTAACTGCAGAAAACAAGGAAATACAACAACATATTACTAAATTATTGGAAGCCGGAGTACATGTTTCTGCCTGTAAGGCTTGTGCGGAAGAATTAGATGCTGCTGATACTTTAAAAGATTTAGGTATAGAAGTTAAATACTGGGGTGAACCTTTAACAACAGTAATAAAAGGCAAAGAAAATATAATAACAATATAAAGAAAATATTGCATATTAAGGGGGGAACTATAATTTTAAACAGTGAATTAGCCTTAAAATTATTTGATGGATTTTCTATAAGACGCTGGAATGATAAGATAAGGCCTGTTAATTTATTAGAAATGGACAGAAGTGGACACAAAATGATGATTGCCTACTTTTTGGGTAAAATTGAAGAAAAAGAAGGCAAACAAATAGATTGGGAAGCAATTATATATGGCGGCTTATTCGACCTATTAAAGAAAGTTGTACTTTCCGATATTAAAGAACCGGTCCATAGGAAAATTAAAGAACAATATCCAAAAGAATTTGCTGAGTTAAATAAATGGGTAGTGGATGAATATGAAGACATTATTCAAAACAAAGATCTATTAGATAAATTCTATAATTATATAGAGGGCAAAGGAGATTTTGATGATTTAAGTTATCGAATATTAAGGGCAGCCCATAAATATTCTACCTATAGAGAATTTAAAATTATAAAAAACATAAACTGTGATACCCCTGAGATACGAAAAATAGAAAAAGATCTTAATTCAGATATTAAAGAATTTTTAGATCTTAAAGGTATGCAGTTATTGATTACCAAACAAAAGCTTTATGAATTAATTGTAAAAATAGAACAGTTAAGATATCAAATAAGGTGGGGACAAACTCCGCGTATACCCAAAACAGCTGTCTTGGGTCATTCGATGTTAGTGGCCTCTCTTTCCTTTTTATTTACAAAAGATATTACCTCTTCTCAAAGCAGAATCTATAATAATTTCTTTGGAGGACTTTTTCACGATTTACCCGAAGCAGTTACAAGAGATATTATATCTCCTGTTAAAACTGCTACCAAAAATTTACCAGAAGTAGTTAAAGAAGTGGAAATGGAATTTCTCAATGAAGAGTTATATCCTCTTATGAAAGATTATATAGAAAAAGAGATTAGATATTTTACTGAAGATGAATTTGATAATAAAATAAAAGTTGATGGAAAAATTAAAAAGGTAGATAAGATTGAACCAGAATATGAATCAGAAAAATTTTCTCCAATTGATGGAAAGTTAATAAGAACTGCAGATTTAATCTCTGCCTACTTAGAAGCACATCAATCTATAAAATTTGGAATTAAATCTCCTCATTTAAAAACTGGTAAAGAAAACATCTATGATAAGATTATTGCCAGAGAAAATCAATATGATCTTAATTTAAAAACATTTTTAGAAGGACTTTAATTAATTTAACCTAACCAACTAAAAGTATTGTTTACTTTAACTTTCAAAAGATCCCACCAAACAGTGGGATCTTTTTTAATTCAGTCATAATATTATTAAAAATTAAATATTTTAATTATGCAGAATTTAACAAGTTAACTTAAAAAAAATGCAGCTTGATTTCTGCTATTGATAAGGAAATAGACAAGGTTCTTGGCAGGGACACTCTATATTTTTAATATATAAGGGATCTTCCCCTTTGATATCTCTCAATAGCTCAATTACTTTACCCACTTCTTTTTCAGATCCTTTGATTAGAAAGGACTGACTACCTTCACTCCCACCAATTCCACCAGAGGAAGCATGGACTACTTGAATATCAGCTAAATTTTTGAGTGCCTTTATCTCCGTGTAAACACTTCCATAATTAATATTCATCATACCAACCTTTTTACCCATACCTCTATCTAATGCATCAATACCCATAAGATTAGCGGCTTCTGGGACTGAATATATTAATTTTTCTAAACCAATGGGAATAATTAATATTGAGCCCCGTGCATTTAATACAGGCAAAGCTTTTCCGATTGTTCCAGCCTTATTATCAGCTAATAAAATACCAACATTACCTTCATAATCAAGGGCATTACCACCTTTGATAAAGACATCATCTTTATCAAAATCTTTCATTACATTTTTCCAATCTTCATCTATCTTATTACCTTCAGCTAGCACTATATATGGAATACGAGTGTCGCTGGCTGTAACACAAGCCCGTCCATCATGAATTACTCCTGCCGGATATCGACCTTTGTCTTCTAAAGTTTTACCAGTTAATTCTTCATATATATAAGCATTTGTGGTACCACCTGCAATTATTATCAGACCTGACTGCAAAGCATTCTGGATGTTATTGTCCTGGACAACTCCTTTGGCAATTAATCTTTTGCTTTCACTTACATTAAGAGTAATAAAAATATTTTTCAATTTTTCCACCCCGTCTGATTTTATAATTAAAATTGTTTTAAAATATTAAGTTATCTTTATAATATCAGAAATCCTAAACCTTTTACATAAATTTTTCAAATAAAATAAAAAAATTGAGCCTAGTTGACTAGGCTCAATCCAGAAATACATGTTTTTAACTAACTTTATTCAAACATATTAGTTCCATAATCATATTGAACAGGAAGTTTATCTTTAACTATCATTTTAGTAAATATCTTAACCAATTCAGGATCAAATTGATCTCCTGAACATTTGTTAATTTCTTTTAAAGCTTTTAATTTTGGATTAGAGGGACTATATACTCTACTATTAGTAATGACATCATAAGCATCAACAATTGTAATAATTCTAGATAAAAGCGGGATTTCTTCTTTTTCTAAACCTTTAGGATAACCTTTCCCATCCCAGCGTTCATGGTGAGCTAAAATTTCTTGAGCAATATGTGAAAACTCTTCTACTTCTGAGCATATTCTATAACCAGTACCTGGGTGTTTTTTAATTTTTTCCCATTCTTCTTCTGTCAACTGCATAGGCTTATTTAATATTTCTTCTGGTATTATGGTTTTACCTATATCATGCAGCATAGCTAAAAGAGATAAACGATCAAGTTCCGAATTAGGCAAACCAACCATCTCTCCCAAACCGACAGCTAGTTTTTCCATTCTTTCCGCATGTTCTTTTGTTTCTTGACTTTTTTCCTGGAGAGTGGCTAAAATAGTTTTAACAATATGGCTTTTAATGCTTTTTTCTTCTAAAAGTTTATCTTTATACATCATATCTTCTGCTTTTGTAAAGAGAGAATAAATATCTATTGAACTTTCTTCTTTAACAGCATAACCTACAGCTAATGATAATGGCATTGTCTCTTCCTCTGTAACATTTACCTTTTTTTCCGCTTTTTTAATTCTTTGTGTTAATCTTTCGGCTGTTTTTTGGTTTGTTTGTGTTAAAAGTATTACAAACTCATCTCCACCCCACCGAGCTATTATATCTTCCTGTCTAAAAATATCTTCTAAAAGCTGGGCTGACTTAACTAAAAACTTATCACCAATTTTATGTCCATAAGTATCATTAATAATTTTAAGCCCATTTAGATCAATCATTATCATTGTGATTGGGAGTTGCCTTTTGGTATTAAGTCTTTCTATTTCTGCTTCAAAATATGTTCTATTATACAGCTGGGTTAAATTATCATGTAAACTCATAAATTCAACCCGCTGTTCTCTTTGTTTTCTTTCAGTGATGTCATTTGATAAGATAAATATACCTTCTTTAACAGGATGTACTCTTAACTGAAACCATTTTTCAGTTCCATCCGGAAATTTAAATTTATTTTCAATTTCTCTTGTAATCCTATTTTCCATACAGTCCTGTAAAACAGTATACATATTGGTTTTTTCAATGCCAGGATAAACTTCTGTCATCTTTTTACCGATAAGTTCATTACGACTTTTATTAATTTGATCTTCTAAAGCCTCATTTATATATACATATTCCCAGTTGAAATTAATGACCTGACATCCTTCCAACATTGTATTAAATAAAGTTCTGTAACGTTCTTCGGATTCCGCTAAAGCTTGTTTAGTTTCATATTCTTTGGTTACATCACTAAAAACTAAAATTACACCGAAAATCTTGTCATTTTCATCTTTTATAGGGGCGGCACTATCGGCTATTCTCCTCCGCTGTCCTTCTTTAGTAATTAAAGTAGCGTTATTAACTAAAGATACAATATCACCATTTTCTAAAACTTTATTTACCGGGCTTTTAATGGGTTTCCCGGTTTTATTATTCATTATTACAAACACTTCTGCCAAGTCTTTGCCTTTCGCTTCAGACAATTCCCAGCCAGTTAGTTCTTCCGCTTTAGGATTCATTCGATCTATTTTCCCTTCTAAATCAGTTGTTATTACTGCATCTCCGATCGACTGCAAGGTAATATTCAGTCTATTTTCTTTTTTAGAAAGCTTTCTATTTTTATATATTAATTTTAAATGGGTTTCAACAAGTTCTTTATATTCTTTAATCATTACTTCCACTTTTGCACTAAATTTATTTTCAGAATCATCTAAAATACAGATAGTACCAAAAATGGCTCCATCAGGCCAATAGATAGGAAAACCTAAATATGAAATCATACCATACTCTAGATCAGGATTATCCTTCCAATTATCATTTTGTAAAGCATTAACAACTAAAAGTTTTTGGCCTGTTTTAATAACTTTTTCACAATACAAGCCATCTAGTAACTCTTTGTCACCAACTTCATATGGATTGGCATTATTTTGGCTCGCTTGAAAAACTTCTATTTTGGGAGGTTTAATTCTCATAATTAAAGCTGCAGATACATCTAAATGATCAGCCATAATATCAACGATATTCTGCCATTTTTCTTTAATATGAGCGGGAATTTTAATTTCTTTTACTTCAGGATAATCCATGTTGTCACCTCTTAGAACTAATTATTAAAAAATATAATATTAAAAATTTCCTTCCAATTATAAAATTAGAGGAAAACAAAAAGATTCCTTTTTTATCATTAAAAAGAAATTTTTATATTTTACATATATTTATATAAATTATTAATATTTATGAATATTTAACAATAAAAAATGACTCAACTAAGAGTCATAATGGCGGGAACGTGTGGGAATCGAACCCACCAAAGGCCGGTCTGCCGACCTCCCACCGGATTTGAAGTCCGGGGTGTCCACCATGGACACAGCCGCTCCCGTATTTTTTTGTCCAAAAACTATTATACTATAAAGACAACCGTTTGTAAATTAATTTGCTAAAGTTCTTTCTTCACCAATTCTTTTTGTTACATTATTGTGATCAAAGTGCTCTAAGAGAGCTAAAGTATACTTACGGCTGCTGTCTAAAATATCTCTAAACTCAGCCAATGTAATAGTATCTTCCTGTTTCAAATGATTAATTAATAGTTTTTCTGCTTTCTCTACAGCAGAAGCAAGGAAAAATAAATCTTCTTTAAGATGAACGATGGTTCCTTGATCAACTAAATAATTAAAAACCTCTTCCTTTGTAGAACCCTTTTCTAATATATCATAAACATTAGGTGGCATAAATTTATTATCAGTAAATTCCTTAAGAATTTCTTCTTTTAACTTTTCTTCTTTTTCATCTAAAATAACTTCATATTCATATTTTTTTACATCAGAACCAATAACTTCAATCTTGTTTCTTTGTTCTAAGTTTTCAAAAAACTGATTATATTCTCTATTATCTAATTTCATTGATAACTTTGTTCTTAATTCTTCTTTAGATAAACCAGCTTTTAATTTATTTTCCTGATGAAATTGTGTAAGTATATCGATTAGTTCATCTTCTAATTGTAAATAGTTATCTTTGTGAATCCAAGTTTTTTCATTACCTCTTTCAAAATACATTACTTTTTCTTTATTATCTAATTTGCTTAGTATTTCTTCTATTTTTTCTTTATTAATACTTGTCTTTTTAATTAGAAAATCATAAGTAACTGTCTCATCTTCTTTTAGTTTAGTAATATATTCAACTCTATTTTTATCATCAAGCTTTTCTTTATTTTTCAACTCTTCAATAGAATCAGTTGCAAATCTTTTTCTAAGATGAGGATGAGTATCAATGATACTGCCACCCCCGATTGTGGTCATCGGTGAATATCTTCTAATTACATAGTTTTCATTATAGCGTGCAACCACTTCTTCTTCCAGTCTATATTGAGCCAGGCCACTTTCACCTGGTAGCAATTCTTTTTTATCTAATAGATAAACTCGACCAATTATTTCTTTGGCACCAATATGAAATCTAATCCGGTCTCCATGTTCAACTATTAATGGTGCATTTTTTAGAACTGTTAATCGGCCATCTACAAATTTTGTATTCATTAAACTATTAGGAGTTGCTAATACATCTCCTCTATTAATTTCATCTTTATCTACACCAGCTAGATTGATACCAACCCGCTGGCCCGGATAAGCACTTTCAGCATCCTTGTTGTGGACTTCAAGACTTCTGACTCTAACTTCTTTATGGGAAGGATATATGATAAGTTTGTCATCTACATCAATTTTACCACTTACTAAAGTACCGGTTACAATCGTACCATGTCCTTTAATGGTAAATACCCGATCAATTGGATAATAAACATTACCGGTAATTTCTTTTTTCTCCATACTATCAATAATTTTAATCAACTGACTTCTTAAATTCTCCAGTCCAGTCCCTTCTGCTGCAGATACTGGGATTATAGGAGAATCACTTAAAAAAGTATCAGATAATTTATCTTTAATCTCTTCAACCATTAATTCAACCCACTCATCTTCAACTAAGTCGGTTTTAGTTAAAACTATTAAACCCTTTTGAACATTCAATAGACTCAATATATCTAGGTGTTCACGGGTCTGTGGCATTACACCTTCATCAGCCGCAATAACCAAAAGGGCAATATCTACCCCTCCCGCTCCAGCTAGCATGTTTTTTATAAATTTTTCATGACCTGGTACATCAACAATTCCCAAGGTGTATTGATCATTTAATTGTAAATCTGTAAATCCTAAATCTATAGATATTCCACGTTCTTTTTCTTCTGATAAACGGTCGGTATCTGTCCCACTAAGTGCTTTGATAAGTGTAGTTTTACCGTGGTCGATATGTCCAGCTGTTCCGATTATAAAGTTTTTTTGGGACATAAAATTTCCTCCTGGCTTTTTATATAATATTTCTAAAGGCTTCAACAATCTTTTCTATTTCAGTTTCTTTAATTGTTCTTAAATCAAATAGCATATAATCGTCATGTAGTCTTGTAAAAATGGGAGGGTTATTCATCCTCAATTTATAGGAAAGTTCATTTAGATCCATATCCTTTACTTGCACCTTGATAACATAAGTTGGAATCTTTTGAATCGGAAATGCTCCCCCGCCTGTCTTGGAAGCATCTTTATCTATTTTAGTAACTATTTTTTTATTACCTAATTCTGCTAATTTATCTCTAAGTTTTTGTGCTTTATTTTTAACAACTTCAAGATCTTCACTTATCATCTGAAGGGTAGGAATTGTTTCTCTTGCCTCTTCTTTGATATATGATTTTAAGGTTGCTTCAAGTGAAGATAAGGTAAACTTATCCACCCGTAAAGCCCTTGTAAGCGGATTTTTCTTGAGTTTAGATATATACTCTTCTTTACCTACTATAATACCGGCTTGCGGGCCTCCTAAGAGCTTATCACCACTAAAGGAAACCAAATCTGCGCCTTGTGATATTTTATCAGCTACAGTGGGTTCATTTTTTAAGCCTAAGTCTGATAAATCATCAATAATACCACTACCTAAATCCTCTACTACCGGTAGATTATATTCTTTACCTAAGTCAACTAGCTCTTTTAATTTAACTTCTTCTGTAAAGCCCATCACTTTATAATTGCTAGTATGAACTTTTAAAAGCATCCCGGTGTTTTCATTGATTTTATTCTCATAGTCCTTTTTATATACCTTATTGGTAGCGCCAACTTCAACAAGCTTAGCACCGCTTTTTTCCATTACTTCCGGTATTCTAAAAGAACCTCCTACTTCAA
>CAZXRH010000040.1:0-16708 GCA_964642575.1 uncultured Halanaerobiales bacterium
CGTACTATTAGCATTTAAGCTAAAATTCCATTCATTTTCATTATCGCCCTTCGATAATGAAACATTAATATTATCAGAATCAGTTCCACTCATAATACCAAATGTATCTGAACCTTCTGTTAAAGTTAATTCTTCAATCGTTGGATTCAAATTATCAGCATAACTTGCTTCTGTAGTTGCTGAAGCATCCATTGTTTCATCTAGCGAAAGGTCTTCCAGACTATCCATGTTGGTTTCAGTGATTTTCCCATCTTCATTTGCAACCCAACCCTGAACTCTATTTCCATTAGCTGAGTTTACTAGATAGCCTTCTTCATCAAAAGACATATTTCCAGCTCTTGTATATTGGTTTTGGTTTCCATCATTTACAATAAAGAAACCATTACCCTGAATTGCTACATCTGTTTCTTTGCCAGTGGACTGTAAGCTTCCCTGGCCCATGTTTTTATCAATACTTCCTAGTTGTACACCTAAACCAATTTGTTTAGGGTTTGTACCTCCACGTCCTCCCTGTGGGGATGACGCACCATTTATAGTTTGACTTAACATCTCTTTAAAGGTAACTCTACTTCCTTTAAAGCCTGTCGTATTTACATTTGATATATTATTACCAATAACATCCATTTGTTGTTGGTGTGCTTTTAAGCCTGACACACCTGCATACATTGATCTTAACATTTAGTTATCAACCTCTCCTTTACGCTGGCAGAATGCCTCTGTCAGTTAGCATCCTTGGCTCCCGCAAAGGGACCTGCCATCTAACCAGCTTTTATTGTTTTTGTTATTTCATCAGTACTGTTGAATCAATATTAGTAAAGACTTTTTCCTTCATGTTGTTGCCGTCAATTGCAGTTACTACAGTATTGTTTTTCACACTTACGATATAGGCAACATCGTCAACTAATATTAGGGAATCTTTCGAACCCTTTGATTCAGCTTTTTCAACTCCCTTTTGAAGTTTTTGAATCTGAGTCTTATTGAGATTTATATTTCTTGCCTGTAATCGTTCTTTGGCATGTTTGGAAAACTCAATTTTTGAACTCTGTATCTTTTCCTTAAATATCTTCTTAAAAGGAGTATTGTTTTTATTAACTTTTTTATCTTCATTATTGTCTACTTGATTGTTTTGTTTATTAGGTTTTAGGGGTCGATTGATTATTAATCTGTTATCAATTTTCATTTTTCTCACCTTACTCCCTTTTGTTTTTTAATATATGGCTGTTATATTGTCTACATTGATTTTAGAACTGCTCTCATTATCTAAATGAGCGTAAGTTTTATCTCCTTCAAAACTTATCTTTACAACTTCTCCGGAAATTATTCCTTTGTCTCCACTTTTTTCAACTGTTTTTCCGATTAAAGAACTATTTTGATTGATCCTCTGCACATCCATTAGTTTATTGAAGTTTTTATTCATGTTATTCATCTGTTCTAAAGAACTAAACTGTGCCATCTGAGCAATAAATTCCTTGTCTTCCATCGGTTTTAACGGATCCTGATTCTGCAGCTGTGTAATTAAGAGTTTAAAAAATGCATCTCTATCTAACTCTTTTTTGACCTGATCACCAATTGCTTTTTGGTTATCAGCAGCTGCTTGACCACTTGCTGCTCCGGCAGCTCCTATAGGCATATTACATCTCCTCTCTTTAAGCAAAGTATTCAAAGCCACTTGTATTCAAGTTCGGGCTTTTCCAACCAGGCTTAGCAATTGTTTCAACTTGTCCTTCCTGTAACTCAGTGTTTTCAAAAAACTCATATACACTGTCTTGACCTTGGTGTCTGTTACTATCTTGTCCTTCTTTAAACTGCTGAAATAGGTTATTTGAGTTTTGATTATTTTGGTTGTGGTTATAGTCTTTGTTTTCGGATTCGATGTTAAATTGATCTACCTGTAATCCCTTTGATAAAAGATTGTTTTTCAATTCATTTAAATTGTTTTCTAGATAGTTTTGTACCACATTGTTTTCTACTAGTATTTTTCCAACTAATTTATTTGATTCCATTGATAAATTAATTTTCATCTTACCAAGTGATTCAGGTTTTAACTGGATCTCGATTTGGTTTTTATTAGTTAGTTTATTTATATTTACTTTATTTTTAATCTGGTTTAATACATCATTTTTTTGAATCATGTTTTTAAATTGAGTTACATTATTTATATTCTGTTTATTAGATTGGCTTTTAACTTCAATATTTTTAAATCCAGTTATATTTTCATTACTTTGTTTACGCTGTTTTTCACTGAAGAACTTTAAGTTGTTTACTTTTTTGTATTTCTTATTGTTATCATTATTTTTTAGTTCGAATTCTAAGTTGTTGAAAGCTATTTTATCTTTTGTATTGTTTTTCAGTTTAATTTGGGAAGTATCTTTTAAGTTATCCCCCTTAACTTCAATGTTAGTTTTATCTTTTGCTGTGTTTTCAGATTGAGTTCTATTCTTTATTTGAATATTTTCTTTGATTTGCTTATTGTTTTGTTTAATATTTTGTTGGGTCTTATTATTAGTATTAGTTTTTTGATTATTATTTTGAACTAAGTTGGTCTTGTTTGATTGTTGTTTATTTGATTTGGTTTCGATCTGTTTTACAATATTTTCTGTTACTGTTTTTACTTCTTGATTGGTTAGTTTATTGATTTCTGTGATGATTTGTTTTACTTTCACTTGATCATTTAATTGATTATTATTTATTACTTTTAATTTGCTTAATATCTGGTTTTGTTGATTAGTTTCCTTGTTCTTGGTTTGAGCTGTCAGCATCTTCTTTATTTTCTTAAGTTGATTTTGATCAAGTTGTTTTAATTTGTTTAGAATATCTTTTATTATTTTTTGATTCTCTTCAGTTAAATTAGCGTTTTTGTTTGTTTGACTATTTTCATTACTAGTTTGTTTACTTTTTAATTCACTATTTAATTTTTTTAACTCATTCAGCAGTCTGTCTAATCTGTCCGCAGATTCTTGGCTTACTTCTTTGGTATTTTTTGTTGTATTATTTGTAACTTCAATTAAGATATTGAATTTGTTGTTGGCTGGTTTTTGATTGTCTGTTTTGTTTTCTGATGTTAGCTTTATTAGTGAAATTTTATTATCTTTTGTTTTATTGTTAGTTTGTTTTATTAAAATCTGTTTTACATTTTCTAGGTCAATATCTTCTTCTTTGAGTAATTTCTTGATCTTTTTCACTAACTCATCTACATTTTTAAATTCATTACTTGTTTTATCTGTTTCAATATTGTTTTGCTTTAAAATTGACTCTATCTTTTCTTTGAAGTTACCTTTAATTTCTGGTTGTCTAGAATCTGCTTTACCAGTCTTTAGCTGGCTGTTTTGTAAAGTAACTGCTAAAGCATTTATCTGTCTTCACCTCCTTCATTTAGTTATTTTTTGTTCATCTATAATTAAGAGAATATTGCTATTCCCTTAATCGCTCAGTTAGAGTTACAGCTGTCTCTTTGGGCATGTTCATTAATATTTCTGCCACATGTTCATCTTTTAGTTCATCCATGATTTCTAAACTAGTTTCCATCTTTAAGTCAGCCATAACATTGGCTGCTTCTTCTGCATCCATGTTTTCATAGATCTTAACCAGTTTATCAATTCTTTGTTTTTCATCTTCCTGACTCTTTTGCAAGTTTGCATATTTTTCTTCCAGGCTGGCTATTTTTTCGTCTTTTTGTTCTAATGTGTTTTGTACTTGATTTAAATCTGATTTTAGTTCTTCATTTTCTTTTTTAAGTTCGTCATAGGCATTTTCTAATTTATAATAATCATTCATCATCCTATCATACTGTTTATCGGTCTTCATTCTTTCCTTTACATAAGGGGTAGATGTTACTACATCATCCAGTTGTAGGATACCAAATAGGTTGAGAGCCCAGACTATATATACTGCTATGAATAAAAAGAGGAAGATATATATTGCTTTTTTAATCATTCTATACCCCCTGTTGGCTCAACTGTAGGCTTATTTCATCAAGTTCTTTCTGCTCTTTATCTAAGAATTCTTTATAGAAAGCTTTTGATTTCTTTTCCTTGATTTTTACTATCTTTTCTTTAGCCTGTTTTTTTTCAATTAGATTTTCCTGGTATTCTCTAACTACTTCTTTTTGCTGGTAATATTTATTAGAAATTTCTTCAATTTTTCTTTGCTGTTTTTTGATATAATCTCTAGTTCTAATGTTTTCTGTTACAGTTAAATTATTATGTCTGATGTAGTCAAAGAGGTTTGATAATTTTTGTTTTGCTTTATCTAGTTTTTCTTCTATTTCAGTTAATTTTTGTTTTTCCTGATAGAGTTCATTTTGAGCCTTGTCTAGCTCTACATCTCTTATATCTAATACTCGTTGTAGTCTGAAATTGAATTGAGCCATAAGATTACCCCTTTAAGAAATACTATATTTTTTAAGAATTTATGATCTGTGCTAATCTTCTTTTTGTTTCTTCAAAACTTACTTTTTCTTCTATTTTTTGGGTTAAAAAGTCATTTATTCTATCTATTTTATCGATTGCCCGATCTACTTTCGGGTTACTGCCTTGTTCATAAGCACCAATACTGATTAAGTCTTCTGCTTCTTTATAGTCAGCTAATAGTTTTTTAAGTTGATTAGCATTTTCGATATGTTCTTCTGAAACAACATCTTTCATCACACGGCTGACACTTTCTAAAACATCAACAGCCGGGAAATGGTTTTTAGAAGCAAGGCTTCTTGATAAGGTTATGTGACCATCTAATATACCTCTTACAGTATCAGAGATCGGTTCATTAAAGTCATCACCTTCTACCAAAACTGCATACAGAGCTGTAATTGAACCCTTATCATTGGTACCGGTTCTTTCTAATAATTTCGGTAGTTTTGCAAATACTGAGGGTGGATAACCCCTGGTTGCCGGAGGTTCACCGGAAGCCAAACCGACTTCTCTTAAAGCCATTGCGACCCTTGTAACAGAGTCCATCATGAGTAGAACATCTTTACCTTTGTCGCGGAAAAATTCCGCAATTGCAGTTGCTACACTGGCCGCCTTCATTCTAATCAAAGCCGGTTTATCAGAGGTAGCTACCACTACAATGGATTTCTTTAAGCCTTCCGGGCCAAGATCTTCTTCGATAAAGTCTCTAACCTCTCTCCCACGTTCACCGATTAAAGCGATAACATTTATATCAGCATCGGTATTACGGGCTGCCATACCTAACAGGGTACTTTTACCTACCCCACTACCAGCAAAGATACCAAGCCGCTGGCCGCGGCCACAAGTTAATAGACCGTCAATACTTTTAATACCTAGACTTAAGGGTTCTTTAATCCTTTGTCTCTTTAGGGGATCAGGTGGTTCTTTATTCACATTTACTTCTTTTAAGTTAGGGTTTTTAAATTCTTCTTTTTCAGAAGTAAGGGGGCGGCCGAGACCGTCCATAACTTCACCTAAAAGTTCGTCACCAATTTCAATTTTAAGTTCACTACCGCTTGCAATTACCTTTGCGCCCGGTGTGATACCCTTCATTACTCCAATGGGCATCAGTAGAACTTTATTATCATTAAAGCCAACTACTTCGGCTTCAATATCGCCTTCTGTGCTTTTAATATAACAAAGTTCTCCAATACTGACTTCCGGGCCGATAGATTCTATGATAAGGCCAACTACTCTTGTGATATAGCCGAACTCCCGGTTAACTTTGGTATTTTCAATTGTTTCTTCAAGTTTTTCTAAATTGAAATCTTTAAACATTTATAGATTCATACCCATTTCTTTTTTAATTTGTGTTTCCAATCTACCTAGTTTTTCATTTAAGTAAGCATCCTTGCCTCCGAAGTTAGTATTGATTACAACATCCCCTTTTTTTAGAGAATCATCTGTATTGAATTTAAAGTTACTTTCCGGAAAACTAGTTTTTAAATCACTTTTATTTAAATAGGGGAGCATCTCAGAGTTAATGTTTATTACAAATTCCTGATGATTATTACTTAAATCCCCCATAACATCTTCTACAATATTGTTGATCACTTCAGGAATGTGTTCTATTTTATGATTGATTATTTTTCCTGCCATCTTAGTTGCAATATTGATTATCTGGGGTTTGAGTTGGTTTAACTCCTTTTCATACTGATCTTTTAATTGGGCTATTTCTTCATTTAGGCTGTCAATTGCAAACTGCATATTTTGTTTTATCTCTTGATAACCCTCTTCTTTTCCTTTTTGATAACCTTCCTGGTATGCTTCTTCTTTAATTTTTTCAACTTTGGCTTCTTCTGCTTTGGCTTCTTCGATAATCTTTTTGGCTTTTTCTTCTGCTTCTTCAATGATCTTTTTAGCTTTTTCTTTTTGTTGTTCTTCTGTTGTTTTTTGATTTTCCTTGCTTTCTGAAGTCTCTTCTGGTTGATTTTCTTTTTCAATCTCTTCTTCATGAACATTTGATAATTTATATTTACCAATAATCTGAGAAGCTTTAATTATTTTAGACAACTAATTCACTCTCCCCACCGCGTGCAATTACGATTTCACCGCTTTCTTCTAACTGTCTGATTACATTTACAATACGCTGTTGTGCATCCTCTACTTCTCTAATGCGCACTGGACCCATGTACTCCATGTCTTCCTGCAGCATTTCACTAGCACGACTGGACATGTTATTAAAGATAACTTCTTCAACTTCTTCTCCTGAAGTCTTAAGGGCAAGTGCGATATCGTGTGTCTCTACCTCTCTTAAGACAAGCTGTACTGCTTTGTCAGATAGTAATACGATATCTTCGAATACGAACATTTTCTTTTTGATTTCTTCTGATAAGTCGGGATCTTTTTCATCTAATTCATCGAATATATTCTTTTCTGTTCCACGGTCGACCTGATTTAAGATATCTACAATTGAATCAATTCCACCAGCAGAAGCGTATTCATTGGTAATAACGGAAGAAAGTTTCTTTTCTAAAACATCTTCTACATCTTTGATAATTTCGGGAGATGTTCTATCCATTAAGGCAATCCTTTTTGCTACATCACTTTGTACTTCCTCTGAAAGGGAAGATAAGATCTGAGAAGCCTGGGAAGGCTCAATATAGGAAAGGATTAAAGCAATGGTTTGAGGGTGTTCACCCTGTATAAAGTTAAGTAGTTGATCAGGGTCGGCTTTTCTTATATTATCAAATGGCCTCACCTGTAGGTTGGCAGTCAATCTATTTAAAATATTATCTGCTTCTTTTTCTCCAACCGCTTTGGTTAAGATCTGTCTGGCGTATTTTATACCTCCACTGCTGATATAGTCGTTTGCCTGCAGCAGGTGGTAAAATTCTTTTAGTACTTTATTTTTAAGCTCAGTACCTACTTTCTGCATATTTGCTATCTCTAGAGTTACTTCCTCGATCTGTTCATCATCTAAATGTTTAAATATCTTCGCTGACATGTCTGGACCGAGCGAGATAAGTAATACTGCTGCTTTTTGTTTACCTGATAGTTCAGATATACTTGGCATAATTAATCTCCTTACTTTGAGTGTGTTTTAGTCTTCCATTAACCAGTTTTTAAGTAATTTAGCAACATCATCGGGCTGGTCTGCTACAACATCTTCTAATTCTTCGGTTAACTGTTTTTTCTTCTTCTCTTCCTCACTTAAGGTTGGTTTACTATAATCTTCAACTTCTTCAACTTCTTTAGACTCATAATCTACCATCTGGCCTCTTTGCACAGGCTGTGGTGTAGTTGAAGAAGACATTCCTCTTCTGACAAAGAAAATTATTGCACTTAAAATTATTATGATTAAAACTATTAGTCCACCGTAAATATACATTCTGTTTCGTTCAGCACTGGCTTCTGCTTCTCTGGCCTGTGCTATTTCCTGTTCAAGGCTATTGTCAAAGTTATAGCTGTTAACTGAAACTTCATCTCCGCGATTTGGATCATAACCGATTGCAGTCTGGACCGATTCCTCAATTTTGTTAAGTAAGGCCTGTTCCTGCTCACCATCGACCATAACTGATACGGAGAGTCTTTCTACTTCACCACCGGCATAAACACGTCGTTCAATCTTTTCATTGATCTCATAATTGGTTACTGTATTGGTCTTTTCGGACTGACTGGTCTGAGTAGCTGCTCCTTCACCTTGATATTCTGGTATATTGGACTCAGTGCCGGCTGCGCCACCATTACCATTGGAAGTAACGTCATTGGTTTCCTCTCTCACTTCTTCGCTTCTAACGATACCTTCACCGTCTGCTACCGGCATATAGGTTTTACTTTCTACTTCTCTTTGGTCAAAGTTTAGTTTAGCACTGACATTGACAGAAAAGTTATCCGGACCTAATACTTTTGTTAATAATTTTTGTAAGTCCCTTTCCAAACCCTGTTCAAAATTGTTTTGAATCTCCATGTTTTCCTGGCTAATCTGGCTGTTCATGTTATTACCATTATTTTCAGCGCTGAGTAGATTACCACCGGTATCAATTACCGTTACATCAGATGGAGTCATGTCCTGGACACTACTCGCCACTAGATTTGTTATAGAGTTAATCTGGGCTGTGTTCATTCTAAAGCCTGAATCTAACTGAAGTAAGACAGAAGCTGAAGCTGATTTCTCTTCATCTAGATAAAGGCTGTCTTTGGGAGCTGTGATTTGTACTTTAGCATATTCGACTCCATTCATGACTTTAATCGATCTACTTAACTCACCACCAACTGCCCGGTAGTAGTTAACTTTTCTCTCAAAATCGGTAGTACCAAAATTACTCTGGTCAAAGATTTCAAACCCAACAACACCCTGATGAGGTAGTCCTTCTGAAGCTAAATCTATACGAGCTTGATGGACCTGATCCTTGGGTACCTCAATGGTAGAACCATTGTTGGTCAACCTGTAAGGTATATTTTTTTCCTTTAAGGAATTAACAATCTTACCGGCATCTTCCTGGACTACATCTGTATAAAGAGGGGTATAGACGGTGGAGTCACCAGATACAATCAAGTATCCAAAGACAACTAACATCAAGACCGTTCCCGCTCCAATCATTATCTTTGCTTTACCGTCCAGGTTGCCCCAGAGTTCTTTTATATTTTCTATGTAATCATTTAAAGAATCCCACATATCTTATTACCTCTCCTAAACACCTATATACAGTGCAAAAGTTATGTCCAACATTATACTTGCAACCTCATAATTTCTTTATAGGCGTCAATGACCTTGTTTTGAACTGCTAAAGTCAGTTTCATTGAGGTCTCTGCCTTTTCACCGGCAATCATTACCTGGTGGATGTTATCAGTTTTACCAAGCGCAAAATCTTCAGTCAACTGATTTGATTCTAACTGAAGGTTATTAACTTTATTTATATTTTCTTTTAGCAGAGCCTGAAAATCCTTGCCTGTTTCAGTCTGCTTTTTATCATCAATTTGGTTAAGATTTAAAAGCTGTAAGCGGCTTTGAATTGGATTGATCATATTCATCTATATTACCCCCTGCCTATTTCTAAGGCCTTCATAGCCATTCTCTTCGATGTATTAAGTGCAGTAACATTTGCCTCATAAGAACGTGAAGCCGAGATCATATCTACCATCTCGGAAGTAATGTTTATATTAGGCATTTCGACATAGCCATCCTGATTAGCATCGGGATGATTAGGTCTATAGACTGTTTTAAAGGGTGAAGTGTCTTCTCTGATGCCTGCCACTTCAACTCCCTCTCCAGTATTATTTTGACCGGACATCTTTGAGGCCAGGGAGTTTGTGAATGAACTGTTTCGTTCTTTAAAAATTGCCAGTTTACGGCGATAAGGAATACCGTCATCTGTGCGGGTAGTGTTTACATTTGCTATATTGTCTGCAATGAGATCCATTCGAAGTCTTTGGGCCGTTAAGCCAGATGCACTTACATTAACTGTTGAAAACATAATTATTTACTCCCCTTCTGAATTACTTCCTGTAGTAAGCTGAACTTGCCGGAAATCCTTTGTGCTATTGTATTGTAATATAGGTTATTTTTAGCAAGTTTGGCCATTTCAGCATCAATATCAACATTATTATCATCATTACGATAAGATGTATTATTCTGATCTGTTACTTTAAAGGTAGTTGTACCATTAAATCTAAGACGAGAATTACGGCTGCTGAAATCAGTATGGTTGATATTGGTTTTAGCTAGACGGACCGAATTAGAGTTCTGTCCTCCGTTTTTTTCTTTAATCATTCGTAAGTTATCATTCAGGGCATCAATAAAGTTTACGTCTTTTCTTTTATATTCTGGTGTACTTACATTTGCTATATTATTGGAAAGGGCTTCATGACGGAGATGTGCTCCATTTAAACCCATTTCTAATAAATTAATGGTTGAATTCAA
The DNA here is from genome assembly GCA_964642575.1 of uncultured Halanaerobiales bacterium. GTDB lineage: Bacteria > Bacillota > Halanaerobiia > Halanaerobiales > M55B127 > M55B127. The sequence goes on from CAZXRH010000040.1 coordinate 10,309, forward strand.
CTTTATCCTCCCTTTCTTTAGCTCAGTTTGGCAATAGCTTCTTTAACTCTATCTTTTTTAAAGGGCTTTACAATAAAGTCCTTTGCACCTAATTCAATGGCCTGGATTACAATTTTTTGCTGACCCATGGCTGAACATACTACAATATTGGCATCGGGATCGATGTCCAAAATTGCCTTAATGGCTTCAATACCATCCATGACCGGCATTGTAATATCCATTGTTACAATATCAGGTTCATGTTCCTGATACATTTCTACTGCCTCTTTTCCATTTTCCGCTTCTCCTAAGATTTCATAATCATCCTTAAGAATGTTTTTTAAATTCAATCTCATAAAAGCGGCATCATCAACAATTAACACATTTTTCATGAAACGTTCCTCCTTAAAATAGATGTTGTATAAGTTAACTTATTTCTATACAATATTTTATAAATTTTGTAAATTATTTTTGTTAAATATGAATAAAACTTATATATATTAAGGGTATTCTTGAAGGTAATAACGGGAAAACCTAGATGGTTAAATCATCTCTTTTATAGGAAGTTACTAATACATCACCAGTTTCACTGTAAAACCTCATTGTTCGACCAAAATCTTCACCTATATCCTCAGCCGCTATTTTGATACCCTCTGCTTTTAAAATTTCTTTAGCAGCTTGAGAGTTACGTTTACCGATATTCATCACTGAATTTTCTTCTCCAAAGCTGAACATCTTTGCTCCACCAACGAGCTTGGCCACTATGTTTCTCTTCTTCGCACCATTTTTTACCATTTCTTCAATCAAGAACGGTATCCCCGTATCAGCATATTTCGCTGTATTCTTTTTACCATTACTAGCCGGAAGCATAAAATGTATTAATCCACTTACCTTAGAATATTTATCATAAAGGGCCAAACCTATACAGGAACCTAAACCTAAGGTAACTAAAACATTTGGGGGTTTAGCTACTGTGTATTCGGCCATCTTTATCCTGATTTCGTCATTACTCATCTCCACTCAGTCCCAGCGAATTCAAAATTATAGATAACGACTCTACCTCAGGGATGAAGAAAAAATATCCCTCAATTTTGTTTTCACCGTCCATAAATTCAGTTTCAATGAGAAGTACGTTCTCACCGGTGCTGCTGGCGGAGATCATGGTTGAGCTTAAAATAGCTCCGGCCATGTCATAGGAAAAACCAGGGATGGATTGATTCATATTTAAACCGGTCATATCACCAATCGATTTTAAATAAGAACCACTTAAGATGTTACCGAGTTCTTTTAAGAGGGAAACTTCCATTTCTCCCATTTCTTCAGGTTCTATTTTTTTATCCATTACTACTTCAACTAAATACTTGATTGTGGAAGAGGGGAATACAAAAAGGATGGTTCCGGGCGCATCGCCGGATACTTTAAACAAGACCCCTGCTACGTGATCTTCTTCACTACCTGTTATAGTGCTTACATCTTCTAGTGGTATGATTTCTACGGAAGGAACATCTATTTCAATTTTGCGATCTAATACTTCAGAAAAAGCTGTGGCTGCATTACCTGCTCCAATATTACCTACTTCTCTCAGAGCATCTTTTTTAATATCATCTAGTCCAAACTGTGAATTGTTCACGTTCATTTCCTCCTGCACTTTAAAAATACATTTAAGTAAATTTATACATTAAATTAAAAAAACCTACAGTAAATACTGTAGGCGCCAAATATAACATCATCAATTTGGCAGCCTGACAGTCTTTAAAAAGACTCTAAGCTTTGCGTCTCCCCATTGCTGGGGATTTGCCTTTTTCAAATAGAATCAAAGAAAACTTATTTGATTGTAAATTCTTTGTTAAAATAAATAAAACCTATAGCTTAAAGCCATAGGCACCGAAATTATTATACTAATCCGGCAGCCTGGCGGTCCACTCATGGATCCAAAGCTTTGCGCACCTAAATTAAATTAGGTTTGCCCTTTTCAAATTAGTTTAAATATATATAAAAGTATATATATTCAATTTATAAAAAAAGGAAATAACTTATATTTATTAGTAGGTTACTCTTAAATAATAACTAACTATTTACTTGATGTCAAGAAAATTCATTTAAAATAAATATTAGTAATTTTAACCAATTTCTTGTAAATATTTGTCATAATAGGAACAAAACGTTCATATTAAAAAATATATTTCCATTTATGTACTTTTAATAACAAAATATATCTATATATTATATTTTTAGTAAAAACTTGATAAATTGACTAAACTTTATTAGGGTATCTACTGCAAACAATTTATGGAAAATTATTAATTTATATTGAAATCATATCTAATAAAATTGCTTGTGTCAAGGAATAATTATTAATTTTTACATTTAGTTAACAACCCAAAATATAGTTGAAATTTGTCTTATTGGGAATTAATAGTTATTAATATAAATTTTATAATATTTTTCCACCCGGCACTTATACATTTTTTATAAAAGTAGTTTATTTCCTGCCTTTATTTTTAAATTTTAATAATAAATTTTTATTGTAATCATATGTTCTTTTCAGTGCTCCTATTCACTTGTAAAAGGGCAAAAGGCTATCCTTTTTTAGGTTAAAGGATAGCCCTTGATCTTTAAAGATTAAATTTATCTACATTATCAGATAGTTCGTTGGCCATTTCTGCTAATTCTTTTGCTGCATTTACTATTTCTTCGGTTGAAGCAATCTGTTCTTCACTTGATGCTGCAACTTCCTGGGCATTACTGGCAGCATCTTTGCTCACTTCTTCTATCTGCTCTATCGCTTCCTCAACCTGTTTACTGTTTTTATTCATTTCTTCAATTGAAGCATGTAATTTTTCAATCGCTTGATTTGAATTCTGAGAAGTATCATTGATCGTACTGAAGATATCTCCAGTATTTTCTATTGTTTCAACACCTTCTTCAACTGCCTCTTCTGTTTTATCCATCTTATCAACAGCAGAATCAACATCATCTTGAATGTCATTGATTAATTCTGATATCTGTTCAGTTGCATTAGCGGATTCTTCAGCAAGTTCTCTAATTTCATCAGCTACAACACTGAACCCACGGCCTGCTTCTCCAGCTCGGGCTGCCTCAATTGCTGCATTTAAAGCAAGTAAGTTAGTTTGGGCAGCTATATCATTGATCAGATTTACAATTTCTCCAATTTCATTTGAGGATTCACCTAAGGAATCCATTGTATCTGCAACATCTTTATAATAATCTTTAATCTGATTAATTTTATTAACAGATTTTTGAATAGATTCATTACCTTTATTAATATTTTCCATTACTTCCTGTTCAAGTTCTTCTAAGTTAACTGATTTGTCTTCTGCTTCATCTAATCTATCAATTAAGTCTTTAATATTTTCTGATGTTTCTTCAACCTGGGCAGTCTGTTCTTCTGCTCCTGAAGCAACATCTTCAATTGCTTTTCCGACATGTTCGGCAGAATTTGTGACTTCATCACCGGAGGCAGATAATTCTTCACTGGAAGCAGAAAGATTATTAGATACTTCTGCAACTTTACCTATCAGTTCTCTTAATCTATTCCTCATATGATTGAGTGAATCAGCCAGATCTCCAATTTCATCTTTACTATCATTTTCTAGTTCTTCTACTGCTAGATCGCCATCTGCTATTTTTTCAGCAAAGCCTTGTGCTTTCTGCAGTGGTTTTACTACACTTCTTGTCGTTAAGTAAGTTACGATAGAAGCTAGGATAATGGCAATAAAGATGGTAATTAATATCTTGTTTCTAAAACTATTAAGTGGTCCCTGGTATTCACTGGTTGGTAAGGCAGTTACAATTATATTTTCTTCATAAGGTTCAAAGTTCTGTAGTAATTCACGGCCATTAAAAGTATTGACCATTTCTCCAGACTGCTCATCAACAATTTGTTGTCCCCAGTCATACTGGGTAATAGTAGTTCCAATTAAACTTTCATCTGGATGACTTATGATATTACCTGACTGATCAGTGATATATACATAACCATTTTCTCCATATGTTGTATTAGATGCAATCCTTTTGATATTTATTTTGTCTAGTAAACTTTGTAGTTCAGTGGGCTGTACACCAATTTGTACAATACCTGGTTTACCCTGTCTTGCTACACCGACATATTTAAAAAGAGATCCATCAGTACCTCTTTCCTGTGGTTCTTGAGATAACTGAAAATCTTTATTTTCTAAACCCTCTAAAAACGGTTGGGTTTGTTCATCACTGTGAAAATCAAATCCTATAAAGTCATCTACACTTGACCACTGGATAACTCCCTGGCCATCAGTTACATGGATCTCTGGTACATTTAAACTTTCTACTAGGCTGTCAACTCTATTTTGTAGTAAAAAGTTTGGTGTATCTGCAAATATTTCATTAATTGCTTCGGTTACCATGATAAGATACTTATCAATGGCTTCTTCTGTCATCTGGGCATTTTCTTCTCTTTCTTCAATGGTACTTTTAATTTCTTCTATTTTTATGTTTGATTCACTTTCTATCGAATTCATTACATAATTTTTTTGAGTATTATATCCGATAAATCCGATTACTGCCATTCCTACAATTATGACTAATAATGTGGGCAGTAAAAACTTAGTAGTTATACTGTTAAATTTAAACTTGTTATTCAACTTACAACAACCCCTTCTTTCTGATTCAGTATTAGATTAATGCTAATCTTTTAGCTTTTTTTGTCAATGAATTTTGCTTCAAATTTATTTTGAGCAAGATAACCCTTTCTACTCTTTGCCTTCTGGTTTAAACTATTCATATCTTCTAAAAGTTCATCTTTTTTGTCTTCAGCTCTTTTAGTATTTGCTTCTTCTAAGGCATTAATATCATTTAATAATTTCTTTAATTCTTCAAATGCTTCTTTAGGATTATCTTGATTGCGTAAATAATCTTCAAGATCTGTGTTTTCTTCGATCTGCTTTATTATTTCATGTTTTTGCTCAATCAAATCCTGGAGATTATCAATTTCATCATTAATTATTTTTTCTTTCTGCTGTTTGGTTATTTTATAATAGTTTTGATAGTAATCATATAAGTCCATAGTGCCACTTCCTTAAAAAAATTAAGAAGAATAAAATTAATTATTCTTCAATTAAAAATTTATTTGTTTCATTTTCTTCAGCATGAATTAGACCGTCTGAAATAGTACCGGCCATTTTTAATTTAACTTTTCCCATACCGAAAGATTCATTTATCTTTTCTTTTATTGAAATTGATATTTCTGTTAAAGTATAGTTACCTGGTTTTATCTTTATACTTTTGTTTTCTCCCTTGTAGTTTATGAAAAACGTATTATTATTATCATCTATTTTGATTGGTCTTTTTATTGGGTCTGGTTGATTATAGTTTTTATTGATTTTGTTGCTTTTATCATTTCCTTCATCAAAACCTTTGATTTCTACTTTGTCAACTTTATTTCCGTTTTTATTACTTTGATTATTTTTCTGAATTTTATTTTTATTTTGTTGTGGTTTGTAAGAAAATATTTTATTTTCATTATTTCCAATACTATTAATATCAGACATTTTAATTACCCCTTTTCAATTATTATTTAGAGGGAATTATATTTTAAATAATATTGTATTATCCGCTTAGATTGATGTTTTGATCTCCCTGCTGTTTAGGATTATCAATAATTTGTTTCCAGGAATCCAATAGTTCTAACATCATTTCCTCTACTGTTTCAATATGTTCCACTTCTTTATTAACATTAGCACTTACTAGTTCGGAATACATGAAACTGTATAACTGATAGAGGTTACTTGATATCTCTCCACCTTTTTCCATATCCAGGGTATATCTTAATTCATTGATAATATCCTGAGATTTTTTTAAGTATTCATTAGCATTTTCCAGATCATCTTCTTTAATAGATTTTTTAGCTATTCTCAAAAACTTTATACAACCCTGATATAACATGATAAGTAATTTTTCATTACTAGCTGTTTTAACCTGGACCTGTTTATATTGTTGATGGGCTGTTGATGACATTATATTTCCTCCTTACATCACGTCACTTTAAAATAATTAATATTTATAGTGTATAAATTATATTTACTATGCTTTAACATTAATATTGTTCCCCAGATGTGGCAAGGAAGCTTCTTGAACTGCCTGACTGGTTTCTTCCATACCTTCAATTAACTTATTAACAGTTGCTCCATCTTGACTCATAGCAGTCTGTAATGTAGACATATTGATAGCTGACCTAACACTGTTAATTTGATTTTGAATTGCAGAACTTATATCCATCTGATATGCTCCTTTCTCTTAATATATTAATGCTTCTTACAGATAGGACTTTTCAATACTAAATGAACTCTTTTTTTTTTATCTCTTCAATATCTATTAACGTAATATTTGAGGTTTAATTAAATATGATGAAGTATAGTTAAGTGCT
>CAZXRH010000041.1:0-16580 GCA_964642575.1 uncultured Halanaerobiales bacterium
AGTGCAATATTAAACCTTCTTCAGTTAATAAATCTTCTTGTCTTCTCAATGATTCAATCATTTCTTCTTCAGTAAGATGATATAAGACTTTATTTGTATAGACACAATCAAATTGTCTTTCAATATCTAATTTTCTAGCATCAAGTAACAATAAGTCTACATCCATATCTTGATGGTTTTCCTTATATAGGTCTAAAAAGTGTTTGGTAAAATCAGATCCAGTTACTTGATAATATTTTTTAAGAATATCTAAATCTTTCCCTGGCCCCATACCTAGTTCTAAAACCGATGAACCCTCCGGCAGATAATCTCTTAAATGTTCAATTAATACTCGTCCATCATACCCCTCTGCCATTTCAATATATTCTAAAACATTTTCTTTATCTTTATAATAATTTTTCATAATTCTCCACCTCATTGTTATCTATAATATTATTTTATTATACATTGGAATATTTCTGTATTTCCTAAGCTATTTTAATTATATATAATTCGGGTATAATCTACAAAAATAATTGATTTTTCATCATTAACTTCTTAAATACATTCTTATTTACACTTAAGTATATAGTGTCCTCCTTAAAATTTCTAGAGTATAAGAAGAAATCTTATTAAACCCTTGCATATATTTATCTAAATGATAAAATTGTAAATGATTAATTATGATTAATTTATAATCATGATTATAAACGATTATGAGGGAGGGATTATATTTTAAATTTATAATATTTTCAATATTAAAACTTTGGAGGTATCTTAATGCAATTAATCAAAAAAATGAATTTGAATGTTAAATTAATCATTATATTTCTACTTTTATCTCTAATACCTTTACTGGTATTTAGTTATTTCAATATCAATGAATATAAAAATGAAATACAAGATAATTTTAAACGTTCCAGTCTTAATGAAATTTCTCAAGTAGATAGAGGAATGCAAATATTTTTTAAAGATATAAAAGAAGATGCCGAAATGTTGGCTACAGATGATATGGTAAAAGAAGCTGATAGCACAATTACAAATTATTTAAACAAAAACACAAAAGAAGAATTAGAATTAACCCCAATAGAAAATGGAGGTATTGAAGCAGAAATATTTAAAAAATACCGCCATTATGCTGAAAGTCATCCTGGTACAGCCTATGTTTATCTGGCAACAAAAGAAGGTGGCTATATCCAATGGCCAGCTAATTCTGTACCTGAAAATTATGATCCCACTGAAAGGCCATATTACAAAAAGGCAATGGCAAACAAGGGCGAAGTAGTCAGAACTAGTCCTTATTATTGGTCTGCTGATGACACTGTTATTACTAGTACAGTCAAAACTATCAAAGATGATAGTGGTAAAATCATCGGTGTTCAAGGACTCGATGTAAGTCTAGCCGGTTTAACAGATTTAGTAGCTGATATTAATATTGGGGAAAATGGTTATGTGATTTTAACTACTGGAAATGGTAAAATATTAGCTAATCCTGATAATAAAGAGTTGAATTTCAAAAATATATCCAAATTAGAAGTAGATGAATTAAATAATATTTCTAATATTAGTCAAGCATTTTTCAAAAGTGATTTAAAGGGTGAAAGTAATTATTTCCAGGTATATACTTCTGAAGAATTAGGATGGAAATTTATTGCCGTAGTCCCAGAATCAGAATTACTTGCAAATATTAATAATCTAAGAAACCGTTCTCTAATAATTTTAGCGATAGTATCCATTTTAGTAATTTTATTTGCATTAATTTTTTCTAAAAAGATATCCGGTCCAATTAAAAATGCTGCCCAATTTGCAAATGAAATTAGTGAAGGTAATTTAAATTTATCTGAATTAAATGATGGAAGAAATGATGAAATTGGCTTGATGAATTCTTCTCTTAACACTATGAAAAATAATCTTATCAAAATGATTAATAATATAAAAAATGTTACTGAAGATCTAACTAATAAAAGTGAAGATTTAACTGATTCAAGTGAAAAAATATCAACAAATTCAGAACAAGTTGGGATGGCAATACAGGAAGTAGCTTCCGGTGCCCAAGAACAATCCGCTCAAATTGATGAAACAAGACATAGTGTTACAAAACTTGCTCAAGAGATTGATGATGTAAGCACTATGGCTAAAGATATGGATGAAAAAGCGGAAGATGTAATGTCTAATATAGATGATGGTAATCAAGAAATTTCAAATTCTATTGATCAAGTAAAAGAAGTCAAACAACAAACAAATAAAACCTCTAAAAATATAAACAAACTTGGAGCTCTTTCCAATGAAATTGGAGAAATTGTAGAATTGATTAATGATATATCAGCCCAGACTAATTTACTTGCTTTGAACGCAGCTATAGAAGCAGCTCGAGCTGGTGAAGCAGGTAGAGGTTTTAGTGTAGTTGCTGATGAAATCAGAGAATTAGCTGAAGAATCTTCAGAAGCCACCGAAAATATTGCTAGTTTAATAAATGAAATACATAATAGGGTAGATGAAACTGTAGAACAAATGAATGAAGCTGAAGATGTTGTAGAAACTAGTGTAGAAACTATTGAAGCAACTGGGCAATCTTTCAATGAAATAAATAATGCAGCAAATAATTTACAAGAACTTATAGATAATATCGCTGATGCAGCAAATAATATGTCTGAAAGTAGTAGTGAAGTTAGTGCTTCAATAGAAGAAATATCTGCTGTAAGTGAAGAAGCTTCTGGTAATGCTGAAGAAGTTGCAGCTTCAAGTGAAAATCAAAGTGAAGCTACTCAGGAAATAGTTAAAGCTAGTGAAGATTTATCAAAAATGGCTCAAGAACTTTCTAACACTGTCAATAAATTTAATATATAAATTCAAGATGGTCACCAAAATTAGATTAAATAATTCCTTTAATATTATTCCTATTAATTGATCAACAAATATATTTTGACCACCAATATATACAATAATATACCTTGGACATTTCAACTAATTTAGATCAATATTTAGACAGTATTTTTGACTATTTGGATTCTTGAATTAGATCATCTTTAAGTACTTTAATTTTTAGTTACAATACAATATGTATTCACTGCATAAAAACCTCCAAAAGTGGATAGTCTATTTATATGGATTGGACTATCCACAATGGAGGTTTCATTTCTAAAAACAATATTTTTATATTAATTTTATAAAGGGTAAAATAAAAAGTCCTATAAAAATGATACAATCACTTTTATAGGTCAAAAAACAAGAATTTATAATCAATTCATTTCAATTTTCTGTAGATTTACTTACATCTTTTTCTTCTCTTCTTTTTTCTTTACAGGTTTTCTCTTATTATTCTTTTTCTTATCTTTCACTACATTCACCTTCTCTCTTAAAAACATATACTACTAATAATAATACCAAAATTATTTCGTTTTAATTCATAAAATTTTTCTATTATTTTTCGTTTTTAATATTAGAATGAACATTTTTAAATTGCCCTATTGCACATTTCTTCAATACCTTAAAAATGAAACCAAAACTTATCAATGATTATGGGTAAAATTTTATTATTAAAATTACTTCATAATGAGTATGGTTAATGATATAATAGCAAGAAATCAAGTTCAAAATAGGGAGAATTGAAAACTCATGGAATTATTCTACATATTTCTAATTATATTAATCGGTAGTATTATTCAAGGAGCAACTAGTTTTGGCTTCGCCATTGTATCTATGCCTTTTTTGGTGCTCTTTTTACCTGTAAAAACTGCAACCATTTTAGTTTTAATCTTAGCTGCATTTTTGGTTTTCTTTATTTTCATCAAGATGAGAAAACATGTTTCATATCAAGCCATTATATATGTTATTATTGGAAGTTATATAGGGGTGGCAGTGGGAGTGTTTGGTTTAGAAAATCTCGAAACAAATATATTACAATCTATATTGGGTATTTTATTAATACTAGTATCAATATATTTTTTCTTTAATAAAGATATTAATATCAAACCTACTAAAACCAATGGACTTTTCAGTGGCCTTATCAGCGGTTTGTTTGGAGGGCTTTTTAACATTACAGGACCACCACTTGTAATCTATTATTTTTCTTCTATTGAGAATAAAAAGGAATATCAGGGTACAATCCAGGCTACTTTCTTCTTTTCCATTCTCTTTACAATAGCTATTCATCTATTGCGTGGAAATATAACTTTTGAGATTATAAAAATGGCCTCTGTGGGCTTAACAGCAGTTATTTTAGGTTCGATCATCGGACTGAAAATATTTGATCATTTAGATAAAAGGCTTATTAAAAAAATCCTTTCTATTGTTATGATCATAATGGGGAGTATGCTTATTTTTTAAAAAACTAAAATATACCTATCATAGTCTTTTTACATATATGGACTTTAATTATAAACTTTATTATAAAATATTTAATCCCCTTCGGCTGAAGGGGATTTTTGTACTTAATATATTATTCTAACCATTGTGAAATTAAAACACTTATTTCAAATAGCACTAATAGAGGAGCAGCGAGTAAAAGCTGAGATACTAGATCAGGTGGTGATAAAAACGAAGCTGCAATAAATATTACTAATATTAAGTATTTACGATATTTTCTCAAAATAGAGGCTGTTATTAAATTAAACTTTGTTAACAGGGCAATCAAAATTGGTAATTCAAAAACAATACCAAAAGACAACAAGATTGAACTAATAAAACCTGTATAATTACCAAAAGAAAACTGTGGTTGTATGGTCTCTGTTGACAGCCGGACAAAAAAGTCAATTGTTATCGGAATAATCACCCGATAAGCAAAATATCCGCCTAATAAAAAGAGAAAATATCCTACAACAATTGCTATGCCGAGATAGATCTTTTCTTTCTTTTTTAAACCTGGTACTAAAAAGACCCAGATCTGCCAGAATATAATAGGGGATGTAGCAATTATACCAACTACTAAAGCTATTTTAACATAAGCTAAAAAGAGTTCTGGGGGGGTTAAGTAGATAAAATCTAACTCTCTTACAGGACTTAATATAAGATCTATCAGTTTTTCTCTGAAGATATAGCTAACAATTGTACCTATAATTACAACACTTATTATTACAATAATTCTTCTTCTTAATTCTGATATATGTTCAACTATTGGTTTCTTGATATCATCCACTATTTTCATCCCCTATCATTTTATTTATGAATCTTCATTACCAGTTTCTTCATTAATATCTGCACTGCTTTTTACTTCATTGGCATGGTCTTTAAACTGTCTTATTGCTTTCCCAAAAGCTTCACCAATTTTGGGAAGCTTAGAAGGACCAAAAATCACTAAAGCAATTGCCAAGATTAAAATCAATTCCATGGGTCCTAACTTACCAAACATCATAAACATCCTCCTCCTTAAAGAGTTTAATTTTGTTTTACTCTGTTTGAACAGGTATAAATCAAGGGTTCTTTTCTTAAAATTCTTCCTACCACAGTTAACTGACTTTCTTCAGCAATATCTAAAGCTAAATTAGTTGGAATACTGCGTGAAACAACAATTGGAATCTCAGTATTAGATATTTTTAAAATCATATCAGATGAAATACGGCCTGAAGTAAATATCACTTTATCTTTAAAATTCTCATTGTTTAAAACAGCTTTCCCAATTACCTTATCTACAGCATTATGTCGTCCCACATCTTCTTCTAAATAAAGGAGTTCATCCTTCTCTGTTATTGCTGTGCAGTGAACTCCTCCTGTTTTTTTATATATTACAGTGCTGTTAAACATTTCATATGCTAATTCTTTTAGTTGCTTTATATTTACTGATAAATTTGAGTTGTTCTTACCTAAGTTTTTTATTTTTTCGCGGTTAATACTTTTACCACAACTACTTGCGAGAACTTCTTTTAAATTCAATTTTTGTTTAGGTAATTTTTTATTAAGTTGTATATTGATCGCTTCTAATCTTTTACAAGCACCTAAATAAATTAACTCTTCAGGTCTTTCTATAATATTTTGATTATATAGATAACCAACACCTAATGCTTCCAAATTACGGGGTGTACACATAAAAGTAGTTATATCTTTTTCATTAACCGTTAAATTGATAGGTTTTTCTTTACATATATTAGTTTTATCACTGGTTGAATTCCTTTTAACTTGTTCCACTTTTATTCACCCCTTAAGGTATCTCTTTGCGAATTACTTCTACCCATTCTGTTAGCCCTACTGCATGATCTTGTTCCATATATTTATCAGAATATAGATAAAGGGCTCCGTTGGAAGCTTCCACTTCTTTTATGTCCTTATACTTATTATTTTCTTTTAGTTGATCTATTACATTATCTAATACATCCTTTTCTAAATTGAAAGGACTTTTCTCAAATACACTAATGTCAGTTGGTCTAGGATAAATTTTTGAATCTTCTCTAACAGTTTCAGCTATAGAATCTTTGATGTTATTTTCTTCAATTTGAGCCATTAATTTAGCATATTTTTTTGTCATACTTCTGTCTGAAAAAAGATATCTCCCCTTTTCACCACTTAAAATTCTAATATCTTCATATTGTTCATTATTTTTAAATAGGTCTATTTTTTCTGATAACTCATCATCTGACAGGTCAATATCTTTTTTATTGATCTTGTTAACTTTAGTTATATTTCCCTTATTAGATTTCTTTCTTATTAATTTTGCTATTTGAGCAAGTATGTGTTTTTGGGAATTGTCGTTAGCCATCATTAACACATCCTTATATTTAATTTAGAAAGGGAAGCCTAAATAGCTCCCCTTTCTTTGCTTATAATTTACGCTTTACTGGGTAAAAGTTTTTTACTGGCTAGTTCTTTTTTAACATCACTTAGACCAAGTTCATCAAGTGTTTTGGCTGTAGGAGCTCCAGTTTCGGAATCCCAGCCTAGTTCTTCATAAAGCATGGTCTTTGCTTTTTTCATATCTTCTCTGTCCATCTTAATTGTACCAGCTTCAAAAGGATCTTTATCAGGATCCATTTCATAAACCCAGTCTACAATCTGATCATGTTTATTACGCATATCAACTGTTCCCATTTGTTTTACAGTCAATGCTCTATGCAGAGTAAGAATCCTGCGCCCCATTTCATCAAGCTCGTCTTCAGATACTTTCATACCGGTTGCTTGGCTGAAGTATTTTGCTTCAATGGTTGTATCACCACGATAGTTTCTGTCTTTAAGTGGTGAAGTTGCCATCGGGAACATCCAGTTACAGACTGTCATTGAGTCATGTAATACATTTCTTACCAGGCTCCATTTGGCAAAACGAGCTTTGGCTTTATTCATTGGAGTATAGTTTGCAGGAACATCAATTGCATCTTTGGAACCCCAAAGTTCAGCTGCAATTTCTTTTTGTAATTTAATTGGTAAACCACTGCCTAAAAAGTTTTGATGGGAATGGCACATTGGGTCTCTATTGAATATTAAGTTGATTAGAGAACCAACTTGGGCATTAGATTCATTAGCATGATGAACAGGATAACCCATTGGAGACCAAAGTCCAACTGAAGAATTATTCCAGTAGTCTTCTCCTAGGTTCCAACGATCAGCTAATTTAGCAGCACCATCTGTTAAGTGACTGATTTCTCCTTTTTGATAAGCAAGTCTTCTGTATAGATCTTTTAAGAAGGCTGGATCTCCTTTTTCATATAAATCCCAGGGAATATCATTATATTCTTCACCAGGTAGAACCTGTCTTAAGATATTATTTTCATATAAATATTTTAAATCACGACCTAATTGACCGTAATTAAACCATAGTCCATAATTGTCGGCTAGTTGAGCTCCTAGTGTTTTGGTTAAAAAACCATCTTTTTCAGTTTGATAATTGGGATTTACGTAATAGTGATTCCAAAAACCCATACAGGTATTAGCAACATAACGTGATTCACCATATTCTTCTAACTCAGGTACTTCCAGGTGAGAATGACATCTAACTGGACATGATTGACAACCACCCATTCTAACAGTATAATCTTCTGAAATTGAACCTAAGTCTTTGATAGCCTTCATAGTTCTATAACCAATCTTATTGGTATCTTCTGGTGGACAAACTCCTGTTTCTACTTCTTCGTCAGCAGCACCCCAGTATAGTCCTTCTTGAGCTGTCCAGCGGCTAGCTGAATCATGATATTCTGCCCAGGGTTGGGGAGTACTAGGTACTACATGCTGATTATTTGCACCAATAATTGACATTACATGTTCATTTAAATTAATCCAATCTTCTTTATCGGCAGCATATTGAACAGAACCTGTTCCAATAATTCCAATAGCCTTTAATTTTTTGGCTCCCATTATACCGCCGTGGCCACCGGCTGAATGGTTACCATTAGTCATAATAGTTGATAGATTGGCTTGATTTTCCCCTGCTTGTCCAATTGCTGCTACCTGAGCTTCTTGGCCCATCATACCAGCAATATCTGCACTTGTATCAAATATGCCCTGCCCCCATAAACGGGAAGCATTTTCTAAGCTTACATTGTCATCTTCTATTCTTAACCAGACAGGATGAGAAGCTTTACCTTCAATAATGATAGCATCATATCCAGCATACTTCATTTCGGGAGAAAAATGCCCTCCCATATGAGAATCAGCTACTAAATTTTCAGGATTTGGTGGGAATAATGAAGTTATATTAGTACGGGCAGTACAGGGTGCACCAGTTCCAGTCAAAGGACCTCCTGCAAATATTAATTTATTTTCTTCATCAAATGGTCCTACATCTGCAGGAACTTCGTCCCACATAACTTTATATCCTATTCCCATACCTCCTATGTATTCTTTATATTTTTCAGTATCTTCAGTTGTAATATTACCAGTAGATAAATTTACACGTAAAATCTTTCCAGCCCAGCCTTTATATTTTGGCATACTTCTTACCTCCTATCTATTAGTTGTTTTCTATAAGTCTTTCTCTTTTAACTAAAGCCATTTCTACTTCTTTCCAGGGTATAAACTCTATTGCACCAGTTGGACATCCTGCTGCACAAGCAGGTTCTCCTTCACATAATGTACATTTAGTTGATTTTTCTGCTTCAGGATCAACTGTGGGTACATCATATGGGCATGCAACTACACATCTGCCACATCCTACACATTCATCTTGATCAATAACTCTTGCACCTGTTTTAGGATCTGCTGAAATAGCATCCATTGGGCAAACATTTACACAACGAGGTGATTCACATTGTCTACATGTTTCAGCTACAATTGTGAAATCTCCAAACTGTCCATCACCATTTTGATAATTAATGGATGGTCCGTTTTTACCAAAGTTGTAATTTCTGGCAACTTTGATGCGTGATATGTAGGGATGAGCTTTATCATCATTTACAGCAGTACAGTTTGTTTCACATCTCCTACACCCGGTACACTTTACTGGGTCAGTGATAACAATTCCATCTGCAAGTTTGATTCCTTGTGCCTGGGCCGAATCAGTAAACAGACTTAATACAGAAAACGATACAGCTGCTCCGGCCGCCCCTTCCACACTCTTTTTAAGAAATTCTCTTCTGGTAGTAGGGCGCTCCATAAAATTTTGTTTTTCTTCATTATCCTTGGACATAAATTCATACCTCCTTTTTAAATTACAAAAAGCACTTTTCTCGTTAGAAAAAAGTGCTCATTTTTGAAAGGAAAGCGCCGACTTTGTTCAAAAAATTGAATAGTAACTCACGCTACTCCTTTCCACACTGGGAGGCATCAATGTTTCCAATGATACCCTGTCGGCCTTAATCCCATAGGTAAGAAGCAACCTTAGGAAGTAAAGACTCGGAGTATTTACTTTTAGTTAGTGATTTTTATCACATTATTTACATTATCAAATTATCATATTCACAATAGGATTTCAAGTTAATCATGTTTATGATTTTAAAAATTAAATTTACTTAAAATAACTGATTAATATTACTTTTCAATATTTATATTTCTTGATGTTATCCGGATTTCATAGTAAAATTATATATATAATATAGATTTCGATTTTCACTCTAACAATATATAAAGTAAGCTTAAATAATTTCATCCAAATTTGAAAGGAGGCTTACTCCCATGAAACAGAAATTATTGGTTCTTTTCATAGTTACACTTTTAATATTTACCTTTCAATCAACAATTTTAGGACAAGAAGATGTAGAAGAAGTTGAAATAGATGAATATAAAGGAGAAAAATTAGGAGATATCGAAGATTTCAGGGAAAATTCAATCAAAGGTATTCAAAAAGTAGATATTGAGGAATATAGATTAGTAGTTGACGGTTTGGTGGAAAACAAAAAGGAATATGAATATGCAACCTTACAGGAAAAAGAACACATCAAAAAAGTAATTACTTTAAACTGTGTAACCGGTTGGTCAGTCAAAGCTCTCTGGGAAGGTATTCCTTTAACTGCTATATTTGAAGATGTTGATGTAAAAGATGAAGCCAATACGGTTATCTTCTATTCACCAGACGGATATTCTACTTCTTTGCCGCTTTCCTTTATAAAAGAAAATAATATAATGATTGCAGATAAAATAAATGATGTACAACTACCTCCTCGACAAGGATTTCCCTTTCAGTTAATTGCAGAACAAAAATATGGATACAAATGGATTAGATGGATTAACCGTATTGAACTATCAAGTGATTCTGAATATCTTGGATACTGGGAATCAAGAGGCTACAGCAATTCAGCCAATTTAGGTGAATACTAAAAAAATGCGAATTATAATTGATGGTGATGCTTGTCCGGTAATTAGTCAAACAGAAACTATAGCTAAAGAATATAATACAGAATTACTATTATTTTGTGACTACAACCATGAAATAGAATTAAACTATGGTAAAGTAATTAAAGTTGATCAAAGTAATCAATCTGTAGACATGAAAATATTAAATAAATGTAATAAAGGTGATATTATTATTACCGATGATTATGGCTTAGCCTCATTAGTATTGGGAAAACAGGCCCATGCAATTAACTCTCGTGGCAAGATATTTACTAACAAAAATATTGAACATCTACTAATGCAGCGGCACATAAATCAAAAAATAAGACGAGCAGGAGGAAGACATCAAACTAGCAAAAAGAGACAATCAGAAGATGATCACAAGTTTATTAAAAGATTGAAAAAAATAATAAAACAAGTTAGCTAATTTATAAAGATTGGCAGTTTAAAAACTGTCAATCTTTTTTTATTTTGAATATATAAAAATTTTACCTACGCTTTTTCTTACAATTATTAGTTAAATTATTAACTTCGTAAAATAATCTTTTTAAAGATTTATTAATATTAAAAGAGATAATTAACAAAACATACTTTTAAAAATATATTTTTCAGTGTAAGTGAAATATTTCTTATAAAAAAATTCACTTTTGGGATTTAATGATTAAGCCAAGTCATAATTAAATTTATTATTAGAAGTAGCTAAAATATATTTATTGAAAAAAGCACAATTTTTTAGTTTGAAATATAACATACATAAACCCTATCATATCAAGCATTAAAGTTTATAAGTTGATCTATATAATCTATTTCGAATAAATTATTATCATTTTTTACACCAAATATATTGCGTTTCAAAAAATAAAATTTAACAACTTATTTTCTTCTATTAGGGAAAGTTATTCAGTATAAGATATTTTTATTTTAGTATTCACTATAAATAGTATATACTATTTATAGGTGTTACAATTTGTGAATTATATTATAAAGAATAAAAAAATAATAAAGTAAAGTCCTTATCCTGCCCTGGGTTAAAATTTTTAGCCCTATTTGAGAATTTTAGAACAAAGTTTACTAATTACATAATTTTAAAAGGAGGAATTTATTCAAATGAAAAAAGGATCAGAAAAGTTAATAGGATTTATAGCCATTCTACTAGTCTTATTAGCAGCAAAATTTTGGCTGAAAACAGATATGTTATTTTTTAGACTATTAGTAGGAACTGGTCTGGGATATGCCCTTGCAAGAGCTTATACGGGTTTTGCAGGTAGTGTTAATAGAGCTTATAGAACTGGTTCTACTAAACTTATGAGAACACTTATGTTTATGTTTTTTATCACCGCCTTACTTACAACCGCTTTTCTTTTAGGTAATGACCCCGCCAGTTTTAATCTCTGGGTCAAACCACTTAACTTTGGAGTCATATTAGGAGGATTATTCTTCGGTTTCGGGATGTCATTGTCTATATGCTGTGCAAGTGGAGTTTTAACCGATTTATCAGCCGGATTCCCAAGAGCCTTTACAACCCTTATCTTCTTTGGATTAGGCGTCTTTTTAGGCTTCCCTATTCAAAATACAGCGAGTTGGGTTAGAGAGTCCTGGTTTAGCACATATATTGGTTATAGAACAATGGGAGGAGTCTTTTTACCCGACTTATTCCAGGGAGATGGTTTTGAAGGATATTTAGGTGGTTTAATAGCACTTGGGGCTTTATGCCTAATATTTGTAGCTCTCTCTTATCTATATGAAAAAAGTCAAATTAAAAGTGGTAAATATAAAGGTCTACCAATAGAAAAAGTGCAGGAAGACTTAGAACCAATTGACTTAAAGAACTTTAAACTATTCAGTGCAGATACATATTATCATTTCTTTGAAAAACCCTGGACCTTAAAACAGGGAGCCATTGTTATAGCAATTATCTTTACTCTCCTGATGGGAGTTACCAGAGCTGGTTGGGGTGCTTCACAACCATATGGTATCTGGTTTGGTAAGTTCTTAATGCTGTTTGGTATTTCGGCTGAAACTTTAAGTGGATTTACTAAAATGTCTGCCGATGTTTTTTCAACACCATTTTTTGAACATCAGATCTCTGTTCAAAACTTTGGAATTATCATTGGTGCAGTAGTCTATCTCTTAACAGCTGGTAAATTTACAGAAATGTTTACTTCTGAGCTAAAAATGAATTCCAAACAGGCTTCTTTATATGCTCTTGGTGGTATAACCATGGGATTAGGAACAAGATTTGCTAATGGCTGTAATGTTGGAGCATTATTTACACCAATAGCTAACTTCTCATTATCTGGTTGGCTCTTTTTGATCTTTATGATCGTAGGAGGTATTCTCAGTAATAGGTTTAATGAAAAAATAGCTAGTTAAAATCTTTTGATGTGTATCAAAGATTTTTTAAATTAATTTGATTGTAAAGCTGTTAAAAATGTTAGTTATATTATTAAATCAATAGGAGGAATTTAAAAATGAGTAAAAAGATTTTAGTTGTTGGTGGAGTAGCAGGGGGAGCTTCTGCTGCCACAAGAGCAAGAAGATTAGATGAATCTGCCGAGATTATTATGTTTGAGCGAGGCCCTCATGTTTCCTTTTCTAACTGTGCCCTACCTTATCACATCAGTGGGGTTGTGCAAGAATGTGATGATTTAGTATTAATGTGTCCTGAAAACTTTGCAGAACAGTATAATATTGATGCTAGAGTTAAAAATGAAGTAACAAAAATTAACAGAAAAGAGAAAACTGTTGAAGTTAAAGATTTAGAAACAGATGAAGTATATACCGAAGATTATGATAAACTTATTCTTTCACCTGGTGCTAATCCCATTAGACCTCAAAGTATTAAAGGCGTAAATAACGACAATGTCTTTACAATTAGAAATGTTGTTGACATAGATAAATTAAATCAATATATTAATAAAAATAATATTGAAAATGTTGCAGTTATTGGAGCAGGTTACATAGGTATAGAAATCGCGGAAAACTTTATTCATTCTAATAAAAATGTATCATTAATTGAAGCATTAGATCAGGTTTTACAACCTCTTGATCATGATATGGCTCAAATAATTCACAAGGAATTATATGATAATGGAGTCAATGTCGTTTTAAGTGATCCTCTAACTGAAGTACATGATGACCATGTTGTACTAAAATCTGGTAAAAAAATTGATGCTGGGGCTGTTGTTCTTTCAATCGGTGTTAATCCAGAAACTAAACTTGCTGAAGAAGCTGGCTTAGAAATTGGTAAAACCGGTGGTATTAAGGTTAATCACAATTATATAACAAGTGATCCTGATATCTATGCTGTCGGTGATGTAATTGAAGAGTACTGCCGTATTTCACGTAGTAAAACAAGAATGCCATTAGCTGGTCCAGCTCAAAGACAAGCCCGTGCAGCTGCCAACCATATATATAATATCCCACATAATAATAATGGAGTTATTGGTTCCTCAGTTATAAGAGCCTTTAACTATAATGCGGCTACTACAGGTCTAAATGAAAAACAGCTTAAAAATGCTGGAATTTCTTATGACTTTATCTATATCATTCCTCAAGATAAAGTTGGCTTAATGCCCGAAAGTAATCCACTCCACTTTAAACTGCTTTATGAAACTCCAACTGGAAAAGTTCTCGGAGCGCAAGCGGTTGGAAAAGGAAATGTTGATAAAAGAATTGATATCATTGCAACCGCAATCATGATGGATGCAACTGTTGAAGATCTAATTGGTTTAGAACTATGTTATGCACCAATCTTTAGTACACCAAGAAATGCAGTAAATCAGTCTGGTATGGTTGCTACCAATTTATTAAATAACCGATATAATCAGGTTCCAGTTACAAAGGTAAGGGAACTTGTTGAAAATGATGCTTTTATAGTTGATGTAAGAGAAGAAGATGAATATGAAGAGGGTCATATTGTAAATGCAGTCAATATTCCTCTTAGTCAACTTCGGGATAGAGTTGATGAAATTCCAGAAGATGAACCAGTTTACCTACACTGTCGTTCAGCTCAAAGAAGCTATAATGCAGTCTTAGCTTTACAGAATATGGGCTATGATAATGTATTCAATATTTCCGGTTCATTCTTAGGAGTCTGCTGTCATGAATACTTCTTAGATCAAACTACTGATCGAGATAAAATTGTAACTGAATATAACTTTGAATAAAATAAGTTAAGTAAATACAAATTAGATAACTACTACAGAATTCTAATATTACTATCAAAAAGACCATCAGGCCTATACTTGGTGGTCTTTTTTAAACGTTTTCTAACTATGAACAAATTGATAATTATCTTTTAATGTGATATCTTATTTTGTAGTATATATTACTTCACTTTTATTATCATTATTTTAAAATGTAAATTAGAAAGGATAAATTTATGGCTTTAGAAAATAAAGAGCAGCCAAAAAAAGAAGAAAATAAAAAGAAAACAAAATGGGCTGACAAGTTGATAAATAGAAAGGTAGATGGTGAAAAGAAAACTAAGACCGAAAAAACACTCACTTTAATAACATGGGCATCTATCTTTATTCTGTGGTATGTTATTACTAAATTAGAAGTCTTTTCTCCCACTCTACTTCCTGGACCTTTCCGGGTCTGGAAGGCATTTTTGCATATTTTAGAAAATGGTTATAACAATGTTCCAATCTGGGTCCATTTAGGAGCTAGTCTTAAACGTCTTTTTGTAGCTCTCTTTTTTGCGATCTTTTCAGCAGTACCCCTAGGCCTTTTAAGCGGTTATTTTAGTAAAGTAGAAGCTGTTATTGACTCTGTAATAGAGTTTTACCGTCCTCTACCACCTCTTGCCTATTACACACTCTTAGTACTCTGGTTTGGTATTGACGATCTTTCCAAACAGGTACTTTTATTTTTAGCTGCTTTTGCACCAATCTATATTGCTTGTGTCTCAGCAGTAAGAAAGCTAAATCGTGATTTTGTCTTAAGTGCAGAGTCACTAGGAGCAGATCAAAAAGATGTATTCTTTAAAATAGTATTACCTGCATCTATGCCAGAAATATTTACAGGCATCAGAACAGCCTTTGGAGTAGCTTATACAACCTTGGTTTCAGCTGAAATGGTTGCTGCAACCTCAGGTATTGGTTGGATGGTTTTAGATGCCTCAAACTTTTTGAAAAGTGAAGTTATTTTCGTAGGGATAATCATTATGGGTATAACCGGTGTTATTATTGATGCTGGTTTCAGATATTTAGAGGAAAATATTATTTTCTGGAAAGGCCATGTATAATTTAGATAAATTATCATATTTTTAACGGAGGTCATTATGAAAAATTCATTTTTAAAGAAATTAAGTGTTGTATTAATTATTGGTTTATTAGTCTTTTCTCTAGTAGGTTGTGGTAATGAACAAACTGCTCAAAATGACAATGAACAAGCTCTGCCTGATGAAATCAATTTCGGGATTTTAAGGATTCCAAATGATGAAACAATTGCAATTGCAGAGGGATATTTTGATAAATATTTTGCCGAAAAAGGTATTGAAGTTAATACAACTGTTTTTGATTCTGGGGCTGAAGCAAACCAGGCTCTCGCTTCTGGTAGTATTGATTTTGCAACAATGGGTAATACCAATGCAATTACAGCCTTATCAAGAGAACTTAATGTTGAAATGGTTTGGCTCCATGAGGTATTAGGTGATAATGAAGCACTGGCTGTTAAAAATGGTTCAGGTATTGAAAAAGTAGAGGATCTAAAGGGCTTAAGAGTTGCCGTTCCTTTTGCTTCCACAGCCCATTATATCCTCTTAAATGTTCTCAAAGAAGCAGGTATTGAAGATCAGGTACAGTTATTGGATATGCAGACCGCTGAGATAGTAGCTGCCTGGGAACGCGGTGATATTCAAGCTGCCTATAGCTGGCAGCCAACTCTTGCCAAATTACTAGATAACGGTC
>CAZXRH010000042.1:0-16513 GCA_964642575.1 uncultured Halanaerobiales bacterium
GAGGAATTCCCTCTCTGTCTAAATTAATAGGTATAATACCCCTTATTCCGTTTATCATAATCTTTGCAGCAGTCAACTCTTTTTATGAAGAATTAGGCTATAGAGCGGCCCTGATAAGTGTTTTAGAGGATAAGATAGGTGGAAAGCATTCTTTATACCTTTCCTCAATCTTTTTTGGAATAGGGCATTTCTATGGAGTTCCTTATGGAATTGTGGGGGTTATCATGGCCTCATTTTTAGGTTATCTTTTAGGAAAGAGCATGCTTGAAACGAGAGGATTTTTCTGGGCCTTTTTTATCCATATGTTACAGGATATAATAATATTTTCCTTTATAGCATTTAATATGATACAAGCTGGAGGATAAAAGAAGGGAAGAAATAGATGAGCTATAATGATTTAGATAATTTTGAGCAGGAACTTTTTAAAAGACTTTTTAACTATTATGGCAATGATATTGAACTAGATAAGATTAATCTATTTGAAAATGAAAAATATAATGAGGATAATCGAATACAGCTTTATCAAACACCTTTTAACTCAATTATTTATGCCGCTTCTCCGATTTATAAAAATTTAAAAGAAAAAATTACAAAAAGAGATTTGAGTAATAAGATTTCGCTAGAAGAGTTGAAAGGAATAATTGATTATAAAGAATTTGCTGATGAAGATAGTACAATCTGTCTTTATTTAAACCCAAAACAACATAGTGAGGTAAAACCACCACCGGGATTTAAAGTTCAAAAACTCCAAAAACAGCACAAACAGGCTTTTGAAGATTTTAAGGCAGTTTGCAGCACAGCTGATTTATCAGAAGGGCAAATAAGTTTTGAGGACCCACTTGTGGTGGGTTGTTTTGATCAAAATAAAGTTATTGGAACAGCAAGTTACTGGTTTTGGGGTCAAGGTTTAGCTGATATTGGCATAGTGGTCCATCCCTCTTATAGAAAGCTCGGGGTTGCGAGAGCATTGCTTTCTAAATTATCTGGTTTAGGTATTGAATTGAATCGGATTAATCTTTATCGATATAATGAAAATAATAAAGCATCACAAAACCTGGCTCGTTCTTTAAACTTCCAACACATGATGGTTATCAAACCCACGCGGGTATTAGAGATATAATATAAAAAATATAAGGAGGAGATTTTGATGAAGATTGGACTTATTGTTTACTCTCATACTGGTAATACTTTTTCTGTTGTAGAAAGGTTACAGCAAGAACTAAGCGCAAAGGGACATGAAGTTAATATTGAAAGATTAGAACCAGTTGATAAAGATGATGTCAACCCTAGTGCCCATGAAATTAAGTATAAGAACTTACCCGATTTAAAACAGTATGAAGCTTATGTTTTTGCTTCACCTGTTCAGGCTTTTTCTCTTTGTGCAGGTATGAAAAGCTTCTTAGAAAAAATGGAGAGTTTGGAAAATAAGAAGACATTTTGTTTTGTAACAAAAGGACTACCCTTTAATTGGACCGGGGGAACTAGAGCTATAAAGCAGTTTAAAAATCTATTAGAAAGCAAAAATGCCGATATTGTAGAATCCGGTATTATCAAGTGGTCATCTAATAAAGAAAAAGATATCAAAAAACTAATTGACAATGTCAAAAATGTATTTTAATAGAGGTGATGAAATGTCAGATAACAAATTGCCATTTAAACGTTTTCCACGTTCACAAAAGTATGACCTAGAATGGATGTTCAAAAATGAGATGGGTCCTAATTCTGTTTGGCTGATGGAATTTCTATCAGAAAAAATTGATTTTAAACCTGGCCAGAAAGTTTTAGATTTAGGCTGTGGTATGGCCATGAGTTCAATATTTTTAGCTAATGAATTTGATGTTCAGGTTTGGGCCGCTGACCTTTGGATTGAGCCAACTGATAACTATAAAAGAATTAAAGAGTTTGGAATTGAAGATAAAGTATTTCCGATCAAAGCAGAAGCACATGAACTGCCTTTTGCAGAAGATTTCTTTGATATTATTGTCAGTGTAGATGCTTATCATTATTTCGGTACAGATGAACTATACTTTCCCTATATCATGAAATATTTAAAAGAGGGAGGACAGTTCGGGATTGTTGTACCAGGCTTAAAAAGTGAGTTTGAAGAAGGAGTTCCCAAAGCACTACAGCCGGTCTGGGAACCAGAACTATTTTCCTTTCATTCCAGTCAGTGGTGGAAAGATTTTTTTGCCAAAACAAACTTAGCAGAAGTAGAAACCGCCGATAACTTAAAGGACAGCTGGTCAATCTGGATGGAGTGGGAAAAGGCTTTAAAAGATTCGGGATTAAGTAAAAGAGAAGGCGATATTGAGTTTTTAGAGGCTGATAATGGTCAGCATATAACTTTTCCACGTATTACAGTTCGCAAAAAATAATTGAATCAGGTGATTACTTTGTCAGGGAAAATAATTTTAAGAACAAAGCATTTAAGGATAAGAGAGTTTACACTAGATGATAAAAATAGAGTTTATCAAATGAGCCGAGAGCCTGGGATTAGAAGATGGCTACCTGACCAGGTTTATGCAAATATAGAAGAGGCCAAAGGAGTATTAGAATATTTAATATCAAAATATGAAAGGCAAGGAGAGTTAAATAAACTACCCTATATACTAGGTATCGAATTAATATCAACTAATGAACTAATTGGTCATATTGGTTTGAGCCCTATTGAAGAAGGGATTGAAATAGGATATGGAATTGAAGAAAATAAACAGGGTTTAGGCTATGCGACAGAAGCTGTTGCAAAGTTTTGCCCCTGGGCTTTAAAGGAATTTGATCTAGATTGTATATGGGGTGTTGTTAACAAAGAAAATAAGGGCTCCATTAAAGTCCTCGAAAAAGCCAATTTTAAATACAAGAAAAAAGATAATAATAGGCTTAGATATATTTTTAAATAGAGTTTTAAAGAAAAAGGTGAAATTATGGTTTTTAATAAAACAGAAAACAGAATTGCTCTGGTGACAGGTGCGAGCCGTTTAAATGGAATCGGAGCAGCCATCTGTCAGAGATTAGCTGCAGATGGTATTGATATTTTCTTTACTTATTGGTCTAAATATGACTCTCAGCAGCCCTGGGGTGTGAACCCTCATGAGCCTGAAATTTTAAAAAAAGAGATTGAAAAACAAAATGTAAGGTGTTTTAAAAAGGAGATAGATCTTGCAAACCCAGAAAATATTACTGAATTATTAAGTACTGTAATAGATAAAATGGGGACACCCTCTATTTTAATCAATGATGCTGCCTATTCAACTAATGCAAGTTATAAAGATATAGATAGTGATCTTTTAGATCAACATTATAATATTAATTTAAGATTAACTACCCTATTAAGTTCTCAATTCGCCCGTCTTTATGATAAAAAAGAAGGGGGTCGAATTATTAGTTTAACTTCAGGTCAGTTTAAAGGACCTATGAACAATGAATTGGCTTATGCCGCAACTAAAGGTGGTATTGATGCCCTGACCATTACTTTAGCAGCAGAATTGAAAGAAAAAGGAATTACAGTTAATGCCGTTAATCCTGGTCCCACAGATACGGGCTGGATGGATGAAGACACCAAAAAGACTTTAAGTAAAAAGTTTTTAAATTGCCAGATAAACCAACCGGAAGATATAGCTCGGGTAATAAGTTTCTTAGTTTCTAAAGAAGCTGACCGTATAACAGGAGAGGTCATTCACATCGGTGGTGGCTTTTATAGTTAATCCTTAAAAAAGCAGGTGAAAAAAGTGCAAACCAGGTTAATATTAATCGAAGGACTACCAAGTAGTGGTAAATCTACTACTGCTGAAATGGTAAAAACAATATTAGATGAGCGAGATATTAAAAACGAACTTTATTTAGAAGGAAATCTTGACCACCCAGCTGACTATGATCGGGTGGCTTATTTTAATGAAGAAGAATATAAAAAGTTAATTGAAAATAATAGTGAAGAGGTAGAATTCATCAAAAAAATTACCGAACAAAAAGAATCCGGTTATTTTATTGCTTATTCTAAAAGACTCAAAGAGTATGAAAATGAGTTT
Organism: uncultured Halanaerobiales bacterium; assembly: GCA_964642575.1. Lineage (GTDB taxonomy): Bacteria > Bacillota > Halanaerobiia > Halanaerobiales > M55B127 > M55B127. Next base: position 4,023 of record CAZXRH010000042.1, read on the forward strand.
CCCGAAGAGCTATTTAAAGAAATCGCTGCTAATGACATCTATGAATTGCCCTTAGATTTAAATAAAGAATTAATCTTAAATAACTGGAAGCGGTTTGTGAAAAAAGCGAGGCAGAAAGATAAAGTATATATATTTGAATGTGTTTTTGTGCAAAATCCTGTTACTGTCAGTGTAATTAGAGATAATTCTGACTTTGCATATGCACGAAATTATGTAGAAGATGTCCTGGCTTTGGTTGAAGAACTAAACCCTGTTTTAATTTATCTAAAACAGGATAATATTGAAAAAAGTTTTAAAAAAGTAATTGATGAACGACCAGAGTGGTGGTTAGATTTCTTTATTGATTACTATACCAATAGAGAATTCGGCCAGGCGCAGGATTTAAAAGATTTGGAAGGAACCCTTCAGGGTTTAAAAGAGATTGGACAGATTCAGTCTGACTTAATTGAAAACCTTGAGATGGAAAAACATGTAATAAACAATTCTCATTTTAAAAAAGAGAAAACAAAAAAAGAATTAGAAGATATTTTAAAAGATTATTTTTAGGATTTAAAAGGTGATTTTTAAGAAATAAAGAAAAATAGAAATAGTAGCAAATTATGTAAATAGGATTTTGATTTCACATAAGAAGGTGAAGCTATGGATAAAGCCTTAATTATATGGGGTGGTTGGGAAGGCCACAAGCCTGAATTAACAGCCAATATTTTAAAAGAGGAACTCAATAAAAATGAATTTGAAGTTAAATCGACCAGCAATTTTGCGGTACTTTTAAATGAAGATCTCTTAAAATACGATGTGATTATACCGGTCTGGTCTGTTGGTATAAAGAGCACAGTCTATCTCAAAATGCTGCTTAATGCAGTACGAGAAGGAGTGGGACTGGCCGGTTTCCATGGTGCAATCAAGTGGTTTATCGATGATAAGTATTATCTTTTAATTGGTGGTAACTATCTAAAAGATACCGAAGAAGAAAGTTTTCAGGTTAAGATAACAGATACCTATCATCCTATAACTGAATACATAGATGATTTTCAAATTACAAGTGAAAAATACTATCTTCAGTATGATCCCCGTAACAAAATATTAGCAGAGGCTGATTTTGGAGATGTTAAAATGCCAATTAGCTGGGTAAGAAAGTTTGGAGATGGTCGAGTATTCTATACTTCGTTGGCTCATTCTCCCGAACATCTTTTTGAAAAACACAGTTTGAAGATGCTGCTTAACGGTATTGAATGGGCAGCCGGGAGAAAATAGTTAATTATCATTTATATTCAAAATAATTCTTTAAAACTTAAAAACAAAAATAATTATAATAATATTAAAAGATGAAGAGGTGTATGAGATGATTTTAGGAATTGATATTGGTGGTTCAACAACAGATATTGTAGGTATTGATAATAATGAAATATTTGACTTATTTACAGTAGAAGCAAGTGACCCTACTACCTCAGCCTATGGGGCTTTAGGTAAAATGCTAACTAAAAATATGTTAGATATTGCTGATATAGATAAGATTGCGATTACAGGAGTAGGTTCTTCCTATATTGATTCAACTATCTTTGGTATCAAAACAATCAAAGTTGATGAGTTTGAAGCAATTGGCCTGGGTGGTTCCTTTTTATCTGGAATTAATAAGGCTCTAGTGGTTAGTCTCGGTACCGGTACAGCCATGGTTAATGTCAATAAAAGTAAGATTGAACATATTGGTGGAACTGGTATTGGTGGAGGAACTTTGTTAGGCTTAGGAAAGGGAATTTTAAATATTATTGATTTTGAAGAAATTATTGAACTAGCAAAACATGGTAATCTCCATAAGGTAGATTTAACAATTGGAGATATATCTAATGAAAAGGTAGGAACCCTTAATCAGTCAGTTACAGCTTCGAATCTAGGTAATATTCATAAAGTTGCCAGTGAGGAAGACTATGCAAAGGGTATCTTAAACTTAATTTATCAGAATATTGGTATGTTAGCTGTGTTTGGTGCTCAAATGACCCATAATAAGGATATTGTATTTACTGGGAAGTTAGCTCAAATTGAGGAAGGTATAAATATCTTAAAGGCTTTAAGAGATAACAAGTCTTATGATATTAAACTGCATTTTCCAGAAAATGCTACCTTTTCTACAGCAATTGGAGCTGCCATTGCGGTAATAAACAGTGAGGATATAAACTAAATAAGAGGTGTGCAAAAAATGAAAATAGTATATTGGGCCCTGGGCTTAATAGTTGTAATAATAGTTGCAGTCTATTTAATGTCCTATCTGGGTCAGGTTAACTTTAATCAAACTGTAAAAGAAGATGTTAATAATGTGTTGACAGATATAGATGAGGGAGAAGTGGAAAAAGTTCAAGAAACTGACTTAGAGAACCTACCAGATTCGGTAGCCAGCTGGCTTAGATTCAGTGGGGTTATTGGAAAAGAAAAAATAAAAACAGTCCGACTAAAACAAACCGGTTTAATGAAAACAAAACCAGAACAATCTGGTATGGAGACTACTGCCGAACAGTATTTTAATACAAAAGCACCAGCTTTTGTCTGGAAGGCTCGTGTAAATATGATGCCCGGACTCTATTTTGCTGGTGAAGATAAATATTATGATGGAAAGGGTAAGATGTCGATTAAAGTTTTATCTTTGTTTCCAGTTGTAGATGCAACTGGAGCTGAGATGGATCAGGGAACTTTAACCCGTTATCTAGGCGAGATTATCTGGTTTCCTACCGCGGCTTTGAGTGATTATATAAAATGGGAAGTAATAGATAAAAATACTGCTCAAGCTACCATGAATTACAAAGGAACTGAAGCTTCAGCAGTTTTCAACTTCGCAGAATCGGGTAAGGTAAAGAGTTTTCAGTGTGAGCGATATTATAATGGACCGGATGGCTATAGTCTAGAAAACTACTATGCACCTGTCTGGGCTTATAAAGAATTTGCTGGGATTAAAATACCGACCAAAGCAAAAGCAATCTGGCGTCTAGATTCAGGTGATTTTGAATATTATGATATGGAAATAACAGATGTAGAATATAATATAAGTGAAATGTATTAGTTGTTAAAATATAATCCTTTGCAAAAAACTAATTGAAAGGTGTTAAAAAAATGTTAAAAGCAAAGGGAAATAAAGAATTATGGTTGTTTTTAATCATTGCTATCGGTTGGTCATGGCTTTTTTGGTTACCGGAGATAATTTGGAATGTAAATCTTTATGTAGCCCCTTTCGGACCATTAGTTGCCGCCTTTTTCTTAACTTATTTACAAGAGAAAATGCAAGGTGTTCTTAATTTAGCAAAAAGAGGCTTAGATTATAAGTTTAACTTAATTTGGTATTTACCAGTCATCTTTTTGATGCTGGTAATTGCTGGGTTGTCTACCTTAATAGCCAACTGGTTAGAAGGTGGTGCAGCTAATTATACGATAATGAGAGACCCGTGGTTAATTATTAGAAATTTTATATTTATCTTATTTCTGGGAGGTCCCTTACAGGAAGAATTTGGTTGGAGGGGATATGCTTTACCAAGACTTTTAGAAAATTATAAGGCAGTAACGGCCAGTATAATTTTAGGAATTATCTGGAGTATCTGGCATCTGCCGCTTAACTTTATTAATCAGGCTGGCCTTCAATATCAGGCGGCTATCACCTATATAATCAGTTCACTGATATTAATGGTATTTATTTCAATTTTGTTTACCTGGATTTATCAAAATACAGGAGGTAGTATTTTTGCAGTTTTAATTTTTCATACCATGCTGAATTTATCTGCATATATAATATTCCCTGTGTTTGAGATGCAAATTGGGCCTTTGATTTTTATGGGGCTAATCATTTTAACCACTTTAATTGTCACATTGGTTTATGGTTATCTGAATTTAAGTTTGCAAAAAAATTAAATTATATGCAGAATCTAATTAAAAAAGAAAAAGGGGCGCATTCGAATGAAAAAAATTAAGTTCATATTCATATTGGCATTTTTATTATTATTTAGCTTTTCATTTTTATCACTTAACATCCAGGCTCAAGATATCAATGATACAGAAGCGGTAGAAGCCTATTTAGATGGGTTTATTAAATCTCAGATGGAAGAGTATAATGTACCGGGAGTTTCGTTTTCACTGGTAAAAGATGGAGAAGTAATGATTGAAAAGGGTTATGGTTATTATAATCTAGAAGAAGAAAAAGAAGTAACGGCCGATACCACTTTATTTAGACCGGGCTCTGGATCTAAACTATTTATCTGGACTGCCATCATGCAGCTGGTAGAAGAAGGCAAAATTGATTTAAATGATAATGTCAATCAATACTTAGATTTTGAAATTCCAGATGAAATTTTAGGTAAAGATCTAGAAAATGTACCCCCAATTACTATTATGAATTTACTTAATCATAATGCTGGGTTTGAAGATGTTGTAGAAAGGCTTTTTATAGCTGACAGGGAAAATTTGGTTTCCCTAGGTACCTATCTTAAAAATCACGTTCCAGCCCGTATATTTTTACCCGGACAACAGATGGGATATTCAAATTATGGATCTGCTCTAGCTGCTTATATAGTTCAGAGAGTATCAGGTCTCGACTTTTATGCATATGTTGATGAAAATATTTTCTCTCCATTAGGAATGGATAACAGTACTTTCCAGCAGCCGGCCCCTACCTCAAATGAAACTGAACTTTCTTATGGTTATGCATTTGTAAATGGAAGCTACCGCCGAGATGAGTTTGAATACATCAATCCTTATCCTGCTGGTAGTTTAAGCAGTACAGCCTCTGATATGGCGAAATTCATGTTAGCACACCTTAATAATGGAAGTTATAATGGTCAGCAAATCTTAGAACCAGTTATTGCTCAGGGGATGTATCAGCAAAGTTTTAACCACTATAATGATTTTGCAGGTATGGCCCATGGATTTATTGAGGTCAATTACAATGGTTACCGCATAATTTCCCATGGAGGAGACACCTTTCTTTTTCACAGTGCAATATTTTTAATACCGGAATTAGAGCTCGGAATGTTCATTTCATATAATGGAAGAGATGCCGTTTTGGCTCGCGATGTGCTGTTAAAAAACTTCATGGATCGTTATTTCCCAGGAGAAGGTACTGTAGTTCCTGAAGAGCCAGGTGAGAATTTTATAGACAAAAAACGTATTGTGGGAACATATTATCCCAATCGTTCCAATTTTACTACCTACCAATCTATAATGAGACTTACTACTCAGACCAATATATCTATTAATCAGGCAGACGATTTAATATATAATTTTATGGGACAGCAGTATAAACTTTACCAAATTGAGCCCAATGTTTTTTATGATCCGGTTACCGGCAATAAGTTATATGCCCCTGAAAATGAAGAAGGGCAAATAACTAATCTTTATACCAATACCCCTAATGTATTATTAAAAGCAAGTACTTTTGAAACTCTTAATTTTAATATAATATTTTTAGCAGGATATATAATATTTACGGTGATCTTAATCATCGTGTTGATTAGGTCACTTTTTAAATCATACATTAAAGAAAAATATATTCCTGAAAAGCTAACAGCTGTGGTATTTGGATTATTAATATTAGGTATTTTTGGAGCCCTTGTATATGTATTGTCAGATATACACCCCTTATACAATATACCATATATGTTCTTAGAAGAGTCCGCTTTATTTAACAATATCCAGAAAGTACTCTGGATTGTACCTGCTTTATCCATACTTTTAGTTGTGATGAATGTGAGTATTTGGTTTAAAAACAGATGGAATATTGCCCAAAAGGGATTGTATACGATATATACTATCTGGTCACTTGGTATCACATGGTGGTTTTATTACTGGAATCTACTACAATTTTAAAAATAGATAGGAGTGGTGTTTAAATGGAACTTACAGTTCTTGTTGATAATAACACACTCATTGATCAATATTTTAAAGGAGAACCCGGCCTTTCTTATTATATCAAAGATAGGGATACCCATATCTTATTTGATGTAGGCTATTCTGGGCTTTTTATTGAAAACGCCCAACAAATGGGAATAGATCTAAATCAGGTGGATTATCTGGTTCTATCCCATGGTCATATTGACCATACTGGTGGACTTGATCCTCTGATTAAACATTATTTTGAAACTAAAATAAATAAAGATAAGGGCTATCCAGAAATTATTGCCCATCCAGACTGTTTTAAAGATAAGTATTATGGTAATAATACTTCTATTGGTCTGAATGTTTCAACAAAGGTTATTAACCAATTATTTGATGTTAATCAGATAAAGGAACCACTCTGGCTAACAGATAAATTAGTATACTTAGGAGAGATTGAACGTAGTAATGATTTTGAAGCCCAAAAACCGATCGGTTATCAAGACGAAATCAAAAAAGGATTTGAAGATCATATCTTAGATGATACCGCTTTGGCTTATCTGGGGGAAGAAGGACTTGTCATTATCACAGGCTGTTCACATGCTGGAATCTGTAATATTGTTGAGCAGGCAAAAGAAGTAACTCAAGTCAATGAAGTTGTTGATATAATCGGTGGTTTGCATCTGATGGAGCCTGAAAGAGAACAGCTTGCAAAAACTAAAGAGTATATAGAGAAATTAAACCTTAAAGAACTACATGCCTGTCACTGTACTGATTTAAATAGTAAAACCCAGTTGGCAGAAATTGCCATTCTAAAAGAAGTGGGAGTAGGGATGAAATTTACTTATCAATAAAAAAATGGCACAATTGAATATTAAACTTGAAGGGAGAATTGAACGTGAACTTTGTTTCTTATTATTCAATGTCGGTTGGGGTGTTGATGTTGGCTCAGTGGTTGTTTTTCATCTTGAGCGGAAATGTAGTGGAGTTTGCCACAACCCCTATTGAAATATCAATACATATTTCAATAGAGATCTTAACAGCTATTGCATTATTAATAACTGGGTACAGATTATTAAAAAGAAGGAAAAATGCAATTAAATGGAACCTTTTGGCTCAAGGTATGTTGATTTATACTGTCGTAAATAGTTCAGGTTATTTTGCACAGTTAGCTCAGTGGCCTTTTGTTGTGATGTTTGCGGTTCTTTTAATACTTTCATTAGTAAGTGTTAAAAGACTAATAGAGGGGGGAGTATAAATGGATAAAGAGCAATTTAATATCCCAGATTATATGTTATATCTAATAATTTCTCTGTTAGTCATTGCATCCTTAAGTGGTATCTTTTTAGAAAACTTATATAATGACAACTTATTAGTCCAATCAGCCTGGTATGGTACTGATTTAATTACTTTTATTCTGGCTTTCCCGATCTTTCTAATGTCAATTGTACTCTATAAAAAGAAAACATTATTTGGTTTGCTTTTAATCTTTGCTTTACTTTACTATTCCCTATACAACTATGCTTTTTATTTATTTAGTGCTGCTTTTAATAGTATGTATTTAATTTATGTTTTCATTTTTACAGGCTCACTTTATGGCATTTTAATGATTGTTCGCAAAATAAAAGCTAAGACAATAGCTGAAAGATATCAGCCAGATACTCCCACTAAATTAATCGGTGGTTATATGATTTTAGTGGCTGTTATTCTGGGCTTATTTCATATTGGTTTATCATTAAGCTATGTTTTTACAGGTGAGATACCAGCTATCATAAAAAATGTAGGCCATCCCACTAATGTGATTGCTGCTCTGGATTTATCGATGGTGGTTCCGGTAGCCCTATTTGGAGGAATTTCTTTAATTAAAAAACAACCCTGGGGTTATGTATTGGCTGTAGTCTGGAACTTTAAGGGCTTTATTTACATGACTGCCCTAACTTCAGCTGGGGTTGTTTCATATTTAAATGGTGCCGCCGAAAATCTATTAGAGCTATTTTTGTGGGTTCCAATTGCAATTGGCTGTGTAATAATGTCATATATTTCGTTAAAACACATTGAACCTGCCGATTAAATTTTATATAATTTAAAACAGTTGAGATAATAAAATAATAAGGAGTATTCAAAAAGATGGAGCAAGTTAGCTTTAAAAATAGTAGAGGACTAAAGTTAGTTGGTGACCTCTATCGGGCTCCAACTGATAACATTATAATTATGGCCCATGGGTTTATGAATGACCGTTCTTCCCAGGGACGCTTTGAACAAGTTGCAGAAAGATTAAATGAAGAAAAATACAATGTATTAAAGTTTGATTTTAGCGGTTGTGGTGAGAGTGACCAGGATGTGATAGAACTTGATAAAGAAGTAGATGATCTCAAGTCAGCTATAGAGTTTGTAAAAGAAGAGGGCTTTAAAAAGATTGCCCTTTTTGGAAACAGCTTAGGTGGTTTAATCTGTCTAAAAGCCTATAATCCTGAAATCTCATCAATGGTCTTGACTGGACCTATAACAGATAGTATGAATTATGACTGGGAGAAGTTTTATTCTGAAGAAAAGATGCAGGAGTTAAAAGATAAAGGCTATCTGACAATGGGTAATGAACAAACCGGTTACCGTAAGATAAGTAAAGAGATGCTGGATGCATTTTCGCAAATTGAACAAAAAGAACTATTAAAGGGAGTAAATTGTCCCATCTTGATTATCCACGGAGACCGTGGTGAAGAAGAAAAAGAACTATTAGAAAGATCTAAAAAAGCGCTTAAAATATTACCGAATAGTTCGAAATTAAAGGTGGTAGAAGGGGCAGCTCATGGGATCAGAGATAAATACCATATAGTCGTGGAGCTAACAGTTGATTGGTTTTTAAATAATTTTAAAATTAGATAAGTTAAAATATTTTAAGAACTGTCTGTAGATTCAAAAGCAGGCAGTTTTTCTATTAATATTAGATATTCAATATGGTACAAATTGTATAGGACTAAAGTATGAATATAATTCAGTCTTTTTTCATTTTTAACTCAACCTTAGCCGGATTAAAGAGAATAAATTTATTGATACTATAAGTACAGAACAAATCAAAAAGAAAGGTTGATAAAAATGAAAAAGAAATTATTGGGTTTTGTTGGTAGATTTACATTGTTACATGTTTTGACTTACACAATAGCTGGAGTTATCTTTATGAATGTTTTTAACTATGCTCAAATTTTTGAGACATCACAGGTTTTTGTACATTTTAGATCAGTCGATTCACCGATTATGCAGGCAGCTCCCTTTTTACAGATCATTAGAGGCGCGTTCTTTGCTTTGATCCTTTATCCTTTTTATGAAGTATTAGTTAATCATAAAAGAGGCTGGTTAATATTATTTGGTGTTCTCTGGGGTTTGACCTATTTAGGCTCTGTTGAAGCAACTTTAGGTTCAATAGAAGGCATGATTTATACCAAAGCCACTATAGCTGAACACTTGGTAGGAACACCGGAAGTAACTATTCAGATGTTAATCTTTTCTTGGTTGGTGGTCAAATGGGAGAAAAGAGTCTTAAAAAAGAAAGAGAAGAACAACATACAAAAGGCGATTTCAGCCTAAATTTTAATGAAAATAATCTAAATAATTGTTATAATATGTTAAAAGCAGTTCAATTAGGAGAGATATCATGGATAATGAGAAAATCAAGCTGTTGATTGTAGATGACCATCCTTTTTTCCGACAGGGTATAAGTCTTTTTTTAGAAGATAGAGATGAAATCGAATTAAAATCAGAGGCTGATAATGGCAAAATTGCTCTTGATACATTAAAACAAGATAGTAATTTCGATGTGGTCTTGATGGATATTAAAATGCCTGAAATGGACGGGATTGAAACAACCAATGAAATAAAAGATAATTATCCTGAACTTAAAGTATTGGTTTTAACCAGCTTTAACAGTTGGGATAAAGTATATGAAGCCTTAAAAGCGGGTGCAGACGGCTATGTAATGAAGGACTCTCAACCGGAAGAACTAGTGGCAGCAATTAAAGCAGTGCACACCGGAGGAGTCTATTATGGAGCCGATGTAGCAGAACAACTCCTGGCTAGAGTTAACCATAAAGAAGCCAATACTCAAAATGAAGAACTAATTGAGCCTTTAACTGACCGAGAATTAGAAGTCTTAGCTCTTTTAGGACGCGGCCTTTCTAATCAAGAAATTGCTGATGAACTGGTTGTTAGTATTAAAACTGTTAAGACCCATGTATCTAATATATTAGGTAAACTTGAAGTAGACAGCCGTACTCAGGCTGCTGTGTTTGCAATCCGGAAAGGCTTAATTTAAAAGGAGATTTTTATAATGAACAACAGTCAATTTAAAAAGATACATAATAAAGAAAATAAAATATCTGTCCAGAGACAGACTGACTATTGGAAAAATTTCAAAGTCAGCACTATTTTTGGACTTATATTTGGAATTGTATTTTTAGTGGTTACCTTAATCACTAAAGATTACAGGGGCCTAGATATATACATAATTCCAATTATTTGTGCAGTAATTTCTGGCCTCGCCGGCCTTTTAGCCACCTATTTAGAAAATTTTTTCATTAACAGAGGAATTGAAAATGCTTTAATTAGAAAAACCATCATTTTTTCAGTAGTAATTACCTTACAATTACTCTGACTGTAGTTGTCTTCAGTCAGGAGGGAATTGCTAACTTTTTTGATACACTGCGCAATAATATGATCTGGGGTATTATCTTTGGAGTAATCTTTGCTGTAGTGATTGCAGCCCTCGAATATTATAACTGGAAGGTTGAACAGAAGATGGCCCTCCTTGAACTAGAAAATAAATATTTGGAAGATTTAGCGGCTAAAGATACGATGTTAAAAGAAGCCACCAAAAATTTATTAGTTTCCCGGGAAAGAAACAAAATGGCCCGTGAACTACATGATTCTATTTCACAGGATATACATGGCATATCTTATGGTTTGAGTTCTTTAAAAAATAAATTGAAAAGTTTAAATATTGATGATGATAAGGTTTTTCAAATTCTTCAACATCTAGAAAGTACTGTTGATAATACATCTGAAGAACTGAAATATATGATTAAAGAATTAAAACCAGCTGCTTTAGAAAAAAACAGTTTAAAAGATGCCTTAATCACTCATACTGACCTATTTTCAGCCCGTCAAGATATTGAAGTAATAAGAGATATCGATGATATAAAAAGTCTAACTCCTGAACAGGAGTATTCTATTTATCGCATAGTACAAGAGGCTTTTGCTAATATTCAAAAATATGCAGATGCGAATAAAGTAGACTTAAAGTTAAAAAATCAACAAACTGGAGAAGAAAATATAGTTATTTTAATTATAGAAGATAATGGACAGGGGTTTATTGCAAAAGAAGTCAAAAGAGGAAATGGGTTAAACAATATGGAATTAAGAAGTAAGGAGATTGGTGGAAATTTTCAAGTAAAATCTGAACCAAATCAAGGAACTCAAATTAAAGTTGAATTTTCAATATAAACAAAGAGGGTGTTACTAATATGGATTTCTTAGAATATATTAAAAATAATAAAATTACACTTTTAGATGGAGCAATGGGAACTGAACTAAAAAAAAGAAATGTAATGGGTAATTTTAGAAACAATATTGAAAATCCAGAGATTGTCAAAGAAATACATAATAGCTATATCAAGGCCGGCAGTAAAGCAATTATCACTAACACTTTTTCGATGAATAGCCTTTATCTTGAAAGTAAAGATTTAGATATTGATTTGGAACTGATTAATAAAAAGGGTGTAGATATTGCTCGAAAAGCAGCCGGTAAAAAAGCTTTTGTCTTAGGAGATATAAGTTCAACCGGTAAGTTATTAAAACCCTATGGAGAATATGAAGAATCTGAATTTATTGAAGTCTATAGAGAAAAGGCAAACATACTTAAGAACGGTGGTATTGATGCTTTTATCATAGAAACCATGGTTGATATCAGAGAAGCTGTTACTGCCCTTAAAGCCTGTAAAGAAGTATCTGATTTACCTGTAATAGTATCGATTTCTTTTGATCGAGTAGAAAAAGGTGGTCGTACAGTCATGGGCAATACTGTTAAACAAGTAGTTGAAGCTCTGACTACAGCTGGTGCAGATGTTATTGGCACTAACTGTGGTTCTTTAAGTCCCAAACAGATGGCAGAGATTGTAAAGATGATGAGGGCAGAGACGGATTTACCAATTATGGTAGAACCTAATGCCGGGCAACCGAAATTAAAAGGTGAAGAGACTATTTATGATATGAAACCAGCCGATTTTACCGCTGGTATATTGGAATGCATAGAGGCAGGCGCAAATATTGTAGGAGGATGTTGTGGTACTACTCCTAAGCATATAAAAGATCTTTATAAAAAGTTGTTTGGATAGTTTTTTAAAGTTAAGTTTTAATCAACTTTTAAGGGAACTCAATAAAGAGTTCCCTCAATAAAAAATCATATGTTATTTAGTTTTCTTTAGTCACTATAGGTTTACCATCAGCATCTACTAATACTGTGAGACCTCCCCCGCGAACATAAAAGTAGTTTACACCAGTCTCTTTATCAACTATCACTTGATATGTATTTGGTGTAATACCTTGTGAGGTGGCAAGTTCAAATCTTTTTTCTTTACCCATCCGCTCAACTCCTGTCT
>CAZXRH010000043.1:0-16434 GCA_964642575.1 uncultured Halanaerobiales bacterium
TGTCATTACGTTTCTTAATTTCATATATTTAATGACCATCCTCTTCTTTTTGTACTAACTCACCATTGATAATTACACTTTCAATCACTGAACTAATATCAAGTGGATGACCTTTAAAGATAACCAGGTCAGCATCTTTACCTTCTTCGATACTGCCAACTCTATCGTCAACTCCAAGTATTTGAGCTGGGTTAATAGTAATTGCTTTCAAGGCTTCTTTTTCATCCAAACCGCTTTTAATAGCTAAAGCTGCATAAATAGGTGCATTTTTTGTTGGAATTACAGGGTGGTCACTCATTAGAGCAATCTTAACCCCGGCTTCAGCTAATACTCCTGCCGTTTTAAAGCTTAATTCACTTAACTCTACCTTAACTCTACCGGTCATAGAAGGTCCTACCACAGCTGGAATATTTGCTTCTGCAATTTCTTCGGCCACCTTATGACCTTCAGTACAGTGTTCAAGGGTAATATCAATATCAAACTCTTTAGCAATCCTGATAGCTGTAATTATATCGTCTGCCCGATGGGCATGGACTTTTAAAGGAAGTTCCTTTTTGATTACTCTTATTAAACTTTCCATCTTAATATCACGATCAAAGGGTTCATCTTCTTTAACAGCATTTTCTTTTTTGGCCAGATAATCTTCGGCTTTCATTAAATTTTCTCTCATTACAGCTGCAATTCCCATCCTTGTTGAGGGTATCTTTTTTTGCTCACTGTAGACCCTTTTTGGGTTTTCTCCGAAAGCAGCTTTGAGACCAGCTGGATTTTTTAATACCATTTTATCGATAGTCTTACCAGTTGTTTTAATGACCATGCTTTCTCCCCCCACAACATTAGCGCTACCAGGGCCGGTCATAATAGTTGTAATACCATTTTGGAGAGCTTCTTGGATGCCAAAATCATTTGGGTTTACTGCATCGATTGATCTGAGCTGTGGTGTAAAAGGATCTGTCATTTCATTATAGTCATTTCCTTCCCAGCCAACCCCGTCTTCTCCAATACCTAGATGGGTGTGGGCATCGATCATACCTGGTATTACAATATTGCCATCTGCATCAATAACATCATATTCGTCTTTAACCTCAATTGTTTCAGAAATTTTTGCTATTTTGCCCTCTTTGATTAAAATGGACCCCTTTTTGTAATCATGGTCTGCCATGGTTAATATCTGGGCATCTTTAATTAAAATCATCTAATCAATTCCCTTCCTTTTTGAGATCTAATACTGATTTTATATAACCAACCTCATGTTTATGATGGTTTTTCACAATCGGTCTTTCATGTTTTTTTAATTTTTCCAATTCTTCTTGTGATAAAACATTTAACTTTTTTAATACATCAATTACAACTGGTGGTACAGCTCGGGAATTACCGTCTTCAACTTTCACACTCACCCCAGGACCATTGTATAATCCAAAGCAAAAGACTCCTTCTGCTCCCATTTTACCGGTTAATTTATCACCCATCACTTCAATCAAATCGGTATTAAATCTTTTTGTACCGGCGATCATGTCCGGATGGTCCTTGATACTTTTATTAATCCTTTGGGCAGCTTCCTTATACCTATTGGGAAGAGAATCTGGGTTTGCCAGTCGGGCAAAACCATAAGCCATTTTATGGACCGGTAAACCAAATACAACTACACCACAGCCGTCCTCTCCTAAAAAGATATCTTCTTTTTTTGTTTCGGTTATCTCGCTTATAGTAGTCAGCATCAGCTGCTGAACAGGGTGGTCCTTTTTTAGATAATCATCTAAATCCCATTCATTAAACTTACATAAAGCAAGTAAGGCAGCATGTTTACCTGAACAATTATTATGTATTTCCGAAGGCTTGTTTCCGTTTAAGTAAAGCTTATGAGCAGCTTTTTTAAAATATGGGTCATGAATACCACAGTTTAACTTATCTTCACTAATACCCACTTTATTTAAAATTTCTTTAACGGTCTTGACATGTTTTTCTTCTCCATTATGGGAGGCACTCATAACTGCTATTTCTTGTTTGGTAAAATTAAAAAAGTCAGCTGCACCAGAATTTATAACTGGTAATATTTGAAACGGTTTGGCCGCTGACCTTAAATATGTATTTTTTTCGGGGTTACCACTGTAATATTTTAGAGTTCCCGTGGGACTTACTACGGCTACATCCCCTCTATGTCTGCTTTCAACCAGGTTGCTGCGATAAACATCTGCTATATATTCTGACATTTGTACACTCCTTAATATATCTAAAAATTATGTATTATAGGTTGATCAAACCAAGACTAATTTCAATAGCATTATTGACTCTTTCTAAGATATCTCCATTTAATTTAGCTACTTCACTTTTCAACCTTTTTTTGTCTATAGTCCTGATCTGTTCTAAAAGAATTACCGAATCCCGGTCCAAACTGGAATCATCGGCCGCAATCTCAACATGAGTAGGAAGTTGCGCTTTATTAATTTTGGAAGTGATTGCTGCAACTATTATAGTTGGACTGTACTTATTACCAATATCATTTTGAATAACCAACACAGGTCTGACCCCACCCTGTTCTGAACCGACCACAGGGTTGAGGTCAGCATAATAAACATCTCCTCTTTTCAAATCCATAACTTTATTCACACTCCACTAAACATTTTTCGTAAATCTTTATTGAATTACTGTCACATTTTAATCCTTCATGGGCTAATTCTAAATTTAACTCGCTCATCTCAATATATCCTTTTTTTAACTGTTCTCTTAACTCTTTTTTCTTGTGTTCACATAAATAATGGGTTACTGCATCTGCTATAAACTTATCCCTACTTACTCTACGGTATTTGATATAGTCATCGAGATCTTTTAACAGGCCCTTGGAAATTTTAATTGTAATTTCTTTTTTTTCCTCTTCCAAATTACCGCACCTCCAGGAGTAAAAATATTTAAACAGATGAGGAGAAACTCCTCATCTGTGGACCACCTTAATCATATATATTTATTATATCTCTCTAAATAGTATAACTGAAATTTGTGCAATTTACAACATTTATAGTTGATAATATAGGCCGCGGTCTTTAATATAATCTATTAAGTTCTGATAGGTTTCATTTTTCGCCACTGTACTGCTATCTCCTATAACAATAAGCTTTCTTTTGGCTCTAGTTAAGGCAACATTGGCTCTCCTTAAGTCTCTTAAAAAACCAATATTATTATGATTATTGCTTCGGACAAGTGAAATTAATACTACTTCTTTTTCTCTTCCCTGAAAACCATCAACAGTATTGATTTCTAAGTTTTCTATATTCGAATGTTTTTTCAATAAATCCACCTGATCTTTATAAGGAGCGATTACTGCTATATCTTCTGGTTTTAATTCAGATTTAAGTGCTTCATCTACTATATCTAAAAGGATTTCCATTTCAACTGGATTATCATAAGAGTTTGAACCTTTTAAAGATCTTTCTTCTGCATTCATTTCAATAGTATCAATAAATACAATCGGTTGGGCAGGATCTAATGATTTATCAGTAAAACATTTTTTGCCTTTTATATTATAACCGAGATCTTTTAAAGTATGATCTGCTACCTCAGGTGAACTTTTTAAGTTACCTTCATAAAATTCATGATTAGAGAAGTCCATAATATCATCATGCATCCGGTACTGAATTTCAAGCATAGAATTTATCTCATCACCATAAATCTCATAAAGCCTTTCAAACATAGACTTACTAAGTCCCTGTTCTGATGCTTTTTGACTTAAAATCGTAGGAGGCAGCTGTTTATGATCACCGATTAATACAACCTTTTCACCTTTAATAAAGGGAATTAAGGAAGCGGGTTCTGTAGATTGTGTTGCCTCATCAATTACTATCAATTCAAAATCATAATCACTTAACAGTTCAGAACCAGCTGTTGAATTAGTAGAACAAATTACTTCCGCTGATTCAAGTAAGTCTTTAATTGCTTTTTGTTCCAATTTTTCTATTCTATTGAAAAGACCATCAATTTCATCCTGTATTTCAAGCCATTTAGCCATATCCTTCATAATCGAGGGTTTTACACCTCGGGCTCCTTGATCATTAGCGGCCTTTTCTTTTATCATGTCATCACTCATACCCCTTCTGAGACTATCTCCAGGGTGTTGATATTGATCCTGTTGGTCCAGTAAATCTTGTGCTTTATCTCTTAATTTTTCGGCTTCTTTATAGTCGGGATGTTCTAATATCTTATAATCTAAAGTATGCTTGCGTAAAAGGGGAGTAACTCGAATGGGATGTCCTAAGCGTAAAACTTCGGTTCCCATATTTACTAATCTTTCAACCAGATTATCAACTGCCACATTGGAATCAGCAGTTGCTAATATTTCTTTTTTCTCCTTGACAGCCTGATTAATAATTTCAATAGCTGTCATAGTTTTTCCGGTTCCGGGTGGGCCCTGAATTAAAGAAAAATCTTCTGCTTTCAGAGACCTTTTCACTGCCTCTTTTTGAGACTGATTTAAATCTTTATTTACCCACTTTAAATCATCAAAAGATTCTTCTTTCCAGTTAATATCTTCTAAACCTAACATTTTGCGCTGTAGTTCTCCCGTCCGGCTATCACTTTTAGCATTTCTGAAATTTTTCAGTGCATCCAGCATCCGCTGGAAAGTAATGTCATTTACATAAAGATCAACCCTTAGGGAATCACCAAACACAAAACCGGTTGGTTTTTCATCAAAAACTACTGTAATTGAGTAGTTCGATTTTTCAGCCACTGTTCCTGTGGGATTGTTGTCATCTAAAGGTCTATTCTTACTGATCATGACTAAATCTCCGATACTGATCTCAGTATCAGGTAATTTTTCTCCCACTTCTTCTTTCATGAATTTAATCTTCGGTTTATGGTCATAAGTGTGTCCATCACCCTTACCTCGCATTTGTAAAAGGGCTCTTCCCTTTTTTTCGCGAGCTCGTGGTGACAGTCGCTTGATTTCAATTTCATGTCTTTCCATTTCTTCTTTTCTTTCTAATTCCACTAACTGTTGAAATTTATTAAAATAGCGGGTTACTTTCTTTCGCCGCGCTGCATCATCGTCAATTTCTAAATGGACCTTAACTCCCCCAATTTTGTTATTGTCCATTATATTTACTACTTTTTCACTAACATCCTTTTTAACTTCAACTTCAGCTACATCGTTTCTTATATTAATATTGCCAATATCATTACTGCTAATATTAGCTTCATTTATGAAAGCACCAACAATATCGCCAGGACCAATATGCTTATCAATATCTCTAATAATGATATTCTGCATATTAACACCTCCTAGTCGTATTGTTTGCTGTTTTATAAAAGTACAGTTTATGCAAACTTTATTCTTTTAAGTTTTCGTTATCTTCAAAAACTTTGCTTCCTACTGCTGTATCCTGACCTTGGTACTTCCCCTGATAGGGAAACTCAGCTTCTTGATCCATTTCAGCAATTACTAATTGACATATTCTGCGGCCCGCTTTAAGTTTTATTGGAAGGCGGTTCGCATTAAATAGTTCTAGTGTAATCTTACCTGCAAAACCGGGGTCAACCCAGCCTGCATTTTGAATAAAAAGCCCCATTCTTCCTATTGAACTTCTTCCCTCTACAAATGCAGTTAAATTATTGGGAAGTTTTATATATTCTTCTGTTGTTGCTAACAGAAAAGAATTAGGCGGTATTACAATTTCATCACTATCTATTTCATTATAGTTTAGTTTATCTTTTAGTGTCATTACTTCCATTTGATTTTCATCTATTTTTAAATAGTTAGTACCTAACCTTAAATCAATGGAAGCAGGTTGGACTAGATATTCTTCAAAGGGTTCTATTACTAGAGTATCTTCTTCAATTAACTTCTTGATTGACTTATCTGATATTATCATCTAAACTCTCCTCATATTCAGTTATTCTTCCACCGCAATGTGTTTAACTATATTAGCACGGGTTACAATTCCAATTAACTGTCCGGAGTTATCTACAACAGGAAGTCTGTTAACATTTTCCTGATGCATTATTGTAGCTAAGTCCTGAATTGTATCATCAGGACTGACTGTGATTACATCTTCGGTCATCAATTCTTTTACTTTAACTGCAGTGAACTTTTTAAACTCTTCTTTAAACTTTTTGTAACTTTCAACATAGATATATCCACCCAAAACATTTATATATTCCGGGAAGTGAAGTTTCTTATCCTTAATAATCAAATCATTTTCTGTTACTATACCAACAAGTTTACCATCCAGTACAACAGGTAGTCCGCTAATATCTTGTTCACTCATTAAATTAGCAGCTTCCTTAACACTGGTTTCAGGATCTACAGTGACTACATCTGTAGTCATAATATCTTTAGCAGTTATCATCATAACACCCCCGTTTAATTTTGGAAATAGCAGGAGGTATATTCTTTATTATATCACCGGCTATAACTGAATGAGAGCTAATAGCTGATTTAGCTTGATCTCCGGCTAATCCATGTAAATATACTCCTAGGACTGCACTTTTATATGGAGCTAAGCCTTGTCCAATCAAGGAGCTAATAATACCTGTTAAAACATCACCACTTCCAGCAGTTGCCATTCCTTCATTACCGGTTTTATTTATATATACATTACCATTTTTATCAGCAATTAGTGAACTAGCACCTTTAAAAACTAGATTCACTTTATATTTTGTTGCAAATTCTCTTGCATTGTCAATTCTATTTTCTTGCACCTCTATAATACTTTTATTTACTAATCTTGCAAACTCACCCGGATGGGGAGTCATGACCAGTTCAGATTTACAGTTTTTTAAACCTTCTAAGTTAAGGTTGTTAATACCATCTGCATCTAAAACCACTGGTAATTTTGAATTTTTAATTACATAAGACACTAGCTCTGCCTGCTTTTTTCCTTGACCTAATCCAGGACCTAATGCAACCAAATCATAATTATTTAAACTTGATTTTATATTCTCTAAAGTTAAATCAGCAGACATCGCCTCTCGGCAAAAGCTACTGACAGTATGACTTATTTCATCCGGTATCAGGGTTTTAACAACCCCACATCCGGTTTTCAAAGCACTCTCTGCCGTCATAGCTGGAGCACCTTCAAGTCCTTTAGAACCACCAATAACTAATACCTTACCAAAACTACCTTTATGCCCTGTAGTAGCTCTTTTAGGTAATAGTTCAGATGCTTCCTTAAGATTTAAAGTATGATGCTGATAATTTTTTTTATTTACTAAATGGTTTGGAAAGCCTAAATCTACTGTCTGAAGTTTACCGGTATAAGCTCGACCTGGATAAGTGTGGTGACCTATCTTACTAAAAGCCATAGTTACCGTAATATCTGCCTTGACAGCTGAACCCATTATCTTGCCATCACTTCCATTGATACCACTGGGTATATCAACTGCTAAAACATCCTTATTACTTTCATTGATCATCTTAACAATTTCTAAATAGGGAGACCTTAATTCACCGGTTAGTCCGGTGCCTAATAGACTGTCAATGATTAGATCAGTATTTTTAACAGCTTCTTTTATCTGTTTAAGGTCGGATTTTTTGTGTAAAAATTCAAGGTCAATATTTCTTAACTTACAAATTTTATAGTTTGTTAGAGGGTCTTGATTTAATTTATCTTCCTTCCCTACTATTATTATTTTAACATTATATTTACATATATCAAGTAATCTGCCGATTACTAGTCCATCTCCCCCATTGTTTCCGGAACCAGCCAAAATTAATATTTTGTTATCTCTGTTATAATTTTCTTTAATAATTTCAGTTGTACCACGGCCAGCTGTTTCCATTAATAACAGGGATTCAAAACCATTTTCTATTACTTTTTGATCAAGTTTTGTCATTTCATTTGGAGTTAATACAATCATTTGACTCTCCCCTTTAAAATAATATTGGCAGTGGCATACTTTTTTTGATGACTCAAGGAAACTAAAATTTCAGTTACATTTTTTTCTTCGGCTGCCAATTTTGCATTACCTGAAAGGCTTACTTTTGGTTTTTTACTTTCTTTTTTTAATATCTCTATTTCTTTATAAGGTATTGTATAATCACTTTCTATTGCTTTAACAAAAGCCTCTTTGGCACTAAAACGGGCTGCAAATGATTCAACTGACCTCTTTTTTTGTTGACAATAATCAATTTCATTTTGAGTATAGATCCTATTTAAAAACTTATCGCCTCGCTTATCAATCACAGCTTTAATCCTTTTTACTTCAATAATATCAGTACCCAGACCAATAACCTCAATTTTATCAGATTGTTTATTATTGTTATGAGTCATATAAAAACTTCCTTTTTAAAATATTATGAAAAATTAGCCAAAAAAATTTTATAAAAAAAGGGGGGCAAGCCCCCCTTATCTGATATTATTACTCTACAGTCACACTTTTAGCCAGATTACGAGGTTGGTCGATATCACAATCTCTAAGCAAAGCTGTATAATAAGCTAATAGCTGTAGTGGAACAATTGCTAATGCACCGGTAAATAGTTCATTTACTTCCGGAATATAGACAATATGGTCTACTACATCTTCAATATCTTTGGCATCTTTATGAACTATAGCAGTGACATCTCCACCTCTAGCCTTAACCTCTGTAACATTACTTAATGTCTTTTCAAAGACACTTTCTCTGGTTCCTAAGGCCACTACTGGTACCCCTTCTTCAATTAAAGCTAAAGTACCATGTTTTAATTCTCCAGCCGGATATGCTTCTGCATGGATATATGATATTTCTTTTAACTTTAGGGCACCTTCCATTGCTAGAGTATAGTCAGTATGTCGACCAATAAAGAAAGCATTATCACTTTGGGCATACTGTTTAGCTCTATCCTTCATTACTTCTTCACTTTGTGCAATAACATCATCTAAAAGATCCGGTAATTTGATTAAATCACTGGACATATTTAAATAACGCTGTTTATCAATCTTATTTTGTTCTTTAGCTAAATAGAGGCTAAACATATAAAATGCTACAACCATATTTAGATAAGCTTTTGTAGAAGCTACCGAAATTTCTGGTCCAGCTTTTAAAAGTAATACTTCATCTGCTTCCCGGGCTATACTGCTACCGCGAGAGTTAGTAAAGGCCAATACTTTTGCACCTTTTTCTTTTGCTAACCTTAGGCTAGCTAAAGTGTCAGATGTTTCACCAGACTGACTAACTGCAATTACTAAGTCATTTTCTTTGATTGGAACATTCCGATACCTATACTCAGAAGCCACATCCACTTCTACACTTAGCTGAGAAAGGTCTTCCATCATATACTTTCCGATCAAACAAGAATGGTAAGCTGTACCACAGGCAATTAAATGAATCTGATTTAAGTTGTTTAAAAAATCTTGGTCCAAGTTCAGTTCCTGTAGTTTAATGCCTTCTGGTGTAACTCGATTGGCCATCAATCTGCGGACTGCATCGGGCTGTTCGTGAATCTCTTTTAACATAAAATGATCATAGCCCTGTTTTTCTGCCATTTCTGGGTCCCAATCTACATGGTACACTTCCTTATCTTTTGAATTTAAATCAAAATCATAGATATCTATTTCATCTCTTTTAATTACTGCAAACTCTCCGTCTTCTAAAATATAGAAGTCACGGGTTTGACCTAAAAAGGCCGGTATATCTGAAGCTATATAGTTTTCATCATCCCCAATTCCAATAATTAAAGGACTATCTTTACGGGCCACATATATTTGTCCGGGATCGTGTTTAGATAGTATTGTTAAAGCATATGAACCTTCTAATTGTTCAATTGTCTTTTTAAGAGCCTCAAGTATATTGCCTTGAAAATTATCTTCTAATAAATGGGCAATAACTTCTGTATCTGTCTCAGATTTAAAGGTATGCCCTTTTTCTCTTAAGTTCTTTTTGATAATTTGAAAGTTTTCAACTATACCATTATGGGCTATTACAAAATTATCCTGACAGTCACTGTGAGGATGAGAGTTAGTATCTGATGGTGGACCATGGGTTGCCCATCTCGTATGTCCAATACCAGTTGTTCCACCATTGATATTACCTTGAAGTTCACCTTTTAACTGTTCTAATTTGCCTTTCTTTTTTACAACATCTATATTTAAACCATCGTTAACTGCAATTCCAGATGAATCATAACCTCTGTACTCCAGCTTCTTCAATCCATCATAAAGAATTGAAGCAGCCTTTTTGTCACCTACATAACCTACTATGCCACACATATATTTACCTCCGTTATTTATATTATATTATTCATTATTTTTTCATTTAACTTTCAATAGTATTGCCGGCCTTTTTGTCCCTCCAGTCACCTAAAGGTTTTGTCAGTCCGGTTAAGGTTTAATACTTTAACCTGAGGAGATCCGCCGATCAATCGATTACTCCTCACCTCGTCAACTCCTTTTTAAGAGTCCGGGCGCTTTAATTATATTTAGTTTTTAGACACCTCCTTATTTTTTTAATTCAGCTCTGTTTTAACTGTCTCTTTTATCTTATCCTGCCATTTTTGTATCATAGACTCTTCTTTTGCTTCTAGCATAACCCTAATTACAGGTTCAGTTCCAGAAGCCCTGACGAAAATCCTACCTTTGTCAGCATAGTCATCTTCTATTTCTTTGATTAGATCATTTATTTTTTGATTAGAAGAGAGCTGATTTTTATTTTTAACCCTAACGTTAATTAATTTTTGAGGCCAGGGTTTAAAAATTTCATTGATATAACTTAAGTTTTGATTAAACTTATTTAAATAATCAACCACTTTAAGAGAAGTTAATACTCCATCACCAGTTTTGTTATAATCAAGCATAATGATATGGCCTGATTTTTCTCCACCAAGATTATAGTTATTATTAATTAGTTTTTGTAATACATAACGGTCACCATTTTTACATTTTTCAACTCGGGCACCATTTTCATTAAGCAATTCTTCTAAACCAAGATTACTGTACCGGGTAGTAACTAGTGTCTTTTTATTAAGCTTATCTTCTTTTAACATGTTTAGTGCTAAAAAGGCCATAATATGGTCCCCGTCAATAATATTACCTTTTTCATCTACCATAATCAAACGGTCCGCATCTCCATCATAGGCAATACCTAAATCGGCATTATACTTTTGGGTCTCTTTAACAATGGTTTCAGGTTTGGTAGAACCACAGTTTAAATTGATCTGATTACCGTCCGGTTTATCATTAATTGCAATAACAGTAGCTCCTAGTCTATTAAAGATTTGTGGTGCTATTTCATATGCTGCCCCATTGGCACAGTCCAAAACAATTTTATAATTATCAAAATTAGTTTCTACGGTTTCTGCTAAATAATCTAAATACTGATAAATTAATTTTTCCCTATTGATAATATCCCCTACATCAGTACCTACCGGTTTTGAAATTTCCTTATCATTGAAAATATAATCTTCTATTTTTAATTCTTCCTGATCGGTTAATTTAAAGCCATTCTGATTAAAAAACTTAATTCCATTGTCTTCAATTGGATTATGGGAAGCCGAAATCATTACTCCCCCAACAGCATCTGACTTATCTGTTAGATAAGAAACCGCAGGAGTTGATAAAATACCAAGTTTTATGATGTTTACACCCACTGAATTAAATCCTGCAATTAAGGCTGATTCTAACATACTGCCTGATATTCTGGTGTCTTTACCAATTAATGCAAAAAAATTTTCCTCTTGTTTACTGTTTTCTTTTAAAAATAGTCCTCCAGCTTTACCAAGTTTAAGTGCTAATTCTGGAGTAATTTCCTTGTTTGCAATTCCTCTTACACCATCTGTGCCGAAAATTTTACCCATCAAATTCACCTCTAATTTATTATGTTTGTTGCTGTTATTTACTGACTGTTGTTTTCTTCATTATCTTCATTTTCTTTATATGAAGTAATGGTAACCCTAACAATTGAGGGCTCTTTTGAATTAATTTGGACTCCTTGCGGAGACCTGATCTGAACAATCCTAATATTATCACCGATTTGTACATCACTTAAATCAATATATGCTTCAAAATCATCCGAATTATATGTGTTAAAAAATCGATAACCTTCCGGTTCAATCACAACTGACTGGTCTGAAATATTTAAGACAATCAGATTATCGGATAAATTTTCATAATTGATATCCAATCTGATCTGATTACTGCCCAGGTTAAAGCTGCCCTGTAGGTTTCCCTCTTGGTAATTAACATAAAGCCAGAGCAAAAAGGCAATCATTATTGCTATTATCACTATTTTGTATCTATTATAGAATTCCCTCATTTTAACTCACCTTTTTTAAGAAAAGAAGTCATTTGTTTTACGAGGTACAAATTCTTTAAATAAGATTTCTCTTAACTTAGCCTTATCTAGATATCTTATTAATTCACCATCCTGGGCCAGTGAAATTACACCACTTTCTTCTGATACTACCAACACTAATGCATCTGACTCTTCGGTAATACCAATAGCGGCTCGGTGTCTGGTTCCCAGTTTGGGATTAATACTAGGTTTATTAGAAAGATTTAAAAGACAACCAGCTGCTTTAATCATTCCTTCTCCCACAATTACTGCACCGTCATGAAGAGGGGATGATTTATAAAAGAGGTTTTCAATTAATTCTTTACTAATTTTAGCATTTATTTCAGTGCCGGTTTCAATATAATCACGTAAACCTACCTCTTTTTCAAATACTATTAAAGCACCTGTTTTTTCTTCAGCTAATTCATCTGCTGCAAGGATAATTTCATTTATATCCTTAGCAGACCATTTCTGGACAAGCTGATTTGTAAAAAATCCACCTCTACCTAATTGTTCAAGAGCTCTTCTCAATTCAGGGTGGAAGACAATCGGTAAGGCAACAATCAGCATAGTTAAAACACTCTGTAGAAACCAGTGGACTGTATTTAAGTTCAATAACTGGCTCACTACTGAGGCAATAAAGATTACAACCAGACCCTTAATTAACTGAACAGCCCTGGTGCCTTTGATTAAATTTAATAAAAAGTAAATAATTGCTCCTACAATTATAAGATCTATTGTATTAGCTATTACAGACCAGACCAAGATAAATCCACCCCTTTTAAAAACATGCTCATCATTATTTATTATATAGGTTATTAAGTGATTTATAAAGCAGGAATTTAAATATTTATAAAGAAAGTAACAAGAGGTGATTAGAATATGACTGCAAAGTTAAACTGGATTAAAAGAATTAATTACAAAGATATTATAATTATATATACTCTCTGGTTTTTTACCCTGCTTTTTAACCGTTTTTTTGATTTTGCTTCTTTTATGCAGGTTCCTGATTTGAGCGGCTTTTTCAACATTTTATTTAGTTTTGCTGCCCGCTTGATATTTATTAGTCTCTTCTTTTTATACTTTGTCTTTATTTATGATTTGAGCTTTAAAGAACTAGGTATTTCTTTTAAAACTCTTACTAAAAAGCTTATACCCCTTTTGCTTTATATTATAATCTTAATGTCCTTGGTCCTCTTTTTTATTAATGTACCGATGAGCATGGAAAATATTTCAAGTATTTTTAAACCACTTTATGAGGTAGCAGATATGGAAACATTTGTGCGTAGTATACTGCCCTTAGCAATTGTATTTCCCATTTTCTTTATCATTGCTTTTAGCGAACAGTTAATGTTAAACCTGTTTGTTTATGAAATCTTTCAGTATAAGCTACCTAAATTCGTTTCTAAACTGCTATCAGCTTTGTTCTTTTCATTTTTAATTTATAAACTAATGCCAGAACAGATTATTATCTATTTTATCTTTGCCCTAATATCTACTTCTCTTTATGAAAGGGCAGATAAATCGGTTTTAGTCCCTTCCTTTTTCGGAGCCGGCTTTTATTTAATCTATACTTTCTATATTTACGGATGGAACTTTATTTAATAATTATCTAAAATTTGTCTACCACATTCCGGGCATTTACCTTCTTTAAGGTGGTTTTTACTTGAAAAGTATTGTCTAGATATAACTTCAGCACCACAGTCAGGGCAGAACGTATTCTGTCCTTTTTTCGTTCTCATATTTCCTATATAAACATAGTTTAGGTGTTCTTTTGCTAAATCATAGGCTGCCTCCATTTTGGCAGTTGGAGTAGCCGGTTCTTCCATCTCATAATTAGGAAAATACCTGGAAAGATGTAGAGGTATATCTTCACTTAAACTTGCAATCCATTTAAATATTTCTTCTAATTCTTCTAAACCATCATTTTGATTAGTCACTATTAAAGTTGTAATCTCAACATGAACTTTATCATACAGATATTTGATAGTCTCTAAAACCGGTTCGTTACTTCCACCACATATATCTTTATAAAAATCATTATGATATGATTTTAAGTCAATATTGGCTGCATCTATGTATTTTGATAATTTTTTTAGTGGTGGCTGGTTTATATACCCATTGGTCACCAGCACGTTCTTTAAACCGGCTTCATGGGCCTTTACAGCGGTCTCATAAACATATTCATACCAAACCATTGGTTCGGAATAGGTATATGCTATACCCATTATATTGCGCTCCTGGGCTTGTTTTATAATTTGGTTAGGGGTCTGGTAAGTAGTTGTTGGCTGCTGTTGACTTATTCTAAAATTTTGACAGAACTTACACTTAAAGTTACAACCATAAGTTCCTAAAGAAAGTATACCCTGTGAAGGATGGAAGTGATAGAGGGGTTTTTTCTCAATAGGGTCTACTCCCATTGAACTAATCTCTCCATAATTTTCGGTATAAAGAATCCCATCATGGTTTATTCTAACTCGACATATACCTCTTTTACCATCTTTAATCACACAGTTATGTGGACACAGATGACAATGTACAGTAGAGTCATCTTTTTTTTCATAAAACATGGATTCTTTTTTCTTATTCTTCATAACGGTCCACCTTAAATCTAAAAATCTGATAATCCTCTTTAGGTGAAATACCAGCTTTTTTTCTGGCAATCTCAAGTTGACGGTCGACAGAATCAACACCTTCTAAGTTCGGTAAAAGTAGTCCGGTCCTTGAATTATTTTTTACAATAACCCCGTATTCTTGGGGATCGAGTTCTGAAGTGTTTTCTATTTTTTCAGGTTCACCTAAAATGTCAACAGAAATATTTATATGTTCTAATTCATCTTCTGTTATCGGCTGAAAACGAGGATCTCTTGTTGAAGCACTAATTGCATTTTCAATTATTTCCTGACCTAGAAAAGGCCTAGTTGGTTCAATTGTTCCAATACAACCACGTAAGCGACCATTCTTTTTAATTGAAACAAAAGTACCGGCTCTTGTTTTAAATTTATCAGTCTGAGGTGGGTCTATCTTCTTTTTTTCTTTAATATAATTTTCGATAGTTTTCCTTGCCAGTTCAACATAACCCATTTCTTCAGCCATTACATATTACCTCCCGAAAGTACTTTAAAACTTGCCACTGCATAACCTACACCAAAAGGTCCTTCATAGGACTTAAGATCAGTTTTTACTTTATATTCAGATAAAATTCCGCTTAAAATTACCATCGGACGGTGACCACATTCACCAGCTCGGTGAATTAAACCTTTGTCTATATCTTTTATTTTCTTAAGTTGATTTTTATCTATAAAATTTACAAATTCCTTATCAAACTCTTCTGCATTTTCATCATAACCAGCTGGTGCTCCAGGTTTTAACCTATGAGATAAATCACCACTAGCTATAACTACTGCTTTAATGTCTTCCTCTTCAATGGTTTGGTTTATGATTTTGCCAAAATCATAAAGTTCCGGATAGTCCCAAAAAGCCATATTAATCGATACAATTGGTATATCCTTAAGTCCAGCTTGTTCAAGGTAATACAGAGGTACTAAGACCCCATGATCAAGCTTTGTGCCATCCCTATCTTTAAGGCTAATGGTATGAAAACCTTCTTTAGTAGCATTTTTCTTTAAAATATCTATAAAACGGGTATCAACTTTTCTTTTAAAACTAATATCACTAAATCCAAACTCCCTAAAGTCTCCCCTAACAACATCCTCATCAATTATCGAAATCGATTCACGCATTACAGTCCCATGTGGACTAATTGTTATTAATAGTTCGGGATCACTTTCCACAATTTCCTTACCAAGTTCTTTTAAGCTATCTATTGTATCGGATACTTCCTTTAGATTATCCTGTCCAATGTCGGGAATAGCCAACGGTGGATGGGGTGAAAAACCTGCCATCAAAAGACTCATTGTAATCCCTCCTAATCTTTTTATTTATATATAAATTTCAAGGAATAAAAAGATAATCCTCTTTTTATGAAAAATAAGTTGAGAATAAAAAAAAGAGAGGATAGACCTCCCTTTTGTTGGTTTGAATATGTGAATTTTTGATATTATCTCTTTGAGAATTGTGGAGATTTACGGGCTTTCTTGTGACCGTATTTTCTTCTTTCTTTCATTCTTGAATCTCTGGTTAGGTAACCGGCATCTTTAAGCGGCTTTCTGTAATCAGCATCTACTTCAAGTAAAGCA
>CAZXRH010000044.1:0-16428 GCA_964642575.1 uncultured Halanaerobiales bacterium
TTGAAGCTATGGAAGAGATACTTCCTAATACTGAAAAAATAATTTTACCTAAAGACTCTTCAGGTAGTTCGGTATTAAAGTTTTTGGATTTAAACAAAGTATCGGAAAAAGCCCAAAGTTCATCGAGTTCCGGAGGTGAAAAATAATGAAAAAAGTACTAACAATAATTATTTTACTGGTTATAGTAATAGCTAGTTTTAATTTGTTTTTCTTTACTGTAGATGAGACCGAAAGTGCAGTGGTCAAACAATTTGGAGATGTAGTCAAAGTTGCCAAAAGCCCGGGGCTTCATACCAAACTACCATTCGTTCAAAATATAACTTATCTGGAAGATAGAATTTTATCTTATGATATTGAGCCCAGGAAATTAATTACATCAGATCAGAAACATCTGTTGGTTAACAATTATGCTCTCTGGAAAATTGAAGATTCAAAGAAATTTGTTCAGACTATGAATGGTCGAAGAAGTATTGCTCAAACTCGTATTGATGATATTGTTTACTCAAATTTAAGAAATAAGTTGGCTTCAGAGACTTTTAATGATATAGTATCAGGAAAAAGAACTAAATATCTTAATTTGGTCACTAAAGAAAGTCGAAAACAGTTAAAGGACTTTGGAATTAAACTTATTGACGTCAAAATTAAAAGGGCCGACCTTCCTGAAGCTAATGAGGAAGCAGTCTATGAGAGAATGTCTTCTTCCAGAAAACAGAGAGCTAGAGAAATTAGAGCAGAAGGAAATCGAGAAAGTGATAAAATTAAAGCAGAGGCCGATAAAAGAGCTAAAATAATTGTAGCAGAAGCAGAAAGAAAAGCTCAGGTTTTACGCGGAGAAGGAGATGCTAAGGCTTTACAAATTTATAGTGACACCTATTCTAAAGATAAAGAATTTTATCAGTTCTGGCGGAGCCTCAATTCTTATAAGGAATCATTGGCTTCTAAAAGTACTATTATTCTAAATGATGAGATGAAATATTTGGAATATTTTAATCCCAAAAAAGGAAAATATGAAGTGGAGAAATAATTTAATATATTGCAAAATAGCCACCTGAAAGGGTGGCTCTATCATTCTAAGTTATATTATATTTTAATGTGATTTTAATTTAAAAAGATTTTAAGAAAAAATATTTCAAAGGAAGGTGAAATATCAAATTTGATTAATTCAATAATAACCGATTAATATAAAAAATTAGGGGGAGATTATTTATGAAACAGATAATAATTGTAACAGGAATTATTATTTTATTATTAACAAGTAATGTAAATGCCAAAAATATCAACCAAACTATTGGAATAAAAGATATTATTCAAATAAATCTCAATTTCAAAATAGGAAGAGTTAATATATATGAAGGCGATTGCGAAAATATTAATATTAAAGGTAAAATAACAGGAAACTCCAGTAAAGGATTAGAAATAAAAAAAATAAATAATATAATAAATATAAAACAAAAATTAGGTTTCGTTCCTATTAAATATGGAAAAACAGAAATATTTGTAGAAATTCCATCTAATTATAATAAAAATATTTCTGTTAATCAAAGCACAGGTAAATTAATAATAAACAAATTAAATCTTGATAGCCTTAATATAAAATGTACGGCAGCCTCGGTAGATATTAATGATATAGTTTTTAAAAGCTTGATTTTAAAAACAGCTTCAGGATGGAGTAACATTAATTTAAATAAAAAAAGTGGAAATATAAAAATAGATTCTAATGTTGGTAAATCAGTATTAAATGTTGATCAAATTGGAGGGGATATAATTTTTGATGTAGGGACAATGGGAGGTACTATAATAATACCTCAAGATTCACCAATAAATGTTCATAATAGTGATAATAAGAAAGTAGATATTAGTGCTAACTTTTTAGATGAGGGTAAATATAATTTATATTTAAAACCTGGAGTTGGCAAAATAAAAGTCAATAATTAAATAATAATAGTTAATTATATTATACGAGAATAAATATATTTGAAAATATAAAAGAGAAGTGATAGCCGAAGTTAACCAAGATATAAACAGAACATTTGAAAGAGAAAATACAGTCTACTGATTTATGTGAAAAATATTAATATAAGTTAAAGAGAGTAAAAAAGAATTGAGGGTATAAAAGTTGTATTTGTAAATGAGGCCTATACTTCTGGTTGTTCTGCAATAGATGAAGAAAGTTTAAGTAAAACTGATTATGATAAGTCTAGACGAATTAAACGAGGGCTGTTTAAAACCGGTAATAAAGTAATTAATGCTGATGTAAATGGTAGTTTAAACATAATGAGCAAACACCTTAAAAATGGTCAAACAGATTAGGGATATGGGAGCAGTGGATACTTTCGAAAGATTAAGGGTATCCTAGGTAGCTAGTTAGGAGGAAACTTAAAAACCAAACATCTTTCAAACTAACCTAGTTATATATATTGAGCTTTAATCTATATGAAGCAGTTAGAAGCTTCATCTAAATCTTATTTTTGATTTAAGTGGAAAGGTTCACAGTATTGGTCTGCTATTCTGTTATCAAAAAAGAAGTTTTTGCTACATTTAATAAGAGCACTACTTTCAAATTAAAATTACGATTTTAATTGATTGGAAGCTAATTTTTTATACGTTGGCGAATTCATGTAGTTACTAAGTTGAGAAAATAATGGAAAAAAGTTTATTTAATCTACGAAATTTATTATTGATTATTAATATTTATTAAAATTCCCCCAGAAAAACTTCATTATTAATCTAAAAAATGAAGTTTATCGGAGGGGGAATCGGTTCTTTAAATCATCAATTGGCTGAAACTTTTATTCAATTTCAGGGGCTGGGGTAATCATGAAATTAAAGTCTACACCTGGTACAACTTCTCCCCAGGGCATTTCCATTTTCCGAACAGATATATGTCTGAGCCAGTATCCTTCAGCCCCCGGGGCACCACCATGACCACCTTCAGGCGATTCAGACTTCAATTGATGGAAATGAACAAAGCCAGGAACTTCTGGTTGAGATTTAGTAGTAAAACGACCCCGAATAGCGTCACCTACATAAATCAACTCAGCTCCGTCTTCAGTAATAGGTCGGTCATAATGAAGAAATAGTCCTCTTCCACCTCCAATATCTATCCAGAGATGGTCTGGTAAAGGTGGATCTACAGGCCAGTCTTGTGTCCATTTCCAATCAGTAACAGATCCCACATTATATTCATTTAAAGTTGTACTATCAAATTGAGCTGGTGGCTCAGTGGGCATAAAATTAAAGTCAACACCAGGTTCAACTGAACCCCAGGGTCTTTCAAGATCTTGAACAGCTACATGGGTTAACCAATAGCCATCCTCACCGGGAGATCCACCATGACCTGCTGCTGGAGAATCAGCAAAAAGCTTATGAAAGTGAGTATAAGCTGGATTAGCAGGTTTTTCTTCTGCAAAAAAACGTCCGCGTTTAGCTATACCTACATACATTAGATTCTTATTGATAAATTCCGGATCAAAGGGATTTTCAATATCTTTTAGACTTTGATTAAAATGTAAAAAGAACGCCTCCTGTCCACCACCTAAGTCAAGCCAGAGATGATCCGGTAGGGGCGGAGATACAGGCCAATCATTTGACCATTTCCAATCCGTAATTGAACCTTGAGCACTAACAATACCAGAAAACACCATAACAGTAAGGGTAAAAACTAATAAAAAACTTAAAATATAATGCTTATTTTTCATTTGTACTTTCCTCCTCTATTTCAGGATTACCAACTATTACCTGACCTATCATATCAATTCCTTCGTGAGGTAGACAGACTAAATAAAGAATTTTTTCTTCATTCGGCATTGTCACTGTTTCTGTTTTTTCTTCTCCACTGCTGAGAGAAATATTAACTATCGGATTTTTTCTTTCGCGTTTAGAATGGTAGATAGTAAAGGTGTGAAAAGCGGAACTGGGATTACTTACGACAAATTTCACTTTTTCTCCAGGATTCACCTTTATAATTTCTGGTTCAAAAATAAAATTTAGTGTATCTACTTCTATAATCCTTATCTTTTCTTCAGCAGTCATATCTTCTTCAGCGTATACAGTTCCTACCAGCATCAAAATCATCCCCATAAGCAGCAGGGAAAACAATGTTAAATATAAGTGAGAGGTTTTCTTAGTTGATTTCATATCAATTCCTTCTTTCATATAATCATTCTAGTGATGATTAAATTTAATTCAGTGAACAAGATTATCTATTGCTTCAGGAAAATAAGCGTGCCATGCAAACCACATAACATCATAAACAACTAATTCTATTAACTCATCCTTTTCTTTAACAAAAACCCTAACTGTATCTAAACTTTTGTCGTAACGGGCAATAAATTGCTCAGCTTCTATATCAAAAACAACTTCTTTTTCTTGTCTAACCAAGTTTTTTAAAATAGCGAAATTCATATTTTTATACTCTCCAGCAATTACTACATCTTTCAAATTTAGTGTATCATCTTCAGCAAGTACCGGAAAAATCATATCAGAGTTGGTATAATAATTGTCCGCATCTTCTTTATTTTCTCTGTAAGAACCATATGGGTCTCGATTATAATCTCTACTATATCCTGTTTCTCTAGATAAAACCTGAGCCTGTTCATATTTGGCTTGCACTAAATTCCATTTGCTCCAAATGACAGGAAATCTTGTCAGTTTTTCACCTTGAGCAGGCGCGGTAATTGCTGTGCCATAGATTTGTGGCCAGTAACTCTCGCTTACTCTATCGTACATAATTAAGTTGCTGTTTACCAGCTTACCAGAGGTGCCAAAAGTGGTTTCCCCGCTATTTATATTCCCATAAAATCCGATAGCCGAACCGGTTAAAGGACAGTAAGTTATACTCATTTTCTCTCCAGCAATTTTTTCGTTAACAATTTCATGCCAGACCATAATCCGCTGGGGATAAATTAAAACCTCTCCACCAGCTTCCACCACAAAAACTGCATCTTCAGCTTCTAGAAAAGTGTCGGCTTCTTCCAATGAAATATATTGGGGAGTATCCAAAGGAGGTATACCGTCTGGAGCCGGACCACCGCTTACAATATTATCTGCCAACAGTTCAATTTTATTCTGATCTTGAGCCTGTAAAGTTCCAGTCAAGGTAAGTGTTAAAATAAAAATAAGCATTAGTGAGCAAATTAATTGTTTTATTAAACCCACCTCCTATGTATACATTATACTCCTGTCAGATTATAATAAAACGTTACCTGCACAACATATCTCAAAATAACGACTTAATAATTAAGGTACTGGAAATAATCAACTTAATAAGATATTAGCTGAAAGGAAATTAGAATTGAATATCTTAAAAGAACTTAGAAACCCCCGCGGACGACAGATTTATCATTGCTTATAAGCGAATGGATGAAGTATATAAAGCAAATATAGTACTAGATTTTCTCAACTTATCACAATAAAATATATCACCATAGTTCTTTAAAGGATATGCCTCCATCAATTTTCTATCAAGTTATATCGAACAAAGAATTTCAACCAAAAGAATTAATTGCTTAAAGTTGAGCAAATAAGAATTATAAAGTTAAACATACCTTTTATCCATTATTAAGGTGGAATAATAAATGTATGTTTTCAAATGACTAAAATAAATATAAATTTAATTAATTCAAAATGATAATATAATTAGTGCCCAGATAAATAACTAGTTATTAAAAGGAAAAAAAATATTCTTATGGAATATTATTAATAATAACGCATATTTTTCATTAAATTTACTATTGATAAATTAAGATGGAAGTATTTTGATACGGTTATTTTTGTATAATTAATTTGATAAAGTTGACTATAATAATTTATTTCTTGGAGGGGAAGAGATGAGGAGAAATCTTTCAGTAATTATTTTCTTAATTATAATGATTTTCATATTATCAAATGGACTTTTATTGGCTGCGGATAAAACCATGTATAATGACTATTTAAATAATAGAAAGAATCTAAAGAATTATAAGGCCATTATTTATAATGTGATAGAAAAAGAAAGATCTATAAATTTGCATTTTCTTAATGGAGAAAGGGGTAAATATAGTCTGGCAGAAGATTCAACCATATTTATAAATAAAATTAAAAGCGATTTGCAATCATTAAGGCCAGGTAATTTTGTAATCATTAGTTTTAATTCTGATTCTGAGATTAAGTTTATAAAAAAGGTACAAAATATAAATCAAAATCATACATCACTCAAAGATTTAGGTTATTCAAATGATATTATTAAATCTGGTTCAAATATTAATCAGGAGATATTTTTTCCTTTCACTAATAATATGTCTAAAGAAGGTTTACAACTAGTAATTAATATTAAGTATCCTAAATTTATTGAGCCAGATTCACTTATATCTATAAAAGCAGAAAACAATAATATTTATTCAAATTCAATCTCTAATCTACAAAAAGAATTGATTGCTGAAGGTATTTATGAGTCACAAATTGTAATAAATTTAAGTCGATTTATTACAGAAAAAGATTTAGTTGATAATTTAATAAAAATATCTATTCAGGGAGATTTAAATACACCTCTTAATAGATGTGAAGAAGCAAATTCAAATTCTTTCTTTTTCAATATAGAAAATAATAGCTACTTAAAATCTAAAAACAAAATATTTTATGATTATAATATTTCAGATTATTTAAATTATAATTTTGACAAATATAATATATATATGCCGGAAAATTTTAGTGAAGCATCAGGAGAGGCATATATAAAACTCAGATTATTTTTAGAGAGAAATTTTAGTGATGCAGCTAAAGAATTATTTTATAATTCCAATATAAATAAAAACCAAATGATAAGCGAAGATTTTAAAACAGCAAATATTTTTATAAATGATAATAACGATGAAATTACTTTAAATCAGAACTTTAATTTAAGTATAGGAAGTGAAGCTATTGATAGCTTTATTAGTAAAACCAGAGATTTATACTTAAATGATATAGCGAAAATTAATCAATTTAGAATAAAGTCAGATAATGAAAGGAGACTCTCCTTAATTGATTTAGGTTATAATTCTCTTGCTTTCAATGGTATTGGTGAAATTGGTGAAAGTATTTCATTTACTTCAGCAGATTTAGGAGTCAACCCAGAAGAATTAACTTTATATATAAATAGTAAATATACTCCACCAATAAAAATCGAAAGTTATGATAAAAATAATGCTTATTTAAAAATATATTATAATGGTCAACTTATAAGAGTACATCAACTTGACTATAGTGGTCAAATTAAAAATTTACCTGTGGAGTTACCTATATATTTATTAGAGCAAGAAAACAATTTACGTTTTGTCTATTCATATTATCCAATGGGGAGAGACTGTTCGGCTAATGGACAAGACTTTGAGGGGGTCATCTCTGCAGATAGTTATTTGGATATTGAGGGAGAAAGAACAGATGATAATATTACATTTAACAATCTTTTAACTAATTATTATAATAAAGGCAAAGTTATACTTGGTGCTGATAAGAAAAAAATAAGTCTAAGACATAGTGCTAAGGCTTTATCTTCTTTTAGAAAGCTAGATTCTCAGCCTCTTGAGATTGCCGTTGAATTTCTAAATAATGATGAACAGTTAGAAGTTGATGATAGTTTTGAATGGGGACTGGCTGTACTTCCTAATATGAAAGATTATAACATTCAGAAACAAATAAAAATTGATACTGAAAAATTAAAAATACAAAATAATGACAACAGTTTACTTTTTGAAGGGAATACTGCTCAATCATTTTCTGTCTGGTTGCTTGACAAAACGAAGGGAATACCTTTTTCACTTATAACTACTTCAAATATGAATGAAGCTGCTTTAGATTCGTTGGATCAACTAACTCAAAAAACGAATAATTTAGAATATTATAGAACTTTAAATGGTTCATTACTCTTGTCAAATGGAGGTAATCTTAAAGACTTTTCTCTAAATCAATATAAAATAGTCAAATTGGACGAAAATAATCCATTTATTCTAATGTATAAAGAATATAAACCATACATTTATTTGGTTGCACTAAGTATAATATTGATAATTTCTTATATTGTATACAGTAAGTTAGCTAAAAAACCAGGTGATAAATAGTGAGTAAAAATACTGATGAATACTTAGGTCGTATACTGATAAAAAAGGATTTAATAACAGAGAAGGAGTTAGTAAAGGCCTTGGAAATACAAAAGACTTCTGGGGGATTGATTGGAGAAATATTGATTTCAGAAGGATATATAAGAGCGATAGATCTATATAGGGTTTTATCAGAGAGAGTGGGACTTGAATTTGGTACAGATGATTTGGATTATTATAAAGAGATGTTAAATACCGAATTGGCTAAAACATTTGATAAAGAGACCCTGATAAAACATCTGTTTTTTCCCGTGAAAATTAAAGATGACACAATAATTGTATTGGTCGTTAGACAAGATGATAATAAAGTTAAGAGTCTAATAAATGAAAAAATTGGATTTTTTGATATTAAAAAAATCATTGTAACTAAAAGAGACATTAAAGATTTAGTAGAAAATACATTTAAGGAAGAGATGAAAAGAGAAGCTATTGAAGAAATGTATTACAGAAATCCCGATGAATCAGCAGTAAGAGTATTTACACTCCCACAAATTATATTTTTTGCACTGCTGGTAGCCATATCTATTTATGGATTATTATATTATTCATATACTACAATAACTATACTTATTTATATTGTTAACATTCTCTTTCTTGCTTCAATATTATTTAAGTTTTTGTTGAGTATTGTTGGTTCTTTTCAAGAGAAAAACCAAATAGTTTCTCAAGAAGAAATTGATGATATCGATGAGA
Organism: uncultured Halanaerobiales bacterium; assembly: GCA_964642575.1. Classification (GTDB taxonomy): domain Bacteria; phylum Bacillota; class Halanaerobiia; order Halanaerobiales; family M55B127; genus M55B127. The sequence goes on from CAZXRH010000044.1 coordinate 8,808, forward strand.
AAAACCTTCCCTTATATAGTGTACTGGTTCCTCTTTATAAAGAACCAGAAATTATTGAAACATTAATTGATAGTTTAAAGAGATTAGATTATCCAAAAAATAAATTGGATATTTTATTACTATTTGAAGAAGATGATGATTTAACAATAAACAAAGCCAAAAACATGCATATTCCTGATAACTGGAGTTTTGTTTATGTGCCCGATTCAAAACCCAAAACAAAACCAAAGGCATGTAATTATGGTTTAAAAGCTGCCAGGGGGAAATATGTTACAATATATGATGCCGAAGATATTCCAGAAAAAGATCAATTGAAAAAAGCCGTCATTGCTTTTGAAAAAGCGGATGATGATGTTATCTGTTTTCAATCAGCACTAAATTATTTTAATAGAGATGAAAATCTACTTACCATATTATTCACCCTTGAATATTCTTACTGGTTTGATTATATGCTCCCAGGGCTTGATGCCTTAAAATTACCGATACCACTTGGTGGTACTTCTAATCATTTTAAGATAGAAAAACTTCGCGAACTTGGTAATTGGGATCCATTTAATGTGACTGAAGACGCTGATTTAGGTATAAGAGCTTATGCAAGGGAATATAGAGTGGGTATACTCAATTCTACAACATTTGAAGAAGCAAATAATAACTTAAGTAACTGGATCAATCAACGTTCTAGATGGTTAAAAGGTTATCTACAGACTTTTTTAGTTCATAATAGAAAACCGTTAAATTTTATCAAAAAAGTTGGTTTTAAAGGCTGGTTAACATTACAGATATTTATAGGTGGTAGTGTTATAACTCAATTGGTTGCACCATTTTTTTGGTTATTATTTTTAGGGTGGTTTTTTAATCTTTTTGGACTTTTACTAAGCTTCTTTGATCAGTTTTTAATAACAATATCTTTAATTAATCTTTTATTTGGCAATTTTTTAGTGATTTACCTTTCATCTATTGCAGTTTTTAAGAGAAATTATTATGAACTTATTTTATATGTTTTGTTAAACCCATTTTATTATTTTCTACAATCTATAGCAGCCTGGAAAGCATTAATTCAGCTTTTTTCGAAGCCTTTTTATTGGGAAAAGACTCAGCATGGTCTAACCTCAAGAGAGGTGCACGAAGATGATTAAAATATTAATATTTTCTATAAATAATTATTATTTAGCCAAATATTTAAAAAATAGAGAAAGCTCATATTTATTTATTGGAAGTTTAATGATTGCTTTAAATTATATTATGGAACCTATAATCATTTTTCTAATACCCATCTATGCTGCTGTATTTTATTTTTCCTGTGATGAATTTTGTTATAGAAAACGCTTGACACAATTTTTTGTTTTTATATTTCCCACAATAGCCGCTGCATTTTCACTTAGTTATATAAGTTGGATTTATGATAGAGGATTTAGGCTAATCTATTTAAAAAACGATTTTTTAAGTACTGCTGTAAAGTACAGCGGCTATAAAGGAATTTATCAATTTTTAATTAATACATTTCCTCAAATAGTAATGTTTGCGTTGCCGTATTTATTTATTCTTTTGTGGATATTAATATATAAAGGTATTACTAGGTCATATTTCTATTTCTACTTGATGCCAATATTTCTTCATACTTTAAGATATATACTTATAGATTTTAAAGCAGATTATAGATTTTATATCATATATTTACTTTATGCATTTTTCTATTTTATATTATTTAAATCAGAGATTAGAAAATATATAAAGATAATTTTTCTTCTAATTTTTATATTAAATTCAACTTTTTTAATATACAAAATGTTTATTATTTGAGTTTGTTATATTTGATATCATCGGCTATATCATCTTATAAAATCAACTTTGCAAACCCCTGCTTTTTATTAAATATAGTTTAGTAGAAAAAGTTTGGAGTATAAATTGAAGAAAATAATCTGAACTAAAAAGATTATTTAAGGTTATACAGGTAAAAACAAGAATCAAGGTTAGCATCAAAGTAAAAAAGAGTGAAAAAAGTAAAAAGAATAAAGTTATTTAATTATTATCCCCTATTAAAAGTAGGGGATTTTGTTTTTTGTAATGGGTTAGTTGGGAATTAAAGAATCTAACATGAGCTAGCAAACTGAAGAAAGAATAATAAAAGATTTTTGTAAATAGTAAAAAAACATTACTGCCCTATATTAGTTGGACAAATGTGCCTTTCAAAGAGTTTGTATCATCAAAAAATTATAGGGTTAGAAGTGTCAGAGTATGTAGATTTGTTAATAACAAATCTATTTTTAACTTTTCACAAGCGATATTTAAATAAAATTTTAACCAAACAAGGTTTGTTGAAATTCAGTTGTAAAAAGTTTCTTGCATACTTTAATTAGTTTTTCGTTAAGTATTGATAAGCCTAGAATGTAAACGTCATGTGGTAAGAACTCATATATTGATATTATTAATTACTCCTTATTTGATTAAAGGATTTCATCACATTTTGTTTAACTATAATAATATATTATTTGAATTTAATTCAGTTTGTTTTTAAAAGTTATAATTTTGTATTCTGAAATATCATTAGAATTTTTTAGCTTATAAATAGTTAAAATTGTTTATGCTGAATGATTATTGTAGTCTATGAGAAAACGTCTAGAAGCACTGAGGATAAAATTAAAAAACAAATTAAAGTAATTATTAGATTATAATTATAAGGGGTTATTTATCATGAATAACAAACTGGATAAAATAATAAAAATTATGTTATTTATTGCCCTAGGGATTATGGCGAAATATGTCTATACTTTTAGTTTTTCTCTTGGTAATATGCCTGAGATAAGTATTAACTTAGTGGCTTTACCATCTATTATAGCAAGTATTTTACTGGGGCCATTGTGGGGTGCATTTATTGGAGGAACAACTGATATTACAGCTCATTTATTACATCCAATGGGCCCTTATATACCTCAAATATTGTTAGTTACAATTTTAAGGGGGTTTTTACCAGGTTTTTTAATGAGATATTTTAAATTTAAAAACAAATATTTATTAAAATTATTTCTTGCGATTGGCACAACTTTAATTATATCTCAGGTATTTTTAATGTCCTTAGTCTTAGCCCAGGTATTTAATATGAATTTAGTAGAAACTATTTGGTTGAGGTTATTAACTCAAGTATTTGAGATCCCCGTATTTGTAGGTATTGCCTATGTTATCATTAAATATTTCAAAGTGAAGGATGAATTAGTTGAGAGGGAAAAGCAATTTCATACTATGGTATCCAATATTCCAGATGCGATTTTTCGCTGTCAGGCTGACCAGGACTGGTCTATGGTTTATATGAGTAATTATATTGAAAAAATAACCGGTTATCCTGCTTCTGATTTTATAGATAATGCAAAACTGAGTTTCAGAAGTATAATTCATGAAGCAGACCGAAGTAAAGTTGATAAAATAATTAATGAGCATATTGATCGCAAAGAATCGTATTTATTAAATTATCGTATTATTAATGCTAATGGACAAACAAGATATGTATTTGAAAAAGGTCAGGGTATTTTTTCAGATAAAGGCCAACTATTATATATAGATGGTGTTATTTCAGATATTACTGAAGTGACAGAAAAAGAAGAACAGTTAAAAAAGGCCAATAAGGATTTGATTGTAAGTCGGGAAAGAAACAGGATAGCGCGGGAACTTCATGATTCGATTTCTCAGAGTCTTCATGGTATTAATTATAGTGTTCATTCTTTGAGACAAATTATTAAAGAAAAATATGAATCCGTTGATTTAATTAATATTGTAGACCACTTAGAGGAGTCAGTGGAGGAAAGTTTGCAGGAATTAAAAAACATGGTTTCTGAATTGAAGCCATCTCAACTTGAAGGAAAAGGCATCTGTCAGGCTTTGGTCAAACAATGTGAAACTTTTGCTGAAAGAGTAAATATTAAGATGACTCATGATATTGATGATATAAAGGAGTTAACCCCTGAACAAGAATTAGCAGTTTATAGAATACTTCAGGAAGCTTTAACCAATGTGCAAAAACACAGTGGAGCAGATCAGGTAAGGGTCTTTTTAAAAGAAATAAAGGGCAAAGTTTTTCTCACAATTGCTGATAATGGCAAGGGATTTACAAATAGTGATAATAGAGGTAATGGTTTAGAAAATATGAAAACGCGTGCTTTTCAAAATAACGGAACCTTAGAAATTGAATCATCACAAAAAAAAGATACTATAATCAGAGTAATATTTGATATTATTTAAAAATATTATCATAAAGATTTATGAGAAGCAAAGGAGTGAGTATTTTTGAAAAAAATATCTGTGGTAATAGTTGATGATCACCCGTTTTTTAGGCAGGGAGTATGTCTTTATTTTAAAAAAAATGAACAGATTGAAATAGTGGAAGAACTTTCAGATGGAATAGAAGTGCTGGAATTTTTAAAAGAAAAACACAAAGAGGTTGATGTAGTAATAATGGATTTGCAGATGCCGGGCATGAGTGGAGGAGAAGCAACCCGGGAAATATGTCAACAGTGGCCTAAAATTAAAGTGCTGGTTTTAACAAGTTATGGCAGTTGGGATAAAGTATATTCTTTACTTAATTCGGGAGCAGCAGGATATCTTATTAAAGATGCTAATCCTGAGGAATTAGCTGCCGCAATAAAAGCAGTTCAGACCGGTGGAACATATTTTGGTAAGCATGTTAAGCAAGCACTTTTGAATAAAGTTAATATGAAGGGAACAGAAAATGATACACAAGAAGAGTTTTCGGATTTAATAGAACCTTTAACTGATCGGGAAGTAGATGTATTAAAGTCTATCGGTCAGGGATTGGGTAATTCCGAAATTGCTGAGAAATTATATATAAGCAAAAATACTGTTAAGACCCATGTATCTCATATTTTTCAGAAGTTAAATGTAACTAGCAGAACTGAAGCTGCCTTTTATGCTATGCAAAAAGGCTTGATTGAATCATAATTAGTTCTTAAGATACCTTTTATTTGAGAGATAAGTCATAAGTTGTATAAATAAAAATTTAAATATAGTTCATTAGGATGACCCGTTTTTAGTAAGAAAGGGTGATCCTTTTTTTTATGGTTAATGTTATCATTTATATATAACAGGAAATATATTGGAGGTGTTCTTCATGAATGAAGTATGTATTAAAGTAGAAAATTTACACAAGTATTTTGGAGATGTAAAAGCGGTTGATGGAATAAGTTTTGAAGTTGAAAGTGGGACTATTTTCGGATTGTTAGGACCTAATGGTGCAGGCAAGACTACAACAATAGAAAATTTGATTGGATTAATTTCTCGGGATGGAGGACAAATTGATATTTTAGGTTTTGATCCGGAGAAGGATAAAGAAAAATTACAGGAGAAAATAGGAGCTCAATTACAGTCTCCTGCTCTTTTTGATAAATTAACTGTAAAAGAGATGGTTTCATTATTTGCTAGCTTTTATAATAATCCTTTTTCTATTGATGAAGCAATTGAAATGGTCGAACTTAACTCAAAAAATGATGATTATGTTGAATCATTATCAGGAGGGCAAAAACATAGATTAGCTGTAGCATTGGCTATTATTAGTAATGGAGAAATTGTTTTCTTAGATGAACCAACAACAGGACTTGATCCGCAGTCTCGCAGAAAAGTCTGGTCTGTAATTAAAAAATTAAAAAAACTCGGTAAAACTATTTTTTTGACTACACACTATATGGAAGAAGCAGAAAAATTATGTGATCAACTCTTAATTATTGATCAGGGACAGGTATTAGTTAGAGGAAAGCCGGTTGAATTAATAGATAAACATTTTGATGAAGATATGATTGAGTTTGAAAATTCATCATTTATTGAAGAAGAGATAGGTGCTTTGGCTTCTCTTGAAAGTGTTACTGGCCAGAAGTTAGATAAAAATGAGAACATAATTCTTTATACAGTTGATGCAGTTCAGACCATAGCTGGACTTCTTGCCTTTTCAAAAAAAGCAGGAAAACCGATAAGAAATTTAAATTTAAGAAAACCGACACTTGAGGATTTATTTATAAAACTCACCGGAAAGGAGATTCGACAATGAAATCATTTATAACAATGTTTAAAGCCAATACAAAAGAATTATTAAGGGACAAAGGTGGACTTTTCTGGACCCTTGTTCTACCAATTTGTTTTATATTTTTATTTGGATTAATTTTCACTGGAGAAGGACAGGGAATAAGCTTTCATTATATATTACCAGGCATACTTGCGATGGCTTTAATGCAGTTAGGACTTTTTGGGGCCCTTCAATTTTTAAGTTTGAGGGAAAGAAAAATAATCAGAGGATTGAGTATTACTCCCCTATCACGTAGTTCTATATTAAGTAGTGAAATTCTATTAAGAATTCTAGTTGGCTTTGTTCAGACCGTAATTATTATAATACTGGGAGTTACTGTTTTTGATTTTTCATTAGAAGGCAGTATTATAAAAACATTTATGGTGGTATTTCTAGGTTCCTTAACTTTTGTAAGTCTAGGTTATATGCTCATTTGTTTTGTGAAGACTATGGAAGCTGGTAATGGATTGGCACAAGTAGTTCAGCTTCCTATGATATTTTTATCGGGAGTATTTTTTCCGGTTGATATGATGCCTAGTTTTATGCAGCCGGTAGTTAAGATAATTCCACTAACATATCTGGCAGATTTATTACGACAGGTAATGATAGGGATTCCCGGTCAATTTTCTTTAACTGTGAATTTATTAGTTCTTTCATCATGGTTGGTTTTTACTTTTATAATTACTGTTAAATTTTGGCGTTGGGCATAAAGCATACCATAACAAGTTAATTTTTTATAGTTCCATCGGACTATTAAAAAATTAAGATATAGTTAATAAGGATGACCCGTTTTAATAAAAATGGGTGATCAATTTTTAGATAGATAGTGGTATTATGTATATAACAGAAAAAATTCAGATGACGTGATCGGTTAAATTGTTTGTTAGATAGGATAATGGTTTTTTGTTAAGTTAGTTGATATGGGGTTGGGAGAAGTTAATGTAGGATAAGTGAGATGATATTGTCAAAGAGGAAGTTTGCCTTCGGGAAAGAGAACAAATAGGTTCTGCTAATATTGTCGAAGACTTATTAAGGAGGAGACCCTATGAGTGAAGTAAGTTTGAGAATCTTGAAGATGATTGATGAAAGGAAAATAAGTGTAGAAGAGGCAAATCAATTGTTGGTAACCATACAAGCTGCTGATAGTCGTTATGTTGAACCTGAAAATAGTCTAATTAATAGAAATGAAAAGTCCAGTTTCCTTAAAATTTTAATTAATGAAAATGGTAAAAAGATATATATTTCAATTCGATAATAATATAAGTTATAAAGTTTAAATTGATAATTAGTGATATGTCTATAATTAAATGATTGGTTTTACACATGACAGATGATATCTTTGGCGAATATACATAATGTAATCCAGTGTAGTTTTTATATATTGATCAATGTTATTTGAGGTATACATATTAATAATTAATTAAGATTATGGAAAAGCCTATAAATAATTTTACAAGCTAACAGTTGATTTGGATTAAATGAATGATGATATCTATAAGAGAGAAGTTGCCATTATTTAAAAGCAGATTATATTTTTAAGAGGAGGTCAGTTACCCCCAT
>CAZXRH010000045.1:0-16016 GCA_964642575.1 uncultured Halanaerobiales bacterium
TTCTAACTTTCTTTCACTCATCTGACCGTGAGCTACAGCCACCCTAGCCTCTGGTACCAAGTTATGAATCATCTCTGCTTTTCTTTCTATATCTTCTACTCTATTGTGGACAAAATATACCTGACCATTTCTAGACAATTCCTTATTTACCGCATCTTTTATTAAATCCTCATCAAACTCTCGAATATAAGTTCTTATTGGATAACGGTCTTTGGGAGGAGTCTCAATCACACTCATGTCCCTTACACCAATTAATGACATATGAAGAGTTCTTGGTATAGGTGTAGCAGTTAATGTTAAGACATCTACATTAGACTTTAAAGATTTTAGCTTTTCTTTATGAGCAACACCAAAACGCTGTTCTTCATCAACAACCAGAAGACCTAAATCATTAAAGTTAACATCTTTAGAAATCAAACGATGAGTCCCAATTAAAATATCAATATTACCTTTGGCTAATTCTTTCAAAATTTCTTTTTGTTCAGCCTGAGTTCTAAATCTACTTAACATAGCAACTTTAACTGGATATTGGTCAATTCTGTCTTTAAAAGTATTATAATGCTGCTGAGCTAAAATTGTAGTCGGAACTAAGACAGCTGTTTGCTTTTCATCCATGGCTGCTTTGAAAGCTGCCCTGATTGCCACCTCTGTTTTACCATAACCAACATCCCCACATAACAGACGATCCATAGGGGTATCTGATTCCATATCTTCTTTAATATCTTCAATTGCTTTAAACTGATCAGGTGTCAATTCATGTGGAAAATCATTTTCAAAGTCTTTTTGCCACTTCGTATCCTCTGAAAAGTCATATCCCTCTGTCATTTCCCGTTCAGCATAAAGTTCTAAAAGTCCTATTGCCATTTTTTTAACAGAATTTTGAACTCTTTGTTTAACTTTCTGCCATTCGTTACCACCCAATTTATATAGTTTAGGTGGTTGAGTATCAGCACCAATGTATTTTTGAACAAGGTCAATTTTTTCTGTCGGTACATAGAGTTTATCAGTATCTTTATATTTAATCATCAAATAGTCCTGATGTTTATTCTGCACTTCCAGCGTTTTAACCCCAAGATACTTACCAATACCATGATTTTCATGAACTACATAGTCGCCCTTAGATAGTTCATTGACCGAGGAAATACGAACTCCTTCCTCAAAATCAGAAATTTTTCTTTTCCGCTGCTGTTTTTTTCCAATAATCTCTCGTTCAGAATAGACCGCCAATTTTAAATCTTGTAAAATAAATCCTGAGGATAAACTTTCATCAGTGATATTAATCCGATTCGGATGTAAATTATTAGAATAGATACTTTTGATATCATTTTCTCTAAGATAATCATTTAATTTTTTAGCTTTAGATTCAGTATTTAAGGTAAGTGAAACCGTATAATTATTTTGCTCTAATTCTTTTAATCTATCTTTTAAAAGTTCAAACTGACCATTAAAAGACTCAACCCCAGCAGTCTCAAAACTGATCTTATCCTCTATTTTATTTAAAGGACTCTCTTTTATTTCATCTGTAAAATAAAGTCCTTCCATCTTCTGGTCATAACTTAAGTAATCCTCTTCAGTTAAAAAGATCTTTGAATAGGTGGGTAAAATATTGCCCTGTTCTAAAAGAGACATCATGGTCTCTTCTAAATCACGGTGGTAAGATTTAATTCTCTGCCAGACCCGTTCACTATTATCATAGATTACATAAAAATCATCATCCATATAATCAAATATGGTACTTAAATTACCCTCATAAAAATACGGTAAAAACTGTTCATATCCTTCAAAATAATGAAATTCACTTAGCTTATCTAAATTTTCTCCACTTAATTGTTTTAAATAATCGGCTTCATTTTGACTGTCAGTTTCTTCTAATCTTTGAATTTGTTTTTTATAGTCGCGTTTGATCTTGGGTAAAAACTTTTCAATCTGTTTTTTATCAAAGACTATTTCATTGACAGGAGTTATTGTAATATCATCAATATTTTCAACAGACCTTTGGCTTTCGACATTAAAAAAACGAATCGAATCAACTTCATCACCAAAAAGTTCTATGCGAACTGGATTATCATATACTAAAGTATATATATCTAATATTCCACCTCTAATAGAAAACTGACCAGGTTCTTCCACCATTTTTTCTCTTTCATAACCAAGCTGTACTAACCTAGTACTTATTTCATTTAAATTGATTTCACTATCTATATTGATATCAATACTTTTTTTTCGAAAGTATTTTTTTGGCATTAACTTTCTCAAAATAGAAGTTCCACTGGTTATAACAACATTTTCATGGTTAGCAAACTGCATTTCATTTAGGACAGAGATTCTTTCTTTTAAAATATTATAATCGGGATTGATTTTTTCATGGGGTAGAGCTTCTATTTCGGGAAAGATACTTACTCTTTCTTTATCAATAACTCGGATCATATCTTCATATATAGTTTCAATCCGGCTATTATCATGGGTAATTATCAATACCTTTTTATTTAATTTTTGTATAATATTGGAAATCATAAAAGAAAAACAGGCCTCTTCAGGGCCCACCACTTTAACTTTGTCCTTGGTTTTAGTAAGTTCTATTAAGTTTTTAATTTTATTGTTCTGATATATGTTTTCTGTATTTAGCATAAATTCACCTAAAATTTTTAATTTAAATACCAAAATGACCCCTACTTAAGGTACGGGCCCTTTAGTTAAACTTATTCATTGCACTATCAATATCATTTTTTAATAATTCTAAAATGATCTCATCAACTTTTTTTAAGGCCTGATCAATTCGTTTTTGTTGATCTTTGTTAAACTCCTGTAAAACATATTCGGTTACATCCATTTCAATTGGTCGGCCAATTCCGATTCTAATCCTGGTAATATGATTTGAATCCATATACTCGATAACAGATCTAATGCCTTTATGTCCCCCACTACCCCCACTGCCTTTTACTCTTATCTTGCCAGCAGGTAAATCTAAATCATCATAGATAACTATTAGATCTTTTAAGGGAACCTGATATTTATCAACTAACTTAGCTACGGCCCGGCCACTTTTATTCATATAGGTTAAGGGCTGTGCCAAGATAACTTTTTCATCATTAATATAACCGTCTGCAACCAATGATTCACAGTCTTTATCAACATTAATTATACCGAATTCATCAGCCAACTGTTTAATAGCCATAAACCCAACATTATGACGGGTTTCAGCATACTTTGTGCCGGGATTACCTAATCCTACTATTAATTTCAAGTTCATAACCTCCAGCCGACTTATTAAGAAAGTTAAGACGCAATCCTGTAATAGGATTACGTCTTTAATTTCATATTTTTACTCAGTATAATAATCTTTGTCTTCAATGCTTTCTTCTTCGCCCTCTTCTCCTTCTTCTTCCTCTTCTTCACCGATAACTTCTGGTTCGATGAATTCTTCTTCGAGTTCTTCTTCCTCTTCTTCTTCTATTTCTTCGGAAGGTGCAACAATTGTCACGATTACATCTTCAGGAGAATTAAGAATAGTAACTTCTTCAGGAACTTCTAAATCGGATACTTCTAAAGAATCACTAAGGGTTAATTCATTGATATCCAATTCAACTTCATCTGGAATGTCAGTTGGTAGTACTTCAATATCAACTTCTCTCATTAGTTGTTGTAGTACGCCACCTTCTCTAACACCAGGTGCATCTCCAACTAATTTAATAGGAACAGTAATACTGATTGTTTCATCCATAGCAATATGTTGAAAATCAACATGAATAATATCTTCTTTTATTACATCTTTTTGAAAATCTTTAATCATTACTGTTTCTTCTTCACCATCAATACTCAAATCAATAATAGCATTACTATAAAGTTTGCCTTTTAAGTCATCAGGATCAACTGTTAATGCCTGAGGTTCTCTATTTCTACCATAAACAACACCAGGAATTAAACCTTCTTTTCTAAGTTTACGAGCAACTCCTTTACCAGTTTTTTCTCTTTTTTCTACATCAATACTGTATCTGTGCATGACATAATTCACTCCTTAATAATATTAAAATAATACACTTACAGATAAATCTTTAAAAATTCTATCAATAGCTTCTCCTACTAGAGGAGCCAAAGAAAGTACAGTTAAGTTTTCTAAACCCTCACTATTTTTTTGGGGGATTGAATCTGTAACAATAACTTCATCAATACTTGATTTTTTCATACGCTCAATAGCAGGTCCTGAGAATAATCCGTGACTGGCACAGGCAAATACTTTTTTAGCACCATTTTCTTTCAGGGCATTAGCAGCCTGTGTTATAGTTCCACCGGTATCAATAATATCATCAAATAAAATAACATTTGAATCCTTGATATTAGATTGTCCAACAACATGCATCACTTCTGCTACATTGGGTTTAGGTCTTCTTTTGTCAATAATAGACATCGGAATATTCAAAGTTTCAGCAATAGATCTAACTCTTTTAACTGAGCCTACATCAGGAGCAACTGCTGTCAGATTTTCTAACTCCTTTTTCCTGAAATAATCGATCATTAACGGAGCAGCATAAAGATTATCTACCGGGATATCAAAAAAGCCCTGAATTTGTGGGGCATGTAAGTCAATTGAAAGTAATCTTCTTGCTCCCGCAGCAGTTAAAATATTAGCTATTAATTTTGCAGTAATTGGATCCCTAGGTTTTGCCTTCCTATCCTGTCTGGCATAACCATAATAAGGAACAACTGCAGTTATCCTTCTTGCAGAAGCTCTTCTCAAAGCATCTACAATTACTAAAAGTTCCATAATATTTTCATTAACAGGTGGGCTTGTTGGTTGGATAATAAAAACATCTGCACCTCTTACGGTTTCATTAATCTCAACACTAACCTCACCATCTGCAAATCTTTTAGTACGGGCATCTAAAAGCTCGGTACCTAAATACTCACAGATATCCTCAGCTAAGGCTGGATGGGAATTTCCAGCAAATATTTTTAACTTATCACTATAAGTCGACATATTATCCCCCTCTAATCCTCTTTGTTTTTCATATATTCACGGGCAGGAACTCCAATTACAGTAGTGTCTTCCATAACGTCTTTTGTAACTACAGCACCGGCACCTGTTTTCCCTCGGTCCATAATTTTTAAAGGGGCTACCAGGGTAGAGTTACTGCCGATAAATACTGAATTTCCTACAATAGTCTTGTGTTTGTTTTCTCCGTCATAATTTGCAAAAATTGTACCTGCACCCACATTTGTTCCTGTACCAATTTCGGCATTTCCTACATATGCGAGGTGCGGAACTTTGGTTTCTTTACCTATTTGAGCTTTTTTAAGTTCTACATAATCGCCCACTTTTACACCATCTGCAATAATACAGCCCGGTCTAATGTGAGCAAAAGGTCCTATCTGACAATCATTTTTAATCTCACTACTTTTTAATACATTACTATTCTTAATCTGATTATTATCTCCAATAGTACAATCAATAATATGATTATGTGGTTTTATTGTATTATGACGCCCTATTTTTGTATTGCCTTCTATATATGTAAAGGGATATATAGTAGTATCTGATCCTATCTCTACATTTTCATCTATATAAGTAGTAGTTGGATCGATAATTGTTACTCCATTGCTCATATGTTTATTATTAATTCTTTCTCTTAATATATGCTCAGCTTTTGATAAATTAATTCTATCATTAACACCTGTAATTTCTTCTGTATCCTCTATTTGAAAGGGAAGAATTTTACCTTGCTGATCCTTTAGATAGTCTACAATATCAGTTAAATAATATTCATTTTGAGCATTATCATTATCTAAACTAGCAAGAGCATTATTCAAACTTTGACTGTCAATACACATTATACCACTATTAATTTCATTTATCATCTTTTCTTTCGCAGTGGCATCATCTTCTTCTACAATCTTAATGATTTCAGATGCCTCATTTTTTATTATTCTACCATATCCTGTTGGATTTTTTAAGAGGGTAGTCATTATTGTTAAATCTGCTGAGTTACTATCATGAAAATCAATCATATTATTAATAGTAGATTTTTTAATTAAAGGAATATCAGCATAAAGGATTAAAACATGACCTTGATGTTTTTTTATATTTTCAGTTGCCTGCATTACAGCATGTCCAGTACCCAGTTGTTCAGCTTGTAATTTAAACTCTACATTATCAGCCTTAACCGCTTTTTTGACATCTTCAGCCTGATGACCAACAATACAGACCACTGAAGAAGAAATTTGGGCAGCAGTATCCATAACATGATTTACCATTTCTTTACCGGCAATTTTATGTAATACCTTATTTTTATCTGATTTCATTCTTGTCCCTTTACCAGCAGCTAAAACAATAGTCAGCAAATCCGACATCTTTGCTCCCCCTTACAAATTAATCGAGGTGCTTTTCAAAAGACCTCTGTTTTCGTCTTTGATTACATTATTTATTTCAAAATCAATATCTAGATTAGGCATTTCGTTATTAACAACAACGTGTCTTATTAATATGGGATAGATGGTATCCTTAATTCCATATTCCATCAGAAGACTTAAATTATCATAAGCAGCAAATAAATCAACCACATCAAGGTTGAATAGATTGGTTACTACTTTATTCAAGCCAGAACTACCCATAATATTGGATAAGTTACTCCACTGCATTAAATTCATCGTATCATCATAATAATATAGTTCGGGGATATCTCTCATATAAGCATTTTCCAAAATACTGATGTCAGAATTAAAATTGTGTCCAACAATCAGTTCTGGATTATGCTTGTTGATGACCGATCTCAAAAAATCGATTCCTTCTTTGATACTGACAGAAGGTGCTAAGTCATCGTTAGTAAAGATAAACCCATTGTCGATGATTTCAAAGTCATCCATTACTGTGTATTGAATACAATCCAACTCGCTTTTTAAGTATTCGGTATCAATCCCCATCATCTTTGTGGCATGTGGTTTTTTACTCCAACGTTCATCAGGGCGAAAGGTAACCATTTCATTAAAAACTTCATCAATATTTGCCAGTTGACCAATAACCTCTGACTGTAAGTCATTAATGCCAATTGTTTCAGCTATCTCGACTGAATTGGCTCTTTTAAACTTCTTTTCAGTTGGAAACTTACGCAGTAATTTGCGTAGGCGATTTCCATTTCCTAAAATTAAAGCGAGTTTAAATCTATATAAATCTTTATCACTAACATAGGGTGTCATAAAAAAAATACCTCAAATCTAATTTAAAGTCCCATGATTAACCGATAGAAGTATAACAGAATCACTATATTTTGTCAAGAAAGCAAGTTGTTTATCTGCCTTGATAATGGGAGTGCAACAAGACCTCCAATAATCATTTGAGCATAGTCAATCCCAATTTCTGGAATAACAGCCGGCCAACTAATTAAAAAGCCCTTTGTAATAGCATAACCAATAACCATAATGTTACCACCAATAATTATGGCAATAATATTACTTTTTAAATCTCCTTCTTTAGCAAATTTACCTACTAAAAACCCTTCTAATCCTTTAATAATAAAGGTAAAAGGTGCCCATAGTGAGTATCCTAAAAAGATATCCATTAAAGCAGAGCCTAAGGCTCCTGAAATTCCACCAGCCTTACTACCAAAAATCAAAGCGACTATATAGATGGCAACTTCACCTAAATTAAAGTAAGAAGAACTGGGTCCTGGAATATGTAGGTAAGTACCAACAGCAACAAAAGCAGTAAACATAGCCAAAAATGATATGAGGCGGGTAGATAAATTATTGAAAGATAAATTTCTTATTTGATTTTTAATATCCCCTCTCATTTTAAAACCTCCATATAATTAATATTTCATTAAGTATTGGTCTAATTCCCAATCATGAACTTTTGTGCTGTACTCATGCCACTCCACTTCTTTTGCTACTACAAAATGTTCATAAATATGCTGACCTAAAGTATCTTTAATCACATCGTCATTATTTAAAAATTCAACAGCCTTCATGATATCTCCGGGAAGACTTTCAATTCCTCTTTTTTGTCGTTCAATAGAATCCATATCAAAAATATTATCTGTAGTCTGTTCACCAGGATCAATTTTGTTTTTAATTCCTTCTAAACCGGCTTTTAAAGTTACCGCCATTGCCAGATAAGGATTTGCAGCTGGATCAGGACTTCTAAGTTCTAACCTAGTACTGTCCTTACGAGCTGATGGAACTCTAACTAAAGCACTTCTGTTTTGAGTAGACCAGGTGATATATACCGGTGCTTCATAACCAGGTAATAACCTTTTATAAGAATTAATAATCGGATTAGTTATCGCTGTAAAAGCTTTCGCATGTTTTAATAACCCACCAATATAATGGTAAGCAATATCACTTAACTCTAATTCATCCTCTGGATCATAAAATGCATTTTCGCCATCTTTAAATAGTGACTGGTGAACATGCATCCCCGAACCGTTTTCACCAAAAATCGGTTTCGGCATAAAGGTCGCATGTAAGTTATGGTCCATAGCTATTCTTTTAGTTACAAACTTGAAAGTAGCAATATTATCGGCAGTTTGCAAAACCGGGGTATACTTAAAGTCAATTTCATGCTGTCCTGGGGCAACTTCGTGGTGGGATGCTTCTACATCGAAGTTCATCTCTTCTAAGGCCAAAACAATGTCACGTCTTGCCTTTTCCCCTAAATCAACCGGTGAAAGGTCAAAATATCCACCATCATCATTTGTAATTGTGGTTGGATTACCATTTTGATCTTTTTCAAAAAGAAAAAACTCTGGTTCAGGGCCCGAATGCATTTCATAGCCCATTTCCTTCGCTTCCTGGATTACTTTCTTTAAGGTTGTACGAGGACAACCAATAAATGGTTCACCCTCTGGAGTATAGATATCACACATTAAACGGGCAATAGCTCCCTCTTGTTTGTGCCAGGGAAAGATTGCAAAAGTATCATAGTCCGGCATTAAATACATATCTGACTCATTAATCCTAGTAAATCCTTCAATAGAAGAACCATCAAACATAATTTCTCCATTAAGGGCTGCTTCCAGTTGGTCAATTGTAATTGCAACATTTTTAATAATACCTAAAATATCGACAAACTGTAGTCTAACAAATTTCACATCTAGTTCATCAGCCTTCTTTAAAACATCTCTTTTAGTCATTTTGCTCATATCCTACTCACTTCTCCTTACTTTTATTATAATATTTATATGTATTTAATTATAACAATATATAATTAAATATCAACTCAAAATTGTTAAGATTTTAGATATTTTTCTTTCATCATCTTTAAATCACTCGGTTTATCCACATCAAAACCAATTTCTGGATAATTAACAATCAAAGCTTTGCATTTATGTCCAATCATACTGGATATTTTTGCTTCCAGTTCAGAAATTGTAAGCTGGCGAAATATAAACTTGATAATAATTTTCCAGCCTAGCATTTGGCTCATTTTAAATGGTTTTTTTCTTAAGGAAAGTAATTGGTCATACCAATCGAGAGGGCCTTGAATGATACTGGGGCTTACCATTACTACATTACCACCAGTATAAACCCCTTCCTTAAGGTGGACATAAGTTCTTTCTACCTCAGGATATTTTTTAAGGTTGTTTTCTTTTGAAATTAGGGGATAAAAAAAGTCATGTTCTTGTTCCTGTTGACAGCTTTTTATAAAATCCTTAATAATCGCTGGAGTGACTAAAGGAATATCAGAAGTTAAGATAATTATATAATGGTCTTCATTTAAAGCCTCAATACCTCTTTTGATATTATCAACTAAAGTACCTTCTGGTTTTATTATATTGTAATTTTTGCCAGTCACTTTATTTAACTCTTCCGGACCTACCATTACAATATCTTCAATTTTATCTACACCTTCTACAGCATCCAAAACATGCTTAACCATAGGTTGACCGGCTATTTCAATGAGTGATTCATATTCTACATCAGAATAATCTTTTAAAGCTCCCTCGTTTTTCCCGCCGGCTATCACGAGCGCATCAAATTTCATTTGAACATCCCCCATTCCCAATCTATAATTTAATTTTCTTTATAGGTTTCTGTTAAAGTAATAAAATCATTTCTTCTATCCCAATTTTCAATTATATTTTGGGCTAATCCTATCTTATCTTGCTTAATTAACGCAAAAACAGTTGGGCCACTCCCTGTCATCATTGTGAAATCCAGACCTTTATCTCGTAATTTGTTTTTTATTATCTGGATATCTTCTACTAATTCTTTACTAACAGGTTCTAATATATTAGCCCAGCCGTCTTCAATTTTTAAGTCTTTTTTATTTTTAATAATCTTTAATAATTTCTGAACAGGTATATCTGTTTTAATATCTCGTTTATCATAAAGATCATATGCCTTTTTGGTACTAACCATGACCGGTGGTTTTACTAATAACACCAAGTATTTTTTTAAATCAGTGAGTTGAGTTAGTTCTTCACCTCGGCCGGCTGCATAAGCTGTTCCTCCTTTGAGACAAAAAGGAACATCACTGCCAATTTGGGCGGCCAGACTATGTAGCATTCCATAATCATAATTTAGATCAAATAGCTGATTCATGCCTTTAATCACAGCAGCAGCATCTGTACTTCCCCCAGCCAGACCGGCAGCAACCGGAATGTTTTTTTCAATATATATATTGACTCCCTGCTTAAGATCAGCCTTTTTTATCATCAACTGGGCAGCTTGATAAGCTAAATTATCTTGATCAGTTGGGATTTCACTACTATTTGTTCCAATTTGAATACCACTTGCTTTGGAAGAAATAGTTATATTATCATGTAGTTTTATGGACTGCATAACCATTGCAAGCTCATGAAAGCCATCTTTTCTAAGTCCTTTAATATCTAAAAATAAATTGATTTTCCCATGGGCTGATAAACTGATTTCCTTCATTTAAACACCACCAAAATCTAATCAATATCACCACTATTATAACACCTGAAATTGATAAATACAATTGATTAAGAGGACTTCATATTGCTTAATATATCAAGATACTTTTCTTTTGTATAGGGAGGTGTTTTGAGCTTTTCAAAAATAGTGTTTTTATCTATCAAAATATCAATAATCGTTTTCGCTACGACTTTAGCCGGCTTTATTACAGCTTGGTCATAGTCAACAGTTTGAAAGTTTTTGGAATGAAGGCTACCCTTCACACCTGAGAAAAAAGGATGTAGGGTGGGCATGATATGGGATAGGTCCCCCATATCAAAAGAACCTGCAAAAGATTTTTCTTTAATTACTCTCTCCTTAGGTACTATACCTTCAAGATTTTTTTCGAAAATTTTAAGTAACGTCGGATAATTATTAAGAGGTAAATACCCGGGAATATCCTTGATTTCGACCTCTGCTCCAACCGCATCTGCACCAGCCTGGATAGCTCTATTTACTTTTTGGTTAGCATTAAAAATAGCTTCAACTGTTTTTCCTCTGACATAGCTTTCCATTTTAACTTCTCCAGGTACAATATTTACCACATCCCCGCCTTTGGTTATGATCGGATGGACTCTTATCTTATCCGCATCTTTAAAGGTTTCCCGTTGAGCATTAATATTATTAATGGCTAAAACGGCCGCATTTAAGGCATTAACTCCTTTTTCGGGCGCATCACCGGCATGAGAACTTTGGCCTTTAAAACTAATCCTTTTCCCAATAAAGCCACTACCACTTGGTCCAACAATCACATCTTTCATTTCTCCTACATCATAAGAATGGACCAACATAGCCAAATCAATTTCATCAAAGTAACCTCTTTTTATTAATTCCTGTTTGCCTCCAATATAGTTAAGTTTTCCCTTTGTAATTAAATCATCTCTATATTCAAGTTCGATAAATTCCTCTGCTGGTACTGCCATAAAGTTAATAACTCCACTTAATTCTTCTAAAAGTTTCGATTTTATAACTCCATAGGCTACCCCTAACATAATTCCTATTTGATTATTATGTCCACAAGCATGCACAGCTCCTGTTGTTAAGTCAGCATCAGGATGTTCACGCAAAATAACAGCATCTAATTCTCCCAATACTGCTATATTAGGAAAAACAGACTTACTTTTAGCAGTTGCTTTCACTCCTGTTAGAGCAATATCTTCTTCTACATCAAGATTAAGATCGCGAAAGGCATCCTTTACTATCTCGGCTGATTTCTTTTCTTTATAGCCGGTTTCTGGATTCTTATATATTTCTTTGACTATCTTAATTATTTCGGCCCTGTTTTCTTCTATTTTGGCAGAAACTTTTCTTTTAAGCTCTTTGCGGGACATATATTTGCTCCTTTCGGTTTAAAAGCTTACTTTCAGCTTAATAACTTGCCCTTATTATATCAATTACAGAAACAGTTTTCATCACTTATTGAGAGGTTTTAAAATAGAGTACTTAAAAGATATAGTCCTAACACTCCAATTCCTAATGTTATGGCATAGGTTGATTTTTCTTTTTCCATAAATATTCTAACATCCCACCAGGTTTTGGGAAGTTTAGCAATTTCAGCAGGTCTCCACACTTCTTTACGGCCAATAGCAAACACATATTTACCCTTTTGATTATCCTCATTAAATACTGTTAAGTGATAGCTACCTGTCACAGGAGCTTTGGTTATAAGGGTTTGTTTTACATAATAACGGGTCATTGTAAATGGCTCATAAAACTCTTCTAAAGAGTCACTTCCATATCTTTTTACAATTACTCCTTCATCATCCTTAACTTGAAGCTGAATGTTATTTACTTCATAATCTTTAGGCAAACCTGGCCCTATTAAAGCTATGGTTGGATCATAATCTTTTAACCTTTCAATTTTGGGAATTAAAAGATTTGCATATATTTCTTCCCCTTCATTAACCTCAAGCCTATAATAATCCACTTCATTAATTGTACTCAGTTCAGTATAAGCAGCCCAGGAAATTTGGTGATCATTTACAATAATTGGATCTTCTCTCGTGGCTGGATAATTAACATTGACCGGTTTATGTGCCCAAATAGTTTGTGAAACGACAACTACAAAGATGAAAACCATAGTGATAATTAAGATATTTTTCATTTTTTTTCCTCTCCAAAAAAAATTAAGCACAGGAGAAAGAATTCCTGTGCTGAATGTTTTAACAATTTATTTACATATATATTTTGATATTTAAATTCTATCCTTATTCTATAATATTAAGCTCTTTGCCTACCTTTTTAAACTTATCTAAAGCAAAGTCCAAGTCATCCCGACTGTGAGTAGCAGAAATCATAACTCTAATTCTAGCTTTACCTTTCGGAACGGTTGGAAAACCAATAGACTGAGCAAATACACTTTCTTCAAATAATCTTTTTGAAAATTCAGATGCAACTTTTGCTTCCCCAAGCATTACTGGTGTAATCGGGGTCTGACTGTTGCCTACATCAAATCCATTATCCTTCATGTTCTCTTTAAAGTAATCTCCATTATCCCATAATTTCTTAACCAGGGAATCATCTTCTTCTAAAATTTCTATCGATTTGATTGTAGCAGCCACATCAGGTGGAGTTACAGCTGAACTAAATAAAAATGGTCTTGCTTTTTGCTTTAAGTATTCCACCATTTTGGCACTACCTGCTGCACAACCACCGACAGTTCCAATTGCTTTTGAAAATGTTCCAATTTCAATATCTACTTCATTATGAAGATTAAAGTGATCTACAATACCACGGCCATGGGTACCTAAGACACCTTCGCCATGAGCATCATCAACCATTGTAATCGCATTATATTTTTTTGCTAACTCAACTATTTCTGGTAGTTTTGCAACATCGCCATCCATACTAAAGACACCATCGGTAACGATTAATCCTTTACCTTCCCTATCTTCTTTTAAGATTTCTTCTAAAGAGTTCATGTCTGCATGTTTATATACTTTAATTTCAGCTCCTGATAATCTACAGGCATCTATAATACTGGCATGGTTTAATTCATCACTATATATGACATCACCTTTTCCTACAATAGCTGGAATTACAGACAAGTTTGAATTATAACCGGACTGGAAGGTTAAAGCTGCTTCTACTTTCTTAAACTCAGCTAATTTTTTTTCAAGTTCTTCATGCAGTTCCATGGTACCTGCGATAGTTCTTACTGCACCTGGCCCAATTCCATAGTTTACAAGTGCTTTTTTAGCAGCCTGAACTGTTTCGGGATGGTTAGCTAAGCCCAGATAGTTATTAGAACTAAAGTTTAAAACTTCTTTACCTTCCATCTCAACCCAGGCTCCTTGCGGTCCTTCTAAGGTCCTTATTGTATTATATAGTCCTTCTTCTTTTAACTTTTCTAATTCATTGTCCATAAATTCTTGAAAATCTTTATTCATCTGTTAAAACCCCCTAAGGTTTTAAGATTATCTTACCACAGTTACCTTCTTCCATAAGCTGCATACCTTTTTCAAAATCTTCTAGTGGTAATTTATGGGTTATTACAGGGGAAAGATCTATTCTTTCTCCCTTGAGTAAATTACTGGCAATATGCCAGGTACTAAACATTTTCCGTCCCGTTACACCAACCACTTTAATGTTTTTAAAAATTATATCTTTGGTTAAATCAAGCTCTACTTTATCATCTGGTAAACCTAATAATGAGACAATGCCTCCACCGGTTACAGCTTTAATACCATCTTCTATTGCCTGAGGATGACCGGACATTTCTGCAGTAAAGTCAACACCTTTTTTTCCAAATATCTCATCTACCGCCTGAAGTAAGTCGGTCTCCATGGGATTAATCACATGGTCTGCTCCCATCTCTAAAGATAGATTTCTGCGGTATTCATTAGGTTCACTAACCAAAATATTAGCTGCACCAAATGTTTTAGCCACTGCAATCGAAATAAGTCCAACTGGTCCAGCTCCAGTAATTAAAACATCTTTACCCGCTACATTACCAGGTAAAATTGTATCGATAGCATTGCCAAGTGGTTCTTGAATCGAAGCATAGTCTTTCGGTATACTGGAATCATTTTTCCAAATGTCCACTTCTTCTAAAACTGCATATTCTGCAAATACTCCGTCCTGATGAACTCCAAAAATTTTCATGTTCTGACAAATATGCTGTTGTCCAGTTTGACATTGATAACAATGTCCACAGGGAATATGTGTTTCACTTGAAACAAAATCTCCCTTTTCAACCTTTTTAACTCTGGAACCTACTTCAACTACTTCCCCGGCTACTTCATGACCCATAATCTGGGGAGGATTTATGTTTTCCTGGGCCCATTTGTTCCAAATATATATATGATGGTCTGTACCACATATTGAGGTACTCTCTACTTTTATTAAAACCTGCTCTTCTCCTATGTCTGGTATGTCTACTTCCTTATACACCGCTCCATACTCTGGTTTTTCTTTTACAACGGCGTGCATTTTTCCTTTCATTATTTACCCCCTTAGGTAGAATTAGAGATTTACCATCACCTCCAAAACTTTATACATCCATTTATATTACTTCATTGTGAAGATTAAATATCCTTCCTAAAATAAAAATATTGCATTCAAATATTATTATTGTTATAATAATGAAGGCTTAAATTTTAAAGGAGTGACTATAATATGGAAAATACTTTTAAGACAAAATATTTAATTCTAACAGGATTATTTGCAGCTTTAACTGCGATTGGAGCTTATATCTACATTCCGTTACCAATCAGCCCGGTGCCTATAACCTTACAGATGTTTTTTACTTTTATGGCTGGAGGACTTTTAGGTAAAAAATATGGGTTTTTCTCTCAGTTAATATATATATTAATTGGAGCAATCGGTCTGCCTGTATTTGCGGGAGGAGCTGGTGGGATCGGTATTTTATTTGGTCCAACCGGTGGCTATGTTCTCGGTTTTATGGCAGCTGGTTATATTGCAGGTATGAGTAAAGATAAGTACTTTTCAAAGGTTATATATATGCTGCTTGGATTAGTAGTTATTTATCTATTAGGTACAGTTAGATTAATGTATGTTGTTCAGGTCGACTTTATCAAAGCACTAACAATGGGGGTAACTCCATTTATAATAGGCGACCTGATTAAAGTTGCATTGGCCGCCTATCT
>CAZXRH010000046.1:0-15950 GCA_964642575.1 uncultured Halanaerobiales bacterium
CAAAATAGATAATAAGACCTAAGATAAATAACACTAAAAGAAGAGTTAAGCCTAAAAGAGCAAAGATAAATTTTTGTTTTTTATGTCTGCTTTCAAGATTAATATCAGTATTTCTCACTGTCCACTCACCTTCTTTTTAAACCTGCGACTTGCCAGGTCAGCGATCACATTAAAAGTTAAGGTTATAATAAATAATATAATGGCAATTCCGAATAATGCCTGATAATGTTCACTACCTACAGGAGCTTCTCCCATCTCAGCTGCTATCGTAGCTGTCATGGGACGAACAGGTTTTAAAAAGCTAGAAGGCATTGCGGCTGCTCCGCCAGCTACCATGAGTACTGTCATGGTCTCTCCAATAGCACGTCCCATACCTAAAATTACTGCAGTAACTATGCCCGAACTTGCAGTTGGTAAAATAACTCTGCTTATTGTTTCCCATCTAGTACCACCTAATGCTAAGGATGCATCTCTATATCTTTTAGGTATAGAAGTAATGGCATCTTCTGATAAACTCACAATCGTAGGTAATGCCATAATGCCAAGCATAATAGAAGCAGTTAAAGCAGTTAAACCTGTTGGCAATCCAAACAAATCTTTAATAAATGGACCTAAAATCTTCATCCCAAATAAACCATAAATAACAGATGGAATGCCAGCTAAAAGTTCAATAGCTGGTTTCACAAAATTCTTTAACTTTTTCGGTAATATATATGAAATATAGATAGAAGAGGCAAGTCCAATCGGAACCGCTAAAATCATAGATCCAAATGTTACTAAAAGTGATGCTGATAATAAAGGTAAAATACCAAAAGAAGCCGGATCATAGGTGGGATACCAATCTTGACCAAAAATAAAGTCAAAAACACCTACTTTTTGAAAAATAGGTAAACCTTCTCTAAATAATACTATTACAATACCTGTTAAAAATATAATGGATGATAAGGCAAAAAATAATAATATGTATTTAATTATTTTTTCCTTTTTTCGCCAATCCATTTAAACACCCCCAATAAAATATCTAAAAATAAGGGAGGATATAATATCCCCCCTTGCATGTTTAGAGTTTGATTATATCTTTGATTAGTACAGAGGAACAAAACCTTGTTCTTCTATTATTTTTTGTCCTTCTTGACTTAATACGAAGTTAATAAACCTAAGTGTTAAACCTTCTGGCCAACCATCGGTAAACATAAAGAGTGGTCTAGCTATTGGAAATTCTCCACTAGCAACTGTTGCATTAGAAGGAGTAACTCCATTTACTTTCACAGCTTTGGTAGTGTCATCTAAATATCCCAATCCTACATAACCAATTGCACCTTCAGTATCTGATACTACACTTAAGATAGAACCATTGGAGGCCTGTAACAAGGCATTCGGAGTAAGTCTTTCACCCTGCATTGCAATTTCTCCAAACACTTCAAAAGTACCTGAACTGGAGTCACGAGATACTACAACTATTTCTTCATCATCGCCACCTAATTCACTCCAATTTGTAATTTTACCTGTATAAATTTGTTTTAGCTCATCTAAAGTAAGTGATTCCACTGGATTAGAGGGATGAATTATGACTGCAATACCATCCATGGCAACACGATGTGGTACAGGATAAAAACCATTTTCTACTGCATTTTCAACCTCAGTTTGTTTAATAAATCGAGAAGCATCGGCAATATCAGTAGTTCCATCAATTAAAGCAGCTATACCATTACCAGATCCACCACCTCGAACTGAGATGTTTACATCTTCATTATTTTGCATATAAACCTCAGCGACTCTTTGAGCTATCGGTAAAACGGTTGAAGAACCTTGAATAGTCAAATTATTCTGAGCCCCAACTACACCAGTAAATAAAGTCATAACCAATAAAGCTGATAACAGGATAAGTAAATTCTTTCTCATTAATTAATTCCTCCTTAAAATATTATATTCATTTTGTCGTCTTCAATAATATAATAACAGGTGAGTGTTACAACTAAATGAATGAAAGTTTACAAATAAGTTAATATATTGTTAAAAGGAGTATTAATTTTAATGCTATGATATCATTTACTCTTATTGATGCACATTTACCAACTTGTAACCAAGGCCTCTAATTGTCTTTATATGTTCTTGCCCAATTTTCTTACGTAATCTGCGAATATGTACAT
Organism: uncultured Halanaerobiales bacterium; assembly: GCA_964642575.1. Lineage (GTDB taxonomy): Bacteria > Bacillota > Halanaerobiia > Halanaerobiales > M55B127 > M55B127. The sequence goes on from CAZXRH010000046.1 coordinate 2,151, forward strand.
CTACCGTTCTCGTATCACCACTATATTGATATCCCCAGATTTTTTCTAAAAGAATCTCTCTTGTGAGCACTTTATTAACATTGGATACCATAAATCTTAAAAGTTCAAACTCTTTTGGTGTTAAATTCAAAACCTTACCACTTTGTTTAACCTCATAAGATTGAGTATCTAACACTAATTCTCCCAGATTATATTTATTTAAATCATTTTGTTCATTTTTGCTTTCTGTAAAACTTTTTTTCGTTCTCCTTAAAACAGCTTTGATCCTTGCTCGCAGCTCTCTTACACTAAAAGGCTTTGTTATATAATCATCAGCACCTATTTCTAAACCTAAGACACGGTCTAATTCTTCATCTTTTGCCGTTAACATTATAATAGCTATATTATGCAATTGATTGTTGTTTCTGATTCTTTTACATACTTCTAAGCCATTTAAAACAGGTAACATCAAATCAAGTATAACAAGGTCTATGTTTTTATCTAATTTTTCTAATGCAGTTTTTCCATCAGCTGCTTCAAAAATTTCATAACCCGCTTCTTCTAAATTGTATTTTACAAGATCCCTAATGTTTTTTTCATCATCAACTATTAAAATCTTATTTGCCATCTTATCTATTTCCCTTCAAAAAGGATTAACTATTCTTAATAAGATACATCCCAGTCACCAGTAGCCATATATATGACTCTTTCACAAATATTTGTAGCATGGTCTCCGATTCTTTCTAAAAATCTACTGATAAAAATTAATGACATCGCCTGTCTGATTGTTTTAGGATCTTCTATCATAAAAGTGAGAAGTTCTCGTAATATTTGTTCATCCAACACATCTACTTCTTCATCTTGTTTAGCAATTTTATGAGCCAATTCTACATCAAGGTTGACAAAAGCTTCCAGACTCTTTTTCAATCTGCTTGTAACAATATCAGTCATCCTTGGAATATCAATTAATGGTTTAATTAAAGGTTCATCACCTATTTTGATAACCATATTACCTATGTTAGAAGCGTGATCACCAATTCTCTCCAAATCAGTAGCTAACTTAGAAATTACAATAATAGTCCTTAAGTCTTTAGCCACCGGCTGCTGAGTAGCAATTAATCTTGTACACATTTCTTCTAACTCTAATTCATACTCATCAATCTGGTCATCTTCAGCAACAACCTCTTCTGCTAACTCTATATCCTGTTCTTTTAAGGCTCTTATACTTTTTTCAATGGCTTCTTCTACCTGGCTTCCCATTAAAAGCATTTCGTTTTTTAACTTTTCTATGTTTTCATCAAGACCTTTTCTTAACATTTTATCTCACCTTCCCTTATTAACCGAAACGGCCCGTAATATAGTCTTCAGTTCTTTGATCATCAGGATTTTCAAAAATCTTACCGGTATCGCCGTATTCAATCAATTCACCCATCAGGAAAAATCCAGTTTCATCTGATACACGGGCTGCCTGCTGCATGCTGTGGGTAACAATAACTATTGTATAATCTTTTTCTAATTCTGCCATTAATTCTTCAATTTTTGCAGTAGCAACTGGATCTAAGGCAGAAGCTGGTTCATCCATCAGTAATACTTCCGGTTTTACAGCTAAAGCTCTGGCAATACATAATCTTTGCTGCTGACCACCGGATAAATCAAGGGCTGGTTGGTCTAATCTGTCTTTAACCTCATCCCAAAGAGCAGCTCCTTTCAAACTATCTTCGACCAGTTGATCTAATTTATTTTTATCTTTTAAACCATGAATGCGAGGTCCATAGGCTACATTATCAAAGATCGATTTGGGAAAAGGATTAGGATGCTGAAAAACCATACCTACCTTTTTCCTTAATTGTACAACATCTACATCTTCACTATATAAGTTTTGACCATCTAGCAATACTTCTCCTTGAACTGTTGTACCATCAATTAAATCATTCATCCTGTTTATTACACGTAGGAATGTGGATTTACCACAACCTGATGGACCAATTAATGCCGTTATTTTATTTTCTTTAATTTTCATATTAATATCGGTTAAAGCTTGAAAATCATCATAAAAGAAATCTAAATCTTTAATTTCTATTTTAATATTGGAGGACATTAACTTAGAACTCCTTTCTTTAGATAAATTGTTATCACACATTATTAATTTAACATATCAACTAGATATTATAAATAACAAAAATGTTAATTTAATGTTACATTTTCGTTAAAATATTAATTAGCTTTATGAAGGTAAAATTTGAAGTTTGTACCTTGACCTTCCACGCTTTTTACATCTATCTCGCTTTCATGTCCTTTTACTATGTGTTTGACAATAGACAGACCAATACCTGTACCTCCTACTTCTTTTGATCTCGCTTTATCTACACGATAGAATCTTTCGAAAATTCTTTCCTGATCTTCTTGAGGAATGCCTAACCCTGTATCCTCTACTTCAATATATACTTTATTATTTTTCTCATAAGCCCTTATGAATATCTTTCCACCTTGTTCATTATATTTTATGGCATTGTCTATTAGATTAATTAAGAGATTTTCAATTTGGGACTTGTTCATTTTAACTAATGGTAAATTGTCATCAAACTGCTTTATTATCTCAATATCATTTTTTTCTGCTTCTGTTTGTAAGATCCTTAAAGGTTTATCTAATATATTATCTAATTCTTCTGGCTTGAGTTCAAAGTAATCTGCTTCAAGCTTTGAAAGGTCTAAAAGATCGTTGATTAATAAATTTAAACGAGTGGCCTCTTTACTAATTACACCTACAAATTTATTAATAGTTTCATAATCTTTAATATCATTTTCCACTATGGTATCTGCATATCCCTTAATTGAAGTTAAAGGAGTTTTAAGTTCATGTGAAACATTTGCCACAAAATCTTTTCTCATTTCTTCTAGTTTCTTTAAACGGGTAACATCTATTAAAACAATAACCGCACCAATTATCTTATCTTTGTGATCAGTTATTGTTTGAAAATTAGCTTCTAAATAGATCTTTTCTGGGTTTTTAAAAGTCATCTCTGTACTATAATAATCATTTTGATGTAAAACTTTGTTTAAATATTTGGCAAAACGGTGATCTCTGATAGTGCTAATAAAGTTTTTGCCCTCAATATTATCACAGTTGACATTCATCATCTCACAAGCTTTAGGATTCATTAAAAGAATTTTTTCATTTTTATCAGTTGCGATTACACCTTCAGTCATACTATTTAAAATAGCAGTGAGTTTGTTTTTTTCTTCCATCAAGCTATCTATTTTGTGGTCTAATTCTTGTCCAAGTCTGTTATATTCCTGAACCAGGCTACCTAGTTCACTGTTAGAATATTTTATGTCCTCAATCTTGTTTCTTTCGCCAGTAGCTATTTCTTTTGCCATTTCTTTAATTCTTTTCAGTGGTTTAATTATTGATTTTGAATAATACCATACTAAAATGTTACTTAAAAAGAGAAGTATCACTAAAAAAAGTAGATATTTATAAATATCAACCCTAATAATTCTATTGATATTCTGTAGTGATTTAGCTAGTCTTATTACTAGGTTTTGATCATCAATACTAAATAAAGAAGCCACATAATACATATCCTGGTTTAAGGTTGTACTTTCACGCGAGGATATACCAAAATCTTGTCCATCAATAACGGCTTTAATTTCTGGTCGGTTACTGTGGTTTTCCATAACATATGGATTATGTCTGGAATCAGCTAAAACTGTTCCATCCTCTTTTACTATTGTTATTCTAGTTTCGATAGAATTACCAATTGCTTTGATCTGTTCATCTAGTTGATCCATATTACCTATATTGTTTTTAATGGAATTATCATTTTTTATAAGTTTTATATTATTCTTAAGATTATTTTCTACCTGGTCAAGATAGAAGTCTCTATAATTTAAGGTAAAAAAGTAAAATATGAGTCCAAACAAAATAATTTGGGTAATGGCAAACACAATAATTACTTGCGTTCTTAAACTAAATTCATTCCACTTTCTCAAATTTATATCCCACTCCCCTCACAGTTTTTATTAAATCTTTACCAATTTTCTTCCTTAATCTCCTAACATGGACATCAACTGTTCTGGTATCACCAGAAAATTCATATCCCCAAATTTCTCTTAGAAGTTTATCACGTGAAAATACCTGATCATCGTTTTTTATTAAAAATACTAGCAAATCAAATTCTTTCGGAGTCATCGGGATTTCACCCTCCGCATTTTTAACAGTATGGTTTTTAGTGTTAATCGCAAGGTCTCGCACTTTAATGACTTCTTTTTCTGTCTTTTCATAATCCCTACTCATTGAAATTCTTCTCAGTAAGGCTTTAATTCTAGCAATTAGTTCTCTGGTATTAAATGGTTTTGTAACATAGTCATCTGCCCCTAGTTCTAAACCTATAATTCTATCAATATCTTCACTTTTAGCTGTTAACATAATTATAGGCAGGTCTCCTATTTCCTTATCGTTTCTAATTTTCTTACAAACATTCAAACCATCTACTTCAGGAAGCATTAGATCAAGAACTACCAAATCAATATTTTCTTTAACTTTAGACAATGCTTCTTTGCCATCTTTTGCTTCAACGATCTCATAACCTTCACTTTTAAGATTAAATTTTAAAAGGTCGCGAATATTTTTCTCATCATCAACTATTAAAATCTTTTCTGCCATCTTGAAACCTCCTTTTTAAAATAAGAAAAGAGCCCCGCAGGGCTCTATTATGATTAGCTAATCTTTTTCTTTTTTCTTTCTATAATACTATATGCTATATCAGCAAATTGATCACTGATATGTTCAAGGTCTTCTAATACTTCCAGATAAGCTATTCCTGCTGAAGGTATACATACCCCTTTATTTAATCGTTTCAGATGTTCATTTCTGTACTGAAGTAATAATTCATCCATCTTTTCTTCTCCGGTAAATAGTTTGTCAGCTATTTCTTTATCCCCGGTTTTTACAATTTCTCTTGAATCTTCTAAATAATCAACAACAATCTCATAAGCATTCTCTACAGAATGTATAGCTTGTTCTGAAAATTCAAGATCATTATCAATAATATACTCAGCTAAATCTGCAATGCTATTTGCATCATCTCCAATACTTTCAATATCATCAACGATAGCAAAATAACTATCTAGTGATTTAATATCTTCATCAGATAATGAACTCTGTGGTATATCTGTTAAAAAGACCAAAAGCTCTTCTTCAATTTCATTTATAATTTCTTCTTTATGTTTGATTTTTTTAATCATTTCTTTATCTTTGTCTAATATAGCTTCTTTGGACTCGATTACCATTTCCTGCACAAGACTATGCATTCTGGTAACTTCCTTATTTACCTGTGATAATGCAGCCTGAGGAGAACTTAACATCCTCTCATCAAGATGGACAAGTCCTCTTTCAATGGATACTTCTTCGCCTGGAATAATTCTATTTACCAGCTTAACCATAAAACCAACAAATGGCATCCATATTAGAGTGTTAGTTACATTAAACAAAGTGTGTGTATTTGCTAGAAGTCGTTCTGAACCAACTGTATTGTTAGTCATTAGACTGAAATTACGTAATAAACTCTGTAACCTGCCTGTGAAGTCAGGAATCACATATATTAATAATATCATAATTGAAGTACCAAGTATATTAAAAATAAAGTGAGCTGCCGCTGACTTTTTAGCTGTTTTACTTGCCCCAATGGCAGATAATACTGCTGTCACTGTGGTACCGATATTACTACCTAATAAAATAGGTACTCCAGAACTAAAATCAATGACTCCTACCGATACCAACCCTACTAAAATACCAAAAGTAGCACTACTACTTTGTATGATAATAGTAATAGTAGCTCCAGCTAATACTCCTAAGATAGGATAAGTTCCAAAGTTTTTCATTAAATCTACTATATACTGTGATTCTCTTAATGGATGCATCGTTTCACTCATAATATTCAATCCTAAAAAGAGAATCCCAAAACCTAAAATAACCTGTCCAATATATTGATATTTTTTCTTATTAGCAAAAAGATAAGCGATAGCTCCAAGTGTAATAGCGTGGAAAGCATAATCACCAAGATCGAAAGAAATTAATTGAGCAGTAATGGTAGTACCAATATTAGCACCCATAATTACTCCAATTGATTGATATAAAGTCATTAAGCCTGCATTTACAAATCCTACTACCATTACAGTCGTAGCACTACTACTTTGTACTATAGATGTAACTCCTGTACCTACTAAAACACCTGAAAAAGTATTCTTTGTTAGAAAAGCCAAAATGTGTCTTAACCTTTTGCCGGCCGTTTTTTGAAGACCTTCGCTCATCTGTTTCATACCATAAATGAACAGACCCAGTCCTCCTGTAAGGCCGACTATCATTTCAAATGACAAATGAGTACACCCCCAAATATTACTTCATATTTTATTTTTTATTTAGGGGCATTTTTATCTTAAATGACCCCTATTCGCTTATGATCATCTTTTAATTTGAGCTCTACTGAATCGGTTAGTAAATCTGCATATGAGAAAGACAAATGTCTTTCCTGGTCACTTTCCTGAATTTTAACAATGAAAATGTTATCATAGGTTTCATCTAAAATTCCTTCTTTATTAATTGACCTTCTTCTTCCGCGATCGGCCTTAATTATTACTTCTTCCCCGATATACTGCGAAATGTTTCTCCTGATTTCACTCAATGTATTTTTTGGCATAAGAGAATCCCCCCAGATCTCTTTTTAATAGCTGAAATATTTGTTATTTTAAACAAACATAGAACTTTGCATTAGTGGATTATATAAAAAAATATGGTGACTGTCAAGTTCTATAAATTACTTTGTGTATCTATCAGCTACATTAGAAGCCGCATATGAATCAGGTTTGATTAAAGCGTCATAGCCGCTTCCAACTACCATCCCCACAACTTCCCTGATAATTTCACTACTAGGACCATTTTGTCCAACATCAATATGTATTTCAATATCCATATTTGAAGTAGCACTGTCCACTGAAATATAATCAGTTATTTTACTGGCCACATTCAAACTCCTAGAAACTTCATGAAAAATTCTCTTTTTGAAACCGCTTCGCATCGCTACTTTTTTCTTATGATAGAAATATCTGCCACCATGTCCAACTCGATATATAACAATTGCGGTAACAAAAACAGATTCTTCAATTCCCGGGTGTGAATCAGTACCTATTATTAACTTATACTGATTATTAGGTTTTTGTCTGATAAATGATAGAATGCTTTGATATGTTTCTTTAATATTCATTCTACCTTCTGTTGGACTTATAAATATCATCGTTGATCACTCTTTTTCCTTTTTAAGGTCCCATAAAACATCACTTAATTGGGCCATTTCTTCTATAGCTAACTTTTCGCCCCTCATTCTTTTATCAATTCCAGATTTTTTCAAACCCTCTAAGATAATTTCTTTATCTAAATTTATATGGGGAGATAAAGTTAAACCATTTTTTATATTTTTTCTTCTTAAATTAAAAATAGCTTTCACCATTTTAAAGAAGAAATCTTCGTTTTTAACTTTATAAGGAGATTTTTCATGGGGGATAAGTTTAATTACTGCAGAATAGACTTCTGGTCTTGGAATAAAAGATTTTGGCGGAACTTCAAATTGCACTTCAGTTTCATAATGGAATTGAATAAAAACACTTAAACTACCATAATCCTTTGTTCCTGGAGAAGCTGCTAATCTCTGTGCTACTTCTCTTTGCATCATAAATACCATTTCATTGATTTGAAGGGGTGAAAAAAGAAGACTTTCAATAATGGGAGTTGTAATATAATAAGGAAGGTTGGCAATTACTTTTACTTTTTTATTAACTAATTCATATTTTTGTATGAATTGCTCCCAATCAATTTCTAGTATGTCCTCATTAATAATCTTTAATTGGTCATGACTTTTAAATAAATCCTGTAATATATTAATAAACCTGCGATCCTTTTCAATTGCCAGTACTTCTCCCTTGTCTACTTTTCTTAATAAAAATTGAGTTAAGGACCCTATTCCAGAACCAATCTCAATTACTTTTTCATCTCCTTGCAAATCAGAAACTTTTATAATGTTTTGTAATATATTATTGTCTATTAAAAAGTGCTGACCTAATTTCTTGTTTAGTCTAATATTATATTTATTTAAAATATCGCGCGTCTTGTGAAAATCACCTATATCTTTTTCCATAAAATACTCCTTGTTTTAATATTATCATTCTCATTCTATCATAATAAATCTTCACTTGTAAAATTAAACTGTTATTCTAGATCAACAATTCCCTTCTTTAAGCATTTAATTAAAGCCTGTGTCCTATCATTTACTGATAATTTTTTCAAGATTTTGCTTACATGATTTTTTACAGTTCGTTCACTAATAACTAGTTCATCTGAAATCTGTCTGTTGGACATTCCCTTTGATATTAAAGTCATTACATCCATTTCACGTTTGGTTAAATTATGAAATTTATATTTTTTAATATCTTCTTCAACACTATTTTTTTGAGTGCTTATTACATACTTTTTTATCATATTATATAAATAAGTATGGTCTTTAGAAACTGGTATTGTTAAATCAACAAATCGTTCTGTATTTCTATGTAAATAAGAGTTACCATTTTTAAGCAAGAAAATACTGATCTGTCTATTTTTATTTTTAATACCTTTAACTAACTTTTCCAACTGGTCACTATTGATTTGAAAAGAATTAATCAATACCATATCTGGATTAAACTTTTCTAAAACTGGTAAGACATGTTCATACTGAGAAATTGAAAATACTGACTTAATCTTCTCTTGATCCTTTAAAATATGAGATAAAGCATCTTTATATAATTTATTTTGATCAAAGACTAATACTTTTATTTTGCTCATATTTTCACCCATTTATACCTTTTGCTTATATTATATCATTTATGAGAAATAAAAAAAGGTTAATTCTTATAAGAATTAACCCCAAAATGTAGTATTTTGTTATAAATATTATCCATCTATTTAATCAACAATGCTCTAATTGGTGAAGCCTCAGCTTTTTTCAATTTGAGAGGAACTGCCCACAAATCATAAATACCGGCCTTAATTTCTGATAAATCTACTGCTTCCAGGATAATTATATCATTACCTAATATAAGTTTATGAACTTCAAAATTATCACTATTAAGGCTTTCTATCGTTAAATAATCAATCCCTATTAATTTAACTCCCTGTTCTATAAGATACTGACCGGCTTCAACAGTTAAGTAGATAAAGTCATCATTAAAAGTTGCTTGTTGTAAATATTTACTATTTAAAGTTTTAAAAAGTATTTTATCAGCTTTTATATCAATACTTTCTAGTTCTTCTCTGGTTATCTTTTCCTCATTTTCAATTTCAATTACTTGTGTTTTCCCCATAAATCTTTCAGGACTGATCTCATCTATATATTTACTATCTTCAATAAAATGAGTTGGCGCATCAGCATGAGTTCCAACATGAACACTTACTTCCATTTTACTTAAATTATAATCCGCCTCTTTTATATCTTTTACTCTTGATAAATGAGGGGGAGTATCACCTGGAAAACTTAACATATTATCTTCTATTGTAATAGAAATATCATATATTTCTTTTTTCTCTTGCATTTTTATCTCCTTTCATACTACTTGGTTTTTGGGTTTTTTACCTGATAATACTGCTATAACATTTTCAGCGGCCATCTCGGCCATTTTGTTTCTCGCATCAATAGTAGCTGAACCAGTATGTGGAGTTAATACAACATTATCTAATTCTAATAATTTAGGATAAACCTCTGGTTCTTTTTCATATACATCCAGCCCTGCGGCAAATATTTCTTGGTCAGCTAAGGCCTGGGCTAATACTTTTTCATTAATAATTGGTCCCCGACCTGTATTAATCAAGACAGCACTGTCTTTCATCACCTTTAACTCTTTTTCATCAATTAGATGGTAAGTAGATTCATTTAAGGAAGCATTGATTGTAACAAAATCAGATTGTTCAAGTAAATCTTCTAAGTTAGCATATTTAGCACCTAGCTCGTTTTCCTCTTTTTTAGAAAGAGGAGTCCTTTTATTATATAATACTTCCATATCAAAACCATGGGCCCTTTGGGCTACAGCTTGACCAATGCGTCCAAAGCCAATTATTCCTATTGTTTTACCATAGACTTTTTGGCCTAACAGAAGTTCTGGACCCCAACTGTCAAATTTGAGTTCTCTCACATATTTATCTGATTCTACAACACGGCGAGCAGCTGCCATGAGCAAAGTCCACGTCATATCAGCTGTGGTTTCTGTCAATGCACCGGGAGTATTTGACACATAAATACCATGCTTTTTAGCAGCTTTCAGGTCAATATTATCATAACCGACAGCATAATTGGCTATTATCTTAAGATTACTGCATTTTTCCATAACTTCAGTATCTATTTCATCACTTAATAAAGGTATTAACGCATCTGCATCTTTGGCTCCGTTAATCAACTGATCTTTTTTAGGATTTGTCTCACTTGAAAATACTTCTACTTCATATTTTTCCTTTAATAAATTTAGTCCAACATCCGGGATTTTTCTTGTCACAAATACTTTTGACATCTTTAAACTCACCTCACTTTATTAATTAAAGTTAACAAGACTAAATCCAGCAGTATCGTAAACTGCTGGTTTATTCTTTAAATATAGTTGTATCTATTTTTCCCTCTTCATAATTAAGAGCTTTTTCTTCTTTATTAAGAACCCGTAAACCACCTTCTGCTAGATTCTTCATCTCTTCTGCTCCAGGATAGACAAATACTTTAGAAATATACTCTACCTTTTTGATAATGTGGTTGGTAATATATTTTGATTTGGCCAGTCCTCCGGTAATAAAGATCGCATCAACATCTCCATTTAAGACAGTAGCCATTGCACCAATTTCTTTTGCTATTTGATAGATCATGCCTTTATATGCTAATTCTGCTTTTTTATCACCTTTCTCAATTCTTGTTTCAATTTCTTGACCGTCATTGGTGCCCAGATAAGCAGTAAGACCACCATTACCTAAGAGTTTTTTTACAAACTCATTACGTTCTGGCTTATTTTCAAAAATGTATTCTGCTAAAGCCAGACTGGGTAAAGTACCTACTCTTTCTGGAGAGTATGGACCACCTTGATTAGCATTATTAACATCTACAATTCTTCCTTTTTTAAGAGGTGCTATTGAAATACCGCCCCCCAGATGAGCTCCAACTAAATTACATTCCATAAACTCTTTACCAATATTGTGAGCAGTCTTCCTACCAATTGATTTTAAATTAAGGGCATGAGACTGACATTTACGAGGTAGTTCTGGTAAACCTGAAAGTCGCGCTACATCTTCGAACTCATCAACCGAAATAGGATCAACTGTATAGGCTGGAATTTCAAACTCTTGACCAAAATTATAGGCAATAATTCCAGCCAGGTTAGAGGCATGTGATGAATTCTTTGCAATCTTTAAATCATGTACCATATCTTCTTCTATCTTATAAGTTCCGCCTAGCAAGGGATCTAAACCTACTCCTCCCCGGGCAATAACTGCATCTAATTCATCTAATTTATATTCAGATTTTGCTACTGCTTCTCTGACAAGTTCTTGCCGCCATTCTAATTGATCAATTATCTTCTCAAACTTATTAATTTCTTTACTGCTATGAGAAAGTTGTACTTCCCAAGCCTGTTTTTCATCCTCAAAAATAGCTAATTTTGTGGAAGTAGAGCCGGGATTAATTATCAAAGTTTTATACATTAAAATCTCTCCTTCTAATTTACAGGGTTATATTAGTATTTCATTAACCACAACCTAAATCCTCTTTTAAAAACTCACTTCATTGAAAGATAACAAACCTTTTTTAAAAGCTTTTACCACCATTTCTATATTAGAATCTGCATTAAAAAATTTAAATAATTTTTTCTTATGGTATTTTATTGTGCTAGTACTTAAATTTAAGTCACTGGCCAGTGCTTTTTCAGTTAGACCATTTGCTATTTTTTTAAGGATATAAAACTGTTTATCACTTAATTTATTAGAATAATTTAATTTAGGTTCTTTTTTATTTATAGCTACAATCTTTAACTTTAAATTATTAACAAGTAACTCGGCCAAACAAATTATCTCACTTTTTATTTTGGCTTTACTTATAAGATTAATAAAACCCATTAATTGCTGTTTTACAATAATTGGATAGGCTATACTATGCCAAGAATTTAATGGTTTACAGAAATGATGACCCGGCAGAATGTGAACAGGCTTCTTTAACTTACCAGCCAAAAAAACTGCATTTGTACCGGAACATTCTTCTGAAAAAGAAAAACCTTTTTTAATGCCTCGCTGCTCCATTTTAAGCTTTAAATTAAAACCACATGATACCTGTTCAATAATATAATTATGATTTATTAGAAAAAAACAGAACTCTGGCTTAATTTTTTGATTTATTTCAGATACTTGTTTTTGAAAATAACTTTTAATTGAATTGTTAATATATTTTTCCTGGTTATTTTGAAAATTTGTTAATTGAGAGTGGTCTATGATTCGGTTTCTATTATCTTTTAGACATCTAGACCAAGATGAAGTGACTTCTTCTTTTATTAGGTTATAGTCAAAATATAGATTTTTACTATCCAATTAAACCACTCCTGCATTTAAAAAATCTAGTTTTTCTAATATGTAATACAATATTTTCCTTTTCCCCACTACTATTGAAGCATTGGTTAACATACCATTTTTGTATTTGACTTCTGTTTGTTTTTGACCTTTTCTTAGATAATTATTTATGGAAGCAACCACTTTATATCCATAATTTTTGTCATTGATACTTGTTGTGTCCGTATTAATTTGTAAGATCCGCCCCTTAGCCACACCATATTCTTTGTAAGGATAGGAAGAAATTTTAAATCTCACTAAATCCCCCTTGTTTAATTTCAGAATATCTTTATTTTTAATAAATAATTCTACCTGATATTCATTATGAGAGGATGGTATAATCTTCATTATCTTAATTCCTGAGGGTATATAGTCACCATTATTATACTTATTTAGATATTCGAGCCGACCATCTATCGGTGCATATATTTTATATTGTTTTAAGTTTGTCTTAAGTTTAGTATATTCAATCTTTTTTGTTATTAGCTTATCTTCAAAATTTTGCATCCTTTTTTCAATTGAAAGCAGCTTATTATTCTTGTATACATCTAATTCATATCTTAAGTCAATAATTTTTTGTCTTTCTTTTTCCAACTGGTTAGCAGTAATACTTAAATTTTTAAAAGGTAACAACCTGTCATACTTTTCTTTTTGGTTGTCAATATTCTTTTTTAAATAATCTAGCTTAGCTTGGATTGATTTAAACTCATTTTTGATAACGGTAGTATGGATCTCTTTTAATAACTGACCATGTTCAAGATAGTAATATAAATGCTCTAAATCATTTATCTTTGTTTTTAAGGTCTCTATTTTATTTTTTAAATAAGAAATCTGACTTTGCAATTTCTTTGTTGATAGAGCTAGTAGTAGTTCATTTTTGTTAATTTTATTGTTCTCGGACGGAATAATGTATTTGATATATCCACCTTTTATACTATATATATAACTTATATTAGCTTCGTTTTTTATAATCCCCTCTGCCTTAACAATTACATCCATTTCTCCATAAAAACACCAAAGAGCTGCTCCTATTAAAGTCAACAGGAGGATGGTCAATATGATGTTCCAAAATAATTTGCTCTTCATATTTTTATGATATTTATTTTTGTTTAAATCTTTAATATCCAAGTACTTGTAATTCAATTTTTACTACCTCTTTTTAATAATTA
>CAZXRH010000047.1:0-15792 GCA_964642575.1 uncultured Halanaerobiales bacterium
ATCCTAAAACAGGTGATACAGTTGATGAAGTCCTGGCTATATTAATGGTCCATCCTAATTCTTTTACCGGAGAAAATACAGTAGAATTTGACTGTCATGGGGGCATGGTTCCTCTAGAGTCAGTATTGGAACTCGTTTTAGAAAATGGAGGTAGGATGGCTGAACCGGGTGAATTTTCACGCCGTGCTTTTATGAACGGTAAGTTAGATATGGCACAGGCTGAAGCAATTATAGATGTTATCAATTCAAAGACTGAAAAAAGCCTTTCTATTGCTATGGAACAGTTGAAAGGCGGGCTTTCTGATAAAGTAAATGATATAAAAGATAAAGTTATTACCCTTTTAGCCCATCTGGAAGCTTCTATTGACTTTCCGGAGGATGAGATTGAAGGATTTGATTCCTCTCAACTTGAAAAAAAAGTAAAAGAGATAGAAAAACCGATTGAAAAACTGATTAAGACAGCAAAACAAGGAAAATTATATCAAGAGGGTGTAAAAACCGTAATTGTTGGTAAACCCAATGTTGGTAAATCTAGCCTTTTAAACTATCTTTTGCAGGAAAACCGGGCGATTGTAACTGATGTACCGGGAACAACTCGGGATGTAATAGAAGAATATATTAATCTGGATGGAATACCACTAAAAATTATTGATACGGCTGGAGTGAGAGAATCTGAAGATGTAGTTGAACAAATTGGTGTAGAAAAAACAAGATCTTCTCTTAAAAAAGCCGATTTGGTAATTATGATGCTTGATGTTAGTCAGGGTTTAACTAAAGAAGATTTTCAAGTTTATGAATTAATAAAAGAACAACCTACAATTTTAGTGATTAATAAGACTGATTTAGATAGACAGATTGATTTAGAAGAAATTAGAGAAAAATTTAAAGAACATCCTCTTCTCTGGATTTCTGTTAAAGAGGAAGAAGGAATTGAAGAACTAAAAAATACAATATTAGAAGAAATTTTACATGAACAGATAAATGTAGATAGTGATGTCATGGTAACCAAAGTAAGACATCGTGATGCTTTAAATAGAGCGCTTGAATCAATAAGACAAGTCAAGGAATCATTAGATGAGGGAATGCCTCATGATTTTTTAACAATCGATTTAAAAGATGTATTATTTTATTTGAGTTCAATCACTGGGGAGACGGTAACTGATGATATAATTGATCAGATATTTAGCGATTTTTGTTTGGGTAAATAGTTAAGGAGTGTTTTATAAAAATGGAAAAAAATTACAATTATAATAAAGTTTTTGATAAAGAATATGACATAATTGTTATAGGTGCCGGCCATGCCGGCTGTGAAGCATCTTTGGCTCCGGCCAGAATGGGTTATGATGTTTTAACTATGACAGTAAATTTAGACCACGTTGCTTTTATGCCCTGTAACCCTTCCTTAGGAGGACCTGGTAAAGGTCATATTGTCAGAGAGATCGATGCTCTTGGTGGTGAAATGGCAATTAATATGGATGAAACCATGCTTCAAATCAGAATGCTTAACACTGCTAAAGGGCCAGCAGTGCACGGTTTAAGAGGACAGGCAGATAAAAAACAATACCATACCAGGATGAAACAGGTATTAGAAGAACAAAAAAATCTGGATTTAAAACAAGAAATTGCTGAAACATTAGTAGTTGAAGACGGAGAGATAAAGGGAGTTATTAGTAAAACTGGAATATTATTCAAAGCCAAAAAGGTTGTTATGACTACTGGTACTTTCTTAAAAGGCAAAGTAATAATTGGAGAAGCAACCTTTAATGCAGGACCTAATCAGCAGTATCCGGCCAATAAGCTGTCGGAATCTTTAAAAGATATTGGTTTTGATTTAAGAAGGTTTAAAACTGGGACTCCTCCACGTGTTAATAAACGAAGTATTGATTTTTCTAAAATGCATGAGCAGACCGGTGATGAGGGTCTATCCTTTTCTTTTGACTCTCCTCCTTTAAAGCGAGATCAGGTTTCTTGTTATTTAACCTATACAAATGAAGAAACTCATAAAATAATTAGGGATAATAAAATGCGGACACCTTTATTCAGTGGTGTAATTGAAGGTGTTGGTCCACGGTACTGTCCTTCTATTGAAGATAAAGTGGTTAGATTTCCCGATAAAGATCGACATCAGCTCTTTTTAGAGCCAGAAGGCGAATTGACTGGCGAGTACTATATCTCTGGTTTACCTACTAGTTTACCGGAAGATGTACAGTATGAAATTTTAAAAACAATTCCCGGATTAGAAGAAGCAGAAATAATGAGGGCAGCCTATGCAATTGAATATGATTGCTTGGATCCTAGTGAGCTAAAGTTAAGCCTTGAAACTAAAAGAGTTAAAGGCCTCTATTCAGCCGGACAAATAAATGGGACTTCTGGTTATGAAGAAGCTGGTGGGCAAGGTATTGTTGCTGGTATTAACGCTGCTTTATCCTTAAAAGATGAAGAACCACTTATTTTAGATCGTTCTCAAGCCTATATTGGTGTCCTTATTGATGATCTAGTTACAAAAGGAACTGAAGAACCATATAGAATGATGACATCCCGAGCGGAATACCGTTTAATCCTTAGGCAAGATAACGCAGACTTACGTCTAAAAGAAATAGGTTATAATCTAGGCTTAATTTCAGAAGATAGATATCAGAAATATTTGGATAAAAAACATGATATTGAACGCACTTTAGAATTTTTAAGAGACTTTCAAGTTACACCTACCCCTGAAAACAGGGAACATCTAAAGAGTTTAGACAGTGGTGCCTTGAAAAAGCCCGTTAAATTAGCAAAACTACTAAAAAGACCTGAAGTTGAATATGATGACTTAAAGTTCTTTACATCAGAATTACCTGAAGTAAGTGAAGAGGTCAAAGAACAGGTAACTATTCAGACTAAGTATAAGGGGTATATAGACCGTCAGGAATCACAGGTTGAACAGTTTAAAAAGATGGAAGATAAACTAATACCTCAAGATATTGATTATGATGAATTGGAAAACTTAAGGTTAGAAGCTAGAGAAAAGCTGGATAAAATAAGACCTAGATCACTTGGGCAGGCTTCCAGAATTTCAGGCGTCTCTCCTGCTGATATATCAGTGCTCATGATATATATTGAACAGCAAGAAAGAGAGAATAAGTCTCAGGAAAGCGAGAATAAAGATGAATAAAAGAAGCCTAAAAGAACTAATAGATGATGGATTCAACAAACTGGATATTTCATTAACTGAAAAACAAATTGATAGAATGGTTAATTATACCCAGTTTTTAATAAAAGAAAATAAAAAGTATAATCTTACTTCAATTACAGAACCAGAAGATATAGTTAAAAGACACTTTTTAGATTCAGCTGGTTTATTCACTAAAACTAAGGTTAAAGGTAAGATTATTGATATTGGTACCGGGGCTGGCTTCCCCGGTTTTGTTTTTAAGATTTTAAATGAAGATATTGAACTAACTCTTCTTGAATCAAGCTTAAAAAAGGTTAATTTTTTAAAAATGCTTCAGGTAGAGTTAAATCTATATAAAAACATTGAAGTTTTACATGAACGGGCAGAAGATCTCGGTCAGATGCAAGGTTATAGAGCTAGTTATGATATTGTAACCTCGCGAGCTGTGGCCTCTCTTAATATATTATTAGAGTATACTGCCCCTTTCTGTAAGGAACAAGGTAAGATTTTGCTTTACAAAGGTCCTTCCTATCAAGAGGAAATAAAAAAAGCACAATCCGCTTTACAAAAATTAAATTTAAGTATAAAGCAGGTTCATGAATTAAATATTCCTTTTCTTAAGGGAGATAGATATATCATTGAGATTGTAAGGAAAGGTAAACTTTTAGATAAGTACCCTCGACGGGCTGGAATCCCCAAAAAACGTCCCCTTTAGGCAGGAAAAGTATAAATGATAAAGAATATTTATAAAAGTAATGGAGGGAATTAAATGGACTTTCCTTTTTTAGGTAATAAGAGTCAAAAAAATAAAATAGAAAAAATTGATACAAATAAAATAGTACCTAACCCACATCAACCGAGATCTGAATTCAGTGAAGAAAACTTAAAAAAGTTAGCTGAATCAATTGAGAATTTCGGGATAATTCAACCTCTTATTGTTAGTAAAAAAGACGGTAAATACCAGTTAATAGCTGGTGAAAGAAGGTTGAGAGCTGCTAAATTAATTGATTTAAAGCAGGTTCCAGCCATTATCAATAATTATAAGGAAGAAGAAGTGGCTGAAATTTCATTAGTTGAAAACATTCAACGACAGGACTTGAATTTTCTTGATGAAGCCTTAGCTTATTATAGTATAATGAACAAATTTGACTTAAATCAAACTGAAATGGCTGAAAAAGTAGGTAAAAGCCAAGGTACTATTGCTAATAAACTAAGAATTTTAAAACTACCCGAAGAGATTTTAGCCTTAATCAGGAAGTATAATCTATCAGAAAGACATGCCAGAGCCCTCCTAAAAGTGGATGATAATGAAAAACAAAAAGAATTTATAAAAGAAGTTAATGAAAAAGATATTTCTGTAAGGGGCTTAAATAGAAAGATAAAACAGTATTTAAAGAAAAAGGAAGGCCCTAAGAGTGAAAATGTAAAAACATATTATGCAGATATGAGATTACTTAAGAATACATTAAATTCAGCTATAGATCAGTTGAAAAAAGCCGGAATTGAAGTAGAAGTTGATAAAAAGGATGATAATGAATACATAAGATACAATATTAAGATTCCAAAGAAGCAAGATGAAAACAAATGAGGGGGTTTTTTACTTGGCAAGGAAAATAGCTATAGTTAATCAAAAAGGTGGTGTGGGAAAAAGCACTACCGCTATCAATTTAGGAGCTAGTATTGCAGATAAGGATAGAAATGTATTAATAGTAGATGTAGATCCCCAGGGTAATGCCACGAGCGGCCTGGGATTAGAGAAAAGTGACCTAGAATATAGTATCTACGATGCTTTAATTAATGATACTGCTCTGGATACAATAATTCAACCTACGGGTCATAAAAATTTTCATATCCTTCCTGCTAATATTGACTTGGCCGGAGCTGAAATCGAACTTGTTTCTGTCATGTCAAGAGAGAGCAGATTAAAAAAGAAGATAGAAGAATCTGATATAGATTATGATTATATTATTTTTGATTGCCCCCCTTCACTTGGCTTACTAACTTTAAATGCTTTAACAGCTTCTGATTCATTAATTGTTCCTATTCAATGTGAGTATTATGCATTAGAAGGTTTGGGACAATTGATGCAGACTATTGAACTTGTACAGAGTAATTTAAACCCTGAGTTAAATCTCTTAGGTGTAGTTTTGACTATGAATGATGCCAGGACTAATCTATCCAGCCAAGTTATTGAAGAAGTAAAGAAATATTTTGGCAAAGATGTCTTTGATACAATTATTCCGAGAAATGTTAGGCTTAGTGAAGCACCAAGTTTTGGAGAGCCAATAATAACTTATGATCCGAGCTCTCGTGGTGCTAAAGCCTATAAAGAATTAGCAAAGGAAGTGATTGAACGTGAATAAGAAAAGATTAGGCAAAGGGCTGGATGCACTTCTATCTAAAAGTCAGGGTGAAAAAAGAGAACATGAGATAAAAGATATTGATATTAAAAAAATTAAACCCAATCCTTACCAGCCTAGAGATAGATTTACCGAAGAATCACTTAAAGAACTAGCCAGTTCAATAGAAAACAAAGGGGTATTACAACCTGTAACAGTGAGAGAAGTACAATATGATAATTTTGAACTGGTAACAGGCGAAAGACGTTGGCGGGCAGCTCAAAAAGCTGGCCTTGTTACGATCCCAGCTATTATCAGAGATTTTAAAGATGATGAAATGATGGAAGTTGCCCTAATTGAGAATCTACAGAGAGAAGATTTAAACCCGATCGAAGAGGCATATGCCTACCAAAAAATGATTGAAGAATTTGATATCACGCAAAAAGAAGTTGCTGAAAGAGTTTCTAAAAGCAGATCAGCAATCGCAAATACATTAAGATTATTAAATTTACCACCCTCTGTCCAGGAAATTGTTTCACGTGAAACAATTTCTATGGGTCATGCACGAGCATTATTGCCTTTAGAAAGCAAAAAACAGGTAGAATTAGCTAATAAAATAGTTGAAGAGGACTTGTCGGTAAGAAAAACAGAAGAATTAGTAAAAAAACTTTTAAATAAAGACAAAAAGAACGAAGATACTAAAACAAAAAAAGAGTTACCCCCAAAATGGGTAAAGGCCCGCGAACTTTTAGCTGATAAACTAGGCTTGGACGTTGATATTAAAGACCGGGTTAGTAAAAAGGTAGTAACAATAAACTGTAAAGACTATGAAGAAATGGAAAAGATCATAGAAAAATTAAGTTAGTAGGAAATAATGTTTCACGTGAAACAATTATTAACTGAGGTGAAAAAATGTTTATTATAGTAGTTGGTGGCGGTAAAGTCGGTTCATACTTGATAAAAGAATTATTAGAAAAAGACCATAAAGTACATGCGATAGAGAATAATACTAAGAGTTGCAAAAGATTAAAACAAAAGTACGGCGTAAAAGTATTTTGTGGTGATGGGACTAATGAAAAACTACTTGAACAAGCAGGGATTAATGAAGCAGATGTTGTTTTAGCAGTAACTGGTGATGATCAAGATAATTTGGTTATATGTCAGATGGCAGAACGTAAATTTGATGTACCAAGAACCTTTACTAGGGTTAATACACCCGGCAATGAGAGACTTTTTGATTGGCTAGGAGTTAATGTGGCTGTAAGCAGTTCCTCGATTTTAGCTGCCCTGGTAGAACAGGAAATGACTTTACAAGATCTCAGATATATTTTAAATAAAAATCATGATAAAATAGAACTTGTCAGAATTCCGGTTGGTGACAATTGTGAGTATATCGATCAAAAGTTACGAGATATAGATTTTCCACTCGAATCTGTCCTTGTTACTATTTTAAGAGGGGATGAAAGCCTTGTCCCGCGGGGAGATTCTGTTATTGCAAAAGATGATCTAATAGTTGCCCTAACGAGGAGGGAGTATAAAGAAGAACTCATCAATATGTTTAATGGAGGTTAATTTTATGATAGGCACAATAGTAAACGTCGCAGCAATAATTGTTGGTAGTCTAGCTGGATTTTTAGTTAAAGGTAGATTACCCGAACGGTTTCAAAATATTGTCATGCAGGGAATTAGCTTAGCTGTATTGATAATTGGACTGCAAATGGCTTTTTCAGTGGAAAGTACAAAAGGGACTCTTGTTGTTATTTTCAGTTTGGTAATCGGAGGTATAATAGGTGAGATATTAAGGGTTGAAAGCAGACTAGAAGGATTTGGTGAGCTAATCCAAAAACGATTTGGTAGTGATGATGGCTTGTTTGTCCAGGGATTTGTTCAGAGCAGCCTTATATACTGTGTAGGAGCAATGGCAATAATGGGAGCAATACAGGATGGTTTAAATAATGATCCTTCTATTTTATTTACTAAATCGCTCCTAGATGGGACAGCTTCGGTAGCTTTTTCTGCTACTTTTGGTATTGGGGTTCTTTTTTCGAGTATACCAGTACTTCTATATCAAGGATCAATAACCTTATTAGCTTCTTGGGCCCAAAAAATCCTCAATCAAGATGTGGTGGCTATGATGACGGCTACCGGTGGTCTCTTAATTATGGCGATTGGACTCAATATGTTACTTTCTGCTAAAATCAAAATAGGTAATTTACTTCCATCTATTTTTGTTGCGATTGCGATTGCACTAATTGTTTTTTAATCAGATAGCTAATTATTACACTTTTTTTAGTCTAAGATTTATGATATAATCTAATTTAGTAAATAACTACAAATAAAGTAAGGGGAGGTATTTTATGGACAACTCGCTTTGGAAAAACATCAAGGAATTTCTAAGCGAAAAGCTCTACATAACTTTAACCCCTTCTTCTACAAGAAATAAAGTTAAAAACTATTCTATTCACCGCTATGTACCCATTGTTATAATCTTATTATTAGTTATTGGCATTGGTATACTTTCCTGTAACTATCTATATTATAAAAACCAGTATATGCAAACTAAAACAAACTTCAAAGAATACAAAAATAGTGTAAATGTGGATGAATTACAGAAAGAAAACCGTAATTTAAAGAAAAATCTGTTGGTTTTAAGCCAAAACACCGAAGAGTTAAAAGCTACTTTAAGGAACTTAAGAGAATCTAACCAGGAAATCAGACATATTTTAGGTGAAGATACCAATATCAATGAAAATAATGAGATTAACGAAGTAAGGATAACCAGCATATTAGATTATAATAGCAGTATTATGAATCAGGGTATCCCAATGGGAGGACAAAAATTAGATCTTTACTATCAAAAACCAGAAAAATTACTAAATCAGATGCGGGAAGACATTAATGTTGTAGGAGAAAGTATTGAACAGCAGAGAAAAACTCAAGCGGAATTAAAAGATGAAGCTGTCAACTACAAAGATATGCGGGCTTCTATTCCTAAAATCTGGCCTTTAGCTGATAGTGGTAATAGCTACATATCTTCAAATTTAGGCTGGAGAATTGACCCCATATCTAATCAGCAGGAGTATCATGAAGGTTTAGATATAGCTGTTTGGTACAATACACCGATTTTAGCGACTGCTTCCGGAAAGGTAACTTTTGTTGGCTGGAACGGTGGATATGGTTTAAGTGTAGAAATAGATCATGGTAGTGGTTATACTACCTATTATGCTCATTTGAACCAATCGAAAGTTAGCAAAGGAGATAAGGTAGAAAAAGGTGAAGTCGTTGGTTTAACGGGTAATTCGGGGAAAAGTACAGGCCCTCATCTACATTATGAGGTTAGAATAAACGGGGTTCCAAAAAACCCTAGAAAATTTATTGGGAGGTAATCCTATTGTTTAACAAAGAAGAAGATATTAAAAAAGACGAAATCAACACTATATTTGGACAGCAGACTGAGTTTGATGGTGAGTTAAAAACAAAAGGCTCAATTAGAGTTGAAGGTTCAATTACCGGTACAATAAATGCTGATGGTGATGTTTTTGTTGGTGAATCTGGTGTTGTTAACTCAAATATAGAGGCTAGAAAGGTCGTTGTGGCGGGGAAAGTCGAAGGGAATATCACAGCTAAGGATAAACTGGAAATTCTCGAAACAGGCACCTTAGAAGGCGATATCAAGGCTGCTAAGCTTGTTGTAGAAGAAGGTGCGAGGTTTATTGGTAATAGTGCTCCCCTGGAAGATTCTAAAGCAAAAACAAGATTTCCAAAAAAGAATGATAAGAAAAATGAAAAAAAAGTTGAAAAAGAAGGAAAAAAAGAATAAAATATTATTAGAAAAGGAAATATTATTTAGATTTGGGTTGAAATTCAGGTGAGAGACCTTTTATTTAAAAAAAGGCGCCGAAGGAGCAAAGCTCTTCGTTTGAGCCGAAACTCTCAGGCAGAAGAAACCTGAAGGGACCAAACTCTGGACTTACTAGAACAGGGGGGTTTAAGGAAACTTAAGCTCCTCTTTTTTTATTATCAAAAACAGGAGGTGAGATAATGAACAAAACTGCTTTATTTGATGAACACCAAAACTTAGGAGCTAAGATGATTGATTTCGGAGGCTGGCAGATGCCAGTTCAATATTCAAGCATTATTGAGGAACATAAGGCTGTAAGAAACAAAGCTGGCCTTTTCGATGTTTCTCACATGGGGGAAATATTAATAACTGGAAAAAATTCCCTTTCTTTAGTGCAGCGCTTGATGACCAATGATGTCTCTAAACTCACTAAGGGAGAAGTAATTTATACTCCTATGTGTTATGAAGATGGAGGAATTGTTGATGATCTGCTTGTTTACAGGACTGAGGTTGATGAATATTTGCTAGTTGTTAATGCTTCTAATACCACAAAAGATTTAAGGTGGGTAAAGAAAAACGCTGAATTATTTGAAGAAGTAGAAGTGCAAGATAAATCTGATTACTATTCTTTAATTGCGCTACAAGGACCTATTTCCCGGGAAATAATTCAACCATTAGTGGAAAAAGATATCAGTGACTTAAAATACTATAACTTTTTGGAATCAGAAATCGCTGGTGTGAAGGCAATAGTATCCAGGACAGGTTACACAGGAGAACTGGGTTATGAAATATATCTAGAGGATGATGACGCTGTTACTGTCTGGAATGCACTGATGGAAGAAGGTAGTGATAAAGGTTTGAAACCAGCTGGATTAGGGGCAAGAGATACCTTACGTCTAGAAAAAGCACTTTGCCTATATGGTAATGATATAGATGAGACGACCAACCCACTTGAAGCTGGATTAAGTTGGACGGTGAAATTTGATAAGGATGATTTTAACGGGAAAAGCGAATTAGAGAAGATTAAAGAAAATGGTGTGCAAAGAAAGTTAGTTGGCTTTATTATGAAGGAGAGAGGTATACCGAGACATGGTTATGATATCAAAATAGACAATGAAGTGGTTGGGGAAGTGACAAGTGGAAGCTATTCACCAACCTTAGATGAGAACATTGGTCTAGCCTATATTGATAAGGATAAGGCTTTAGAAGATACCGAACTGGATATCTGTATACGCAAAAGAGAAGTTAAGGCCAAAATTATTGAAACACCATTTATTTAAAAAAAGGGGGAATTTTTTATGAGTATTCCAAACGATTTATTTTATACTGAAAATCACGAATGGATTTCTATGGACGGCAAAGAAGCAGTGGTAGGAATTACAGAACATGCCCAGGAAGAATTAGGAGACATTGTATTTGTTGAATTACCATCTGTTGAAGAAGAATTAGACCAGTTTGAAGAATTTGGTGTGATTGAATCTGTTAAAGCTGTTTCTGATGTATTTATGCCGGCTGGAGGTATTGTTGTTGAAGTAAATGAAGAATTAATGGACCAACCAGAACTAATTAATGAAGATCCTTATGGTAGCGGTTGGTTAATTAAAATTGAAGTAAAAGACAAAGATGAATTAGAAAAACTAATGGATAGTAATGAATATGAATCCTTTTTAGAGGAGGAATAGTAAATGGACTATGTCTCCAATACAAAACAAGAACGAGAGTATATGCTAAAAGAGATCGGAGTGGAGGCAGTTGAAGAAATATTTGACTCGATTCCGGAAGAAATTAAATTAAAAAGAGAATTAGAAATAGACGAAGGAATGTCAGAACTAGAATTAAAGGAGCATATGAAAGAAATTGCAGCAGAGAATACTTCATTGGAGGAGTACACTTCTTATTTAGGAGCGGGAGCCTATGACCATTATATTCCAGGTATTATTGACCACTTAATCTCCCGCCAGGAATACTATACTGCCTATACACCTTATCAGGCAGAGTTAAGCCAAGGTACTCTTCAAGTAATCTATGAATATCAAAGTATGATTTGTGAGCTAACCGGGATGGACATATCAAATTCATCCTTATTAGATGGAGGTTCAGCTGTAGCAGAAGCTGTTTTGATGGCAGCTAGAATTAGCAGAAATAATAAGGTGTTGATGTCTAGTGCCTTACACCCCTCTTACAGAGAGGTTGCTAAAACTTATGGTGTTCCTAAGGATTTAGATTTTGTTGAGATAGGTTTGGACGGTAGTAATACCGATTTAGAAGAATTAGAAGATAATCTAGATAATGATACTGCTGTTATTGTAGTTCAATATCCAAACTTTTATGGTTCTATTGAAGATATGGAAAAAATCCAAAAGTTAAAAGAAGAATATAAAAAAGTCCTCTTGTTAGTTGTTGCTAATCCCATTGCATTAGGTACACTTGCTCCCCCATCTAAATTTGGAGCAGATATTGTTGTGGGAGAAGGCCAAAGCTTGGGTAATACCTTATATTATGGTGGACCTTATTTAGGATTTATGGCAACTACAGATAATCGAAAATTCATCAGACAACTACCAGGGCGTATTGCAGGAGCAACTGAAGACGCAGATGGAGATCGCGGATATGTTTTAACCTTACAGACCAGAGAACAGCATATTAGAAGAGAAAAAGCAACTTCTAATATCTGTACAAATGAAGCCTTAAATGCTACCATTTCAACCATTTATATGGCAACAATGGGTAAAAAAGGTCTAAAAGAAGTAGCTGAACAGTCTTATCAGAAAGCTCATTATCTGGCTGAAAAAATTGATGAACTCGATAATTTTGATGTAGTCAATATTGATAACTTTTTCCATGAATTCTGGGTTAAAACCAAGCACCCAGTAGCAAAAGTTCTGAACGAATTAAAAGAAAACAAAATTCTGGGTGGCTTAGACCTGGCAAGATTTGAAGAAGAAAAAGGAATTCTCTTAAGTGTAACCGAAAAGAGAGATAAAACTGAATTAGATAAATTAGTTGAACTACTGGAGGCGATGTAAATGGCTGAGCGACTAATTAAAGATTATTCGAGTCCGGGTAGAGAAGGTTATTCATTACCTCCTTTAGATGTACCTGAAGTAGATATGAATGAACAATTAGGGACTAATTATTTAAGAGAGGATTTGGATTTCCCAGAAGTAAGTGAAGTTGATGTTGTAAGACATTATACAGCTTTATCTGAAAAGAATTATGGTGTTGATTCAGGTATTTATCCTCTTGGTTCCTGTACAATGAAGTATA
Organism: uncultured Halanaerobiales bacterium; assembly: GCA_964642575.1. Taxonomy (GTDB): domain Bacteria; phylum Bacillota; class Halanaerobiia; order Halanaerobiales; family M55B127; genus M55B127. The sequence goes on from CAZXRH010000047.1 coordinate 12,602, forward strand.
ATCCCAAAAGAAATGAAGATATTGCAAGAATGACAGGTTTAGCCCAATTACATCCCTACCAGGATGAAGAAGATGTACAAGGTTCCCTTAAGTTTTTATATCAATTAAAACAAGATCTTGCCGAAGTAAGTGGTATGGATGAGATGACATTACAACCTGCCTCTGGTGCTCATGGAGAACTAACGGGCTTATTAATAATTCGCAAGTATTTTGAAGATAAGGGTATTGAAAAATCAAAGGTAATAGTACCAGATTCTGCTCATGGAACAAATCCTGCAAGTGCTAACATGGCTGGTTTTGAAATAGTTGAAATTGATTCTAATGAAGAGGGTATGATAGATGTTGAAGACTTAAAAGAAGCAGTTGATGATGATGTAGCAGCTTTAATGCTTACAAATCCTAATACCCTTGGTATCTTTGAAAAAGATATCTGCCAGATTGCTGATATAATTCATGAAGCAGGTGGACTATTATATTACGATGGTGCAAATCTAAATGCAGTTATGGGCTATGCAAGACCAGGAGATATGGACTTTGATGTTCTACACTTAAATCTTCATAAGACATTTTCAACTCCACATGGAGGAGGAGGTCCTGGTTCTGGTACGGTAGGAGTAAAGAAATTTTTAACTCCTTACTTACCAAAACCCGTACTTAAAAGAGCTGAAGATAAATATTATTGGGATTATGACCGTCCCAAATCTATTGGTAAAGTTCATGCTTTTTACGGTAACTATGGTGTCTTAATTAGGGCTTACTCTTATATTAAAACATTGGGAGGTAGTGGTCTGAAAAAGACAACCGAAAATGCTGTTCTGAATGCGAATTATATGAAAGCAAAATTAAAAGAAGACTTTGAATTACCATATGAGGCAAATAGCTTACATGAATTTGTACTTTCAGGCATTAAACAGAAGAAAAAAGGTGCAGATACACTGCATATTGCTAAGAGGCTTTTAGATTATGGTCAATATGCACCTACTATCTATTTCCCATTAGTTGTTAAAGAAGCAATGATGATTGAGCCAACTGAAACTGAGAATTTAGAAACATTAAATAAATTTATAGATACCTTAAAGACTATTTCTAAAGAGGTTGAAGAAAATCCAGAAGTAGTCAAGAATGCACCACACAACACTGCAGTGAGAAAATTAGATGAAGTTAAAGCAGCTCGAGAACCAGATTTAACATGGGATTAATAAAATAGATAAAAGCGGCCTCCGGGCCGCTTTTTTTAACCTATATGATTGCTTTAAATACTCTTATATTATATAATGTTGAAAGAATAAAAAGATGAGGGGATATAAAGATGCGAGAAGAAGAATATATTAATACACTTGATGATGAATTACAAAAACAGTATAAAGAAGCATCTGACTTGCTCGATATTGGTGAATTTGAAGAAGCAAAAGAGAAGTTCAACGCAATTTTAGAACAACAGGAACAGTTCATACCCATATTGAACAAATTTGCTGTCATTGAGATTTATGATAATAATTTGGACAAGGCAAAGGAAATATTAGACGAAATTTTAAAACAAGATCCAGAATATGTACCAGCTATTACTAACTTGGGCAGTATTGCTAAAAAGAAGGGTAATCTAGATCGAGCTGAAAAGCTTTACGAAAAAGCTATTGAAATAGACCCAGAATATGGTAATGCTTATAATAACTTAGGGGTAATCTATCGAGAACAGGGTAAGTATACAAAGTCAGTTAGATATTTGAAAAAAGCCCGCAAAAGAGGATCTTATTCATTTAAGTTTGATGACAAACCACTATATAAAAATAAGGGTTGTTTGTTTTTCATTTTTGTAATAATTCTTGCAATTTTATATTTTGTACTTACCTAAATGGGGTGATTTAGATGGCTGATTTAAAAGTTGGAGATCGGGTTAAAATGAAAAAACCTCATCCCTGTGGATCAAACAGTTGGAAAGTAATTAGAGTTGGAATGGATATAAAAATTGAATGCGAAAAATGTAACCATGTAGTAATGATGCCCAGAAGAAAGTTCGAGAAAAATCTAAAAGAAATTATAAAATAGGGTGATATTATGGAAATTGGGATTGTTGGACTACCAAATGTAGGAAAATCTACTCTATTTAATGCCTTAACTGAAGCAGGTGTTTCTGCTGAAAACTATCCATTTTGTACTATCGATCCGAATGTAGGAGTTGTTGAAGTTCCTGATAAAAGACTTGATGATCTATATGAATTATTTTCCCCACCCAAAAAGATTCCAGCTACAATTAAATTTGTAGATATTGCTGGTCTGGTAAAAGGGGCTAATAGGGGAGAGGGATTAGGTAATAAATTTCTGTCCCATATTAGAGAGGTAGATGCAATTGCACAAGTTGTCAGGTGTTTTGAAGATGAGAATGTAACTCATGTTGATAATGAATTAAATCCTATCAAAGATATTGAAGTTATCAATACAGAACTAATCATGGCTGATCTTGAAACTGTAGAAAAAAGAAAAGAAAAAACAGAACGGATGCTTAAATCCGGTGAAGATAAGTATAAAGAAGAATATAATATTTTAGAAAAAATTGAAAATAATTTAAACGAGGGCATACCAGCCCGTAATATGGATTTAGACCAGAAAGAACGTAAATTAGCAGATGAATTATTTTTATTATCTGATAAAAGAGTTATTTACATAGCGAATATATCTGAGCAAGATATTAACAATGAAGATAATCAATATTTGAAGCAAATCAGGGAATATGCTTCTGAAGAAAACACAGAAGTTGTCCCTGTAAGTGCTAAAATAGAAGCAGATATTGCAGAACTTGAAAATGTAGAAGAAGCCCAACTTTTTTTAGAAGACCTTGGACTGAAAGAATCAGGTTTAAATAAAGTTATTAAATCTTGTTATCGCTTACTGGATCTTATAACTTTCTTTACCGCAGTGGAAAAAGAGATTAGAGCCTGGACGGTTAAAAAAGGTACCCAGGCACCTCAGGCAGCTGGTAAAATTCACACAGATATGGAAAAAGGTTTTATTAAAGCAGAAGTAATTAGTTATGAAGATTTGATGAAAGCAGGTTCAATAAGTGAAGCACGAAACCAAGGACTTTTAAGAGTAGAAGGGCATGATTATATAATTAAAGATGGAGATTTCTGTTATTTTAAATTTAATGTTTAACAAAATAGCTATAGAAGTTGCATTTTCAATGCTTCAATGCT
>CAZXRH010000048.1:0-15357 GCA_964642575.1 uncultured Halanaerobiales bacterium
GTCAAGTAAATAATTAATTTTTTTAATAATTTTTTTAAATTATTTAATTTATTTATTAATTATTGTAAAAATTAAGCTGTTTTATCCGCTTTAAATTAATAATATCATAAATTTAAGGCTAATATATTAATATCTATTAAAAAATTATTAAGTTTTTATTAACATTATTAATTTTTTTAATCATTTATTTAAAAATAGTGTCCATTAAAAAATTCCCACCGTTAAGTGGGAATGGTTTTAATATCTATTTTTAATTATTATTAAATTAAAGGCTGCTGTGCTTTTTGTTTCTTTTCTTATTATACATCATGGCATCAGCCTGTTTGAGAGTCTCCTCGAGCTCTTCATTTCTATTTTCTTTTACGGAATAACCGATAGAAATGCTTAATGGTATTTCATTTTTATGATTATTCGAAGTTAGTTTTTCTTTGATTCGCTCTATAATCTTTTTAGTAGCCATCTGGCTGGTTTCGGGTAGGAGAGCCGCGAACTCATCTCCTCCAATCCGAGCTAAGATATCTTCTTTTCTGGTTACATCAGCTATAATATCAGCTGCTCGCTTTATATAGTCATCACCCTCCTGGTGTCCGTATGTATCATTAACTTTTTTTAGACCATCAATATCAGCGATAATAATACTGATTGGAATCTTACGTGAGACATCCAGGCGTTCCATCTCATTTTCGAAGTATCTTCTGTTATATAGATCAGTCAACTGATCATGGAAGGAAATATATCTTCTTTTTTTCTCTTCTTCTTTGCGTTCAGTTATATCATTATATATACCATAAATGCCAATCTGTCCTTCTTCCAGTTTGATTGGAAAGGCGTGAATAGATACATGAATTTTTTTGCCGGATTTAGTTTCTCGAACTGACTCTTCTTTTATATCATTACCATCCATTACTTCTTCTGTATAATATATTCCCTCTTCTCTTCTTTCAGAAGGTGTTATTAAATCATCGATATTCTTTCCGAGGACTTCATCACGTTCATAACCAAAAATTTCAAGAAAGTAGTTATTAACTTTTAAAAAAACACCTTTATTATTTAAAAGCACTATACCTTCTGTTGATTCATTAAAAAGATGTTCAAAATAGGCTTTTTGGGTTTTGAGTCTTTTTCTCATTTTGATTCTTTTATCTATATCTTCTACAAAGGTTAAGAATTTGTCATTATCTATTACTATCCCATTTATACGGGCATAGAAATGATCTCCGTTTTGTTTAATAAATTTATCTTCTAGTTCAATCTGTTTTTTCTGTTTAAATTTTTTAAGAAAGTAATCAATTTCTTTTTGATCTCGGGTGGTTAGTTCATAAATTGATTTCTTTTGTAGTTCATTTTTACTAAACCCAATCATATCACAGGCCTGCTGGTTTACTTCTTCAATTTCACCAGCAAAATCAACTACAAAGACCCCAACAGGGGCATTTTCAATATAGGTTCTAAACTTTTCTTCACTTTCCCGTAGTCGTTTTTCAACCTTTTTGGTTTCATCAATGTCAAGATGGATTCCTACCGCTCTTTTGGGGTTACCATTTTCATCCCAGTTAAAGACCTTACCAATATCTTTAACCCATTTATAATCACCTTCTTTAGTTTTAAGGCGATGTTCAACTGAATAAAAATCACTTTCACCAGCCAGGTGTTCATTTAATCTTTCATTTACTTGGTCTTTATCTTCTTCATGGATTAATCGTTCCCATTCATCTACAACTGGATCTATTTCATCTGGGTCAAAACCAAGCATCTCAGTCCAGTTCTCATTGATATTAATCCGTCCGGTCTTTATATTCCAATCCCAAACCCCCAGGTTAGCACCCTTGACAGCTAGTTCTAACCTGTTTTTTGTTTCTTTCAGTTCATTATAGTTGAGCTTGCGGTTTGTAATATTAGTAATAAAACCCAAGAGATATTTCACCTGATTATCGTTATCATAAATTGCCCTGCCCTGTTCCCAGACCCATTTCAAAGTTCCTTCTTTGGTATAGATCCGGTACTCAATATTAAAGGAAGTATTGTTCTCGGCTGCTTTTTTAATTTGGTTGTGTACCTTTTCCCGGTCATCTGGATGTATGATTTTATTATATGTAGTTTGAGCATTTTCGATTATATCTTCTTTTTGATATCCAAGTAACTCTTCACAGCCTTCACTGACATACTCCATGGTCCAGTGATCATCATATAGGCTCTGATAAGCCATCCCGGGTAAACAGTCAAGTATTTGTTCTAAATCACTTTTTGTATAAGTCTCTTTTTCATTCATTGTATTCACCTTTGTATTAGTAATATTAAGAAAAATTTAAAATACTTATATATATGATAACAAACTTTCATGAATAATTCTAATGATAATCCTATATTTATTCAAAAAATTCTGTCAGCATTTCCTGATATAACTTATCTGTATCTTCTCTCCTACAGAGTTCTGTCCCAGGGGTCATGACAGCAGCCGAACCTGCTGCTAATCCATATACTACTGCTTTTTTCATCTCTTGTCCCCGAGCTAAACTCAAGACAATCCCTGCCACCATGCTGTCTCCAGCTCCTACTTTACTTTTAATCGGAACGGTTGGAGGTCTGTAAAATTCTGCATTTTCTTTATTAACTAAAAGGGCGCCTCCGGCTCCCAGTGATATTACAATCTGTTGGCAGCATTTCTCAGCTATCAACTTACGGGCTTCACTTTTTATTTCGTTCTCATCTTTAAGTTCTCGACCAATCAAATCCTGAAACTCACCCAAATTGGGTTTAATCAAAAAGACACCTTCTTTTAATACCTGTTTTAAAGGTGGTCCAGATACATCAACTATTACTTTTGCACCTTTGTTTTTAGCAATCTCTGTTAGTTCAGCATAGATATTATTACTTACTCCAGCTGGTATACTACCACTAATTACTAAATATTCAGGATAAGGGTAAAGCTCTTTGATTTCATTTTTTATCTTATTAACTTCATCTTTACTTAAACTTGGACCAGGCATTCCAAATCTATACTGAAGGTTAGTAGAATTTTCTCTGATTATTAAATTCTCTCTGGTCGAGTTTTCGATATAGATCGGCATTTCATTTAGTTTTTCTTTATCTAATAATTTATCTAGTCGTTTACCGGTCAAACCACCGGCTGTATAGATCAAAAGTGAACTACCGCCTAGTTTTTTAATAGCTCTTGATACATTTATACCTCCCCCTCCAGGTTCATAGCGGGGGTTCTCACAATATAATTTATTTTCCGGTACTACATTATCTACTCTAGAACTTTTATCTATAGCAGGATTAAGGGTAAAAGTAGCTATTTTTTCCATTATTACACCACCTTATTTTTTCTATTCTATTAATAAACTTGTTTATTGAACGCTATTTTCCTTTTTTTGGCTTTTTTAGTTAAAAAAATACCGCCCCTTACAGGGCGGTATGGCTAGGCTAGGAGGAATCTAATCTATCGGTTTAATTCCTTTAAAATCTCTTTGTATTCTGCCTTATCTATTTCTCCTTTGGCATATCTTTCTTTTGCTATTTCGGCTGGACTTTTGGATTTCTCTATATCTTCTGAACTGTAATCTACTTCTTTAAATCTTTCTGAATTACCTGGTCGATACTCTTCCTGCCTGGGACCTTTTTTATATTTTGAACGGCTATCTCTGTGATCATGAGCATTGTGCCCACTAAAGAAACCGTGATGAGATCTAGAGATCAAATAAACAATACCAACAATTATCAAGACCCAAAACAGAACCATATATAATCCACCTCCGAAGTGGCCGATACCATAATGCATCATCTTTTATATCACCTTTCAATTAATTTTTACTGTTTATAATCGGGCTGCACATTAACTCTCCGTAGTGTATTTGCATTGGTTACTACAGTTACTGAACTGGAAGCCATTGCAATTTCAGCTATTACGGGATGTAATAGTCCCATTACAGCAATTGGAATTGCAATTAGATTGTAGATAAATGCCCAGAATAGATTTTGTTTAATCTTTCTAAAGGTTGCTCTAGATAGTTTAACTGCTGTAACTACTGATGAGAGATCACCTCTTACCAGGGTAATATCGGAGGATTCTATCGCAATATCAGTACCAGTTCCAATTGCAATCCCAACATTAGCCTGAGTTAAAGCAGGTGCATCATTGATACCATCACCTACCATGGCAATTGTTCCAAATCTATCCTGTAAGTTCTTGATTTCATCAACTTTACCATCAGGTAGCACTTCTGATACTACATGGTCTATACCAACCTTTTCAGCAATTGCTTGAGCAGTTCTTTTATTATCACCTGTTATCATAGCTGTTTCTAGACCAAGTTCTTTTAGTTCATTGATTGCCTGAATTGAATCTTCTTTAAGGGTGTCTGCCACTGCTATAATACCTATTACTTCATTATCAAAAGCTATTAGCATAGCAGTTTTACCTTCATCTTCAAGTCCATGCATTTGCTTTTTGACATGGTCTGAAATAGCTATTTTTTTATCATTCATTAATTTTTTACTACCAACTAATACTTCTTTTTCATCTATTTTTGCAGTTATCCCTTTACCGGTTACTGCATTAAAGTCATCTAAATTATCTAACTTAAGTTCTTTATCTTTAGCTTTATTTACAATAGCTTGACCAAGGGGGTGTTCAGAACCACTTTCAGCACTGGCAGCGGTTTGCAGTACCTTATCTTTATTGTAATCATTAAAGTTTATTATATCGGTCACTTCTGGTTTACCTTTCGTGATGGTCCCGGTTTTGTCAAAAACAATGGTGTGAATATCTTTCATAGTCTGGATTGCTTCTCCTTTTCTAATCAGGACACCATTTTCAGCGCCCATCCCACTACCTACCATTAAAGCAGTTGGAGTTGCTAATCCTAATGCACATGGGCAAGCGATTACTAAGACTGCTATGGTAGCAAAGAGAGCAAGTGTTAAAGTACCGAGGGTTGGATTAACCCATGGTATAAAGGACTGAGCCCAAAAACCTACACTTCTAAAGGCACCCGGGAATATTAACCAGAGAATGAAAGTAGATAAAGCAATTGTAATTACTGTTGGAACAAAAATGGATGTTATCTTATCAGCAAATTCCTGGATAGGTACTTTGGTACCCTGTGCTTCTTCTACCATCTTAATTACCTGAGAAAGGAAGGTATCTTTTCCGACCTTAGTGGCCTTGACCTTTATTAATCCATTTTGATTTACGGTTGCACCGATAACTTCATCTCCGACAGATCTTTCAACCGGCATTGATTCACCGGTAGCCATTGATTCATCGATCGAAGTACTACCTTCTATTATTTCCCCATCAGTCGGTATTTTTTCACCTGGTTTGACTACCATAATATCACCGGGTTCAACCTCTTCGATGGGTACTTCTTTTTCTTCATCATTTTCTAAGATAGTAGCAGTTTTTGCTTCCATCTCTAAAAGTTTTTTAATGGCCTGAGAAGCTTTCCCTTTCGCTTTTTCTTCAATATATCTACCAGTTAAGTGAAAGGCCATAATCATAGCGGAAATACCGGCATAATTGGCCATTGGAGTAAAGAAGACAAAAGGTCCGGTTATAAAGGCGGCACCTGTACCCATGGCAATCAGGACATCCATATTGGCTCCACCATGTCTAACTGATTTATAGGCTGATACATAAGTCTGTCTACCAAAATAGACTAAAGGGGGTACTGCCAGCAAAATCATACCAAGATTAAAGATGGTGTGGTTAGGCCAGGCAAATCCGAAAAACATCTCGGGAATCATCCAAAGCATGATCGGAATTGTAAAAGCCCAAGTTCCGATCATCTTACGCTTGGCTTTTTCTACCTTTTCCATGTCTTCTTCTTTTGATTTTTTATATTCTTCTTCATCATAAAATTTAGTTAGTTCATAACCAGCACTATCTACTAATTCAATCAGCTCTTCTTTAGAGATGATATTAGAATCATAGACAACTGTACCGGTATCATTTGCAATATTGACATTCGCTTCATATATACCATCAGCGGCAGCCAGTGTGTTTTCTACTGCCTGTGAACAGCTTGCACAGTTCATATCACCGACTTTAAAAGAAATCTTTTCTTTTTTACGTTTAACATCATAACCGCTGTTTCTTACAGTTTCAATTAAATCTTCAACAGTTAACTTTAAGGGATCATATTTTACATATGCTTTTTCGGCCGGTAAATTAACATTGGCCTCGTCAACTCCCTCTCTGTTATTTAGAGCTTTCTCTACTGCCTGAGAACAGGCCGCACAGCTCATTCCTTCGATATTTAAGGTAACGTTTTCCGTCATCTCGATCACTCCTTTTATACCCCGGCAGGGTATTTACAATATTAGATTAACATAACCTAGTAACCTTGTCAAGTTTATGTTTTACAAATATTTCTGGTATCTGTCTTGTTTAAATTTTGCTTTTAAAGTATAATTTCTAAAGGGGAGGTGAAAATTATTAATAAATCACGTGTTTTTATATATTTAGGTTCTCTTATTGTAATAGTAACATCTCTTTTGCATCTTACAACATTTGGGATTGGTGAGTTCTTAAATGGCTTTTTATTAGGGGTAGGTTTGGGTTTGGTTTTTCTAGGAATATATTTACGCAATCATAATTTGGATAATATAAAAAAATTCAAAAAAAGTTTGGTTAATAAATTTAAAAGAAGTAAATAGAAAAAAATTAATCCAGCACTTAAATTGTGCTGGACTCTGCTTTTTATCTATTATTATTAATTATTGTCTTTTCGCATCATAGCCACTGGCCTGGATGACATTAATCATTTCATCTACATCAATCTTTTTAGCGTTATATTCAATTTCAGCTTCTTCATCATCTAAACTGACATTAACTTTTTGCACTCCATCTGTATTATTTAAGGCATTTGTTATAGTCTCAACACAATTTTGACAGCCCATTCCGATTACATCTAAAGTAATTTCTTTAAATTTCATATTATCAGCTCCTTTTATATACCCCTCTTGGGTATTCTATTAATAAACTATCACAACTGATAATATTTATCAAGATAACACTTTACAAACTTTTTATTATAATTCATATTTTTCCTGTTGCAATTTCACTATAGTGAAAATCCAATCTTATCTTTAATCATCTCAAAATATTCATCACGTTTTTTGTAGTTTATATCATCTATGAACTCATCAGGAAAGGTATATACTGAAATATCCATTAAGGAATCTAATGAGTACTTATCACCCACGGCTGATTCAATTCTTAAATACAGCTGTTTTGCACCTTCACGATCTGTTAAGGGTAAAAGTAATACAAAAGAATTCTTGTCTAGAATAAAGGTGCGGTCAATATCTCTTAAAATATTAGTGATAATCTCTTTTAAATGGTGAATCTGTTTTTTAGTCATATTCTTTTTAGCTGTAAACTTCATGATAGTAAAGGCCATTTCACTGCGAGTTGTTCTCTTTATTTCAATTTTGAGTTCATTTTGAAAGTCGCGCTTATTTTCTCTAATCTTTAAATACTTATCTTTATCTTGCTGGTTTCTTTTATTTAAAATACTGTCCAGTTTACTAACCATAAAGGTCTTATCAAAGGGTTTTAAAATGTAATCTTCGGCTCCCTTTTTTAGTGCATCCATTATGATCTCTTTTCTGTTTTCTACACTGATAATCACCACCGGTATTTCGGGATAATAGCTATTGAAGTAATCTAAAACCTTAAACCCATGAATATCTTCTAAATATAGGTCTAAAAATACAATATCTAGATCATAAGTAGTGTGTTCGGGTGAAAAATTTTCTCTTTTGATTCCTTCAAAATCTACAGCCTCCATTATCTCATGTTCGTGGCTGTCAAAGATATTTTTAAGCTGTAGTCTTATTAAAGCAGAGTCATCACAGACCAGAATATTAGCCATAAATATCGCTCCTTTTAAATTGTTATATATTTATACTTTTTTTATCTATATCTAATTCAAAATTGAATTTAACCCCATTTTACTGTTCAGGTGATTTGATTTGAAAACCAAGTAGGGTAATATCATCCCTTTGTTCATAATTAACCATAAACTGTTGTAATTCCTTTTTATATATTTTGCCCTGAGCAGATAGATCTTTTTCTTGATTATTTTTTAATAATTTGATAAATCTCTTTCTACCATATCTTCTATCTTCACTACCTCCATTTTGATCAAGATAGCCATCGGTAGTTATATAGAAGTTTCTATCTTTTAGTTTAATTTCGTGATTGGTAAACTCAAAGTCCTCTTTTGATCTCTGATAACCAATACTTTGACGATCTCCTTTCAAGTGAACTATTTTGTCATCTTCTGTATAGTATAATGACATTTTAGCTCCAGCAAAAAATAGTTTGTTGGCTTTTTTATCTACTGAACAGAGACTTATATCAAGTCCATCATCTCTTTTAATATTCCGGTTTTCATTGTCTTTATGAAGAGCTTCTTTCAATACTATATTGAGTTTGTTTAATATACGAGATGGGTTTTTAATATCTTCAGTATCAACTACTCTATTTAAAGCAGCATTGGCCGTCATTGTCATTAGGGCACCTGGTACTCCATGTCCGGTACAGTCTACTACTGCAATTAGCAGGGTATCATCAATTTCCTTCATCCAATAGAAATCTCCCCCTACCACATCACGGGGCTTCCAGATAATGAAATGGTCTTTAAAGTATTTATCATAATCATTGATTTTTGGTAAAATAGATTGCTGTATATACTGAGCATAATTTATATTATCCATGATCTTATTATTTTTTTCTGTTAAGGCCTGGTTGGTTTTAGTTAATTCTTCTGTTCTCTTTTTTACCATATTTTCTAAATTATTGGTGTGTTTTCTGATAGTTCTCCTCATTTTATTAAAGGACTCAGCCAGTTTACCGATCTCATTTTTGGAATCAATATCTATACTTTTACTATAATTTCCATCTGCTATCACTTCTGTATAACCGGTCAGTCTATTGATTGGATTAATTACAATTCGATTTATAAAATAAACTATTGCAACAACTAAAAGTAAAAGTGAGGTTACTAAAATTAAGATGGTCGGTGCAAAGTCCCAGATACTAAATATTTCAGAAGTGTCAAGAAAAATCATGATATACCAATCAAGAGAGGGTATAAAAGAAAGGGCGGCAATTCTCTTATTTCCATTGACCTCTAAATCAACTGTGCCCACTTGATTGCTTTGTACTTTAAGTTTATCCATCTTATCTTTTATCTTCTTTTCTTCCTCCGTATTTAACAAATCAAAAATAGTCTTGTTTTCTTTTTTGGAAAGACTAGCAGTTATCGCAGAAAGCTTTATGTATTCTTCGTCTTTATAAGCTTGTACAAAACCGTTTTTATCAAACATAATAGGTGTTATATAAGAGCTATCACTTTTTAAAAAATTGTCTAAAAATCTATCTAAGGTAAGTCCGGTCCCTGCCATACCTATTTTCTTTCCCTGATTGCTATAAACTATGGCATCGATCCAGAGTTTAGTTGTATTTAAGGCCCGATCATAGTTTACATTCAACGTATAATCATCCACTTTTTTCATGGTTGTAAAGTACCATTTGTCTTTTTCATTTGCTTTATCTAAACTATAGCGATACTGATTATTCTCAAATTCATCCTGCTTATTGTTAAAGTAATAATTAGCAGATTCATCGATGATAAAAAAGTAACTTTTATCTCGAAAGTGTTTCCGGTAACTTTCCAGTTCAGCTATTGCTCTCTTTTTTAAACTCTCATCATCTTCGTTTTGAGCCCACTTTTTAATAGTGGGAGTATCAGCCAACTTTTGTGCTAAGACTATCTCCCTCTCAATCGGAGTTGTAATTCTGTTTTTCTCCTTCAGCAAATACTGGACTGAAAATCTGGTGCCTAATTCTTCTATCTTATTATCCAGCGTAAAATAGATAAGAGAAAAAGAAGCTAAACTAGTAATTATATAGGTTATGATTATAATTTTGATAATCTGATATTTCATACTCTTCTGCTTAGACATGTATAATAACCCCTTATGGTGTGACGTTAAAAATTATTTGGCAATAATATCAAATGGAAGTTCAAGATAACTTTTAAAATCGAGGGCAAGTTCATAGGAATGTTCATTATCCTCTTGATAATACCAAACAACCTGAATATCATTGCCCTCTTGATGTGCTTCTTCAGCAATATCTAACAAAGTCATAAAAGATTTTGTACTGCTTGTATTTAGATAACTTACTTCAATTTCAAGCTCAAACTCATCATATTTATCAACTGCCCTTTCCATTAAATCAAAAATTTCTTTATAAAAACTAAATGAATCTTCGGGATAAGACTCCCCTTTGATAGTTAGCTTTTGTGCTTCAGGTTCAAATTTAATCTTGGGTGAAGATTTGGTAGCCTCTATATTTAACGCTTGCATGTTTTCCCTCCTAAAGTTCTATATTCTAATGGTTAAAGTAAAGAAGTGGTATCCATTTTCAATTTCTTCAAAGTCAAAAACAATGTCTTCACTAGCTTTCCTGGCCATTTCAATCAAACCCAATCCTGCTCCACTATTTTCTACTTTTCTATTTTTTCTTAAAATTTCCCGATAAGCACTGGCAAGTTCTTTTTTTGAATAGGATTGAATCTCTTCAAGCCTAGTTTTTAGTTCTTCAACATCTTCACTGCGAACCATATTTCCTGAACTTACAAAATATTTACCTTCTTTAAAACCAATATTTAATACTCCTGAAAGCAGTATCTCTTCCTGTTCCTCTTTATCAGGTAGTTGATAGGCATAATTTTTTATATTTTGGGTCTGTTCAATAAAGATTGAAAACACCTTAAAAATTTCGCCTTTGGAATTTATTTTCGTTTCTAGATAATTACGCAGGGCATCACCGATTTCTTCAATGATACCTTGAGAAAACGGTCCTGTAAAACTCATGATAACTCCATATTTATTAAGATTATTTCTTAATTTTAATATATTCATTTCTTCCATATTATTTATTCACTCCCTTTTAAAAATCTAATTGTTCAAAACAATATTTGTTTTTCCCACTTTCTTTTGCCTCATAAAGTGCTTCATCAGCTTTATCTAAAACTTCTTCAAAAACAAACATCTCAGGTACATCTGTAAAACCGATCCCCAGACTGATTGTTACATACTCTTTAACCTTAGAATATTTATGGGGAATATTTAAACCATAAACATCTTTTCTGATTCTTTCAGCTGTATGTTTAGCACCTTCACTGTCTGTTTCGGGCAAAATAGCAATAAATTCTTCGCCCCCAAAACGGGCAATAAAATCACGTGGTCTTTTTAAACTTTTCTGCATCGCCTTACTAATTTTCTGCAGGCAGTTATCCCCTGCTAAATGTCCGTAATTATCATTAAAGGCTTTAAAGTTATCAATATCGATCATAATCATAGCTATAGGTTCTTGTTCTCTGATAGCATAACGCCATTCTTTTTCAATTACTTTTTCAAATTCTCTCCGGTTATAAAGGCCGGTTAACTGATCTCTTGTCGATAACTTCTCCAGCTTTTTATTAGCTTCTTCTAATTCAGTTCTAGCAGTTTTTAATTCATCTATTTTATTATTTAATTTCTTTTCCATCTCATCTTTTTCTGCGATTTTTTCTTTAAGTCTTTCCTGAAATTTAAGCAGTTGATCCTGATAGGTATCACTGACTTCAAAGATAAAATAGATTTCTTCCATTAATTTTTTTAATTTATTATATAAATGAAGATATTCCTTATAATCTACATATTCTTTATCACGATAGAGGTTTACAACTTTAGCGGCCCTGTCTAAAAGCTTTTTATCTTTATCAACAATCTTTTCTTTAAATTTCATTTGTGCTCCCAAAAAATTATCCCTCCTTTTAGTTTAATTCTTTTCTATTTGATTAATTGTATCTCCCCTTTTAATGATAGAAAACAATCGGTAACTTTGGGAGAAAACTGTTTGCTTTTATTTTTTATTATCTCATCCATAGCTGTTTCTTCTGACAGTGGTTCACGATAAGAACGCTTAGATGTCATAGCATCCCAGGCATCTGCCAGAGCTAAAATTTGAGATATCAATGGTATCTTATCTCCCTTAAGTCCAGCCGGGTAACCTTTCCCATCCCATCTTTCATGATGGTATAGGATGTATTCAGCCAGATCAAATAGTTCTTCTGAATTTTTAAGTGCTTGATATCCCCATTCCGGGTGTTTTTTTATAATATCATATTCTTCATCGGTTAATTTACCCTTTTTATTTAAGATCTGAGCCGGGATGATTATCTTTCCAATATCATGTAAAAGGCCTGCCCGGTATGTTTTTTGAACCATAGTTGGTCCTAATTCCATTTGTTTTGCTATTTTACGGGCTAGATTAGCTACTTCTTCATTATGTCCCTGTGTATATTGATCATGGATCTCTAAAAGACTGGTTAATGATAAAATTACATCATCAGTGAATTTCTTCTGCAGTTGATTATATCTTTTCAAGGTTAAATGAGAAGAGGCCATTCTTTCAAAAGAACTAAGTAATCTTTTGGAAGTTTCTTTAAAAGTTGCGTCACTTTCTTTTAAGATGTCGAGAGACAACCTTCCAATTACTTTTTGGTTGACTCTAAGATTAACAAAAAGAGAATTTTTAATCAAAGGTGTGTTCTTTATAAATTGATTATAGATTGGCTCAGGTGTTAAGTTTTTATCTAAGACCGAATTATTTGTTATACTTTTGGCATCTTTACCACTGTGATATTTTATATATGATTTATTTATATCCAGTTGATTTAAAAAGTCTACATCATATTTTACTCCATCAATAAATTCTACCTTGTTATCCTTAAATAGATATATGAGGCCGGCCTCTGCTTTCTCAATTACATCAAGTGTGTTTCTTAATATTACTGATAAAAAATCTTTTTCGGTCATTTCTACTTCAATTTTAGAAATTAACTGAATAAGGTTTTCAAAGTTATTAGTTAATCTATCAAGTTCTTGATAAGAGTATTCTAGTTCATCATTGATAGCTTTCATCTCTTCATTATTGGCTTCCAGTTCTGCATTTTTAAACTGTAATTTTTCTTTGGCAGTAAGAAGTTTCTTTTCATCTTCTTTTCGTTTTGTAATATCTCTTACTATCGCCAAAAGATACTTTTCCCCATCTTTAAGATAAGAAGTGAGGTTGATTTCTACCGGTATTGTACTGCCATCTTTTCTGATATGTTTTGATTCATAGGTCATATCATATTGATCCTTTAGATCTTGGTCAAATCTCTGATGATGTTTTTCTTTTATTTCTGATGCTACAATATCTGAGGGAGATAATTCTAATAATTCGTTCCGACTGTAACCAAGCATTTCACAGGCTTTATCATTTACCATTATAAAACTGCTAAATGCCCCCTTACCAGTAATTTTATGATGATAGACAGCATCACTTATTTGGTTAAACAGAAATTTATATTCACTTTCTTTTTCCTGTAACTTTTCTTTGAAATGACTTTCTCTTTTCTCGTATTTTTGAATGTTTTCTAACCAGGCTTTTATTTCGTATTGTACAACCTTGTTGTTTTTATATCCGGCCGGTTCAATATAATAGGGATTTTCATGAATTTTATCATTCCAGATTATATAATCATGGAGCTCTAGGACTGCTTTAATAATCTCCTGATCAAACTTATTAATATTATATCGGCAGAGAGCTACAACCGGATAGTTATTAAATAATCTATCATTTAATTTCCATTCATAGTCAATTATTTCTTTTTTACCCCCCTTAAAGTTCAAAACCCAGCTTAATTCACCGGTTATGCTTAAACCAGTATAACCTTGATCTAATGCAGTTTCTGCTTTTTCCTTAATCAAATCTATCATCGGGTCAGCTTTAAATGACTCACTTAAAGCATAAGTTTGCTCTTTGGTTAAAAACAGGACCTGAGAACTTTGTATATATTTTTCAAAGTCCTGCATTTTATCTTTAAGAGTTTCTATTAATAATTCGGTATTGGTGTCTCCTTCAATATAGAGACATTTTTCATTTCTTTGCAAACTAGCCTTGATAAAAGACACAAGGGTAGAAAGAGTTTCTTTTTCATTTTCATAAATTAAAACAGTATGGTCACCTGGTCTTAATTTATCTAAATTGTTTATCTTTTCATATTTATTGCTCATTTATTTTTCCTCCGGGTATTAATTTATAGGAGATAGATATATTACTATATATTTAATTATTATTAATAAAGCTGGTGTTTTGGCTATTTAGATATACTAGTTGTGCTTCTCCTTTTTGGTTTTGAGAAGCTGATTAATATTGAATAATTTTTACATTTGATGTAGTTGAGAATTTAAAAAAATAAGCTATCCTTAAACACTTAAATTAAGAGCTTGAGGAGGTTAGTTGTGAGAATAAGGATAGCTTATTAAAATCATTTGATAGAAATATTTTTCTAGTTAAAATACTAATATCTGTTTCTAGCAAAAGTTGAAACCAGATTACTATTAAATTTAATCTTTGGTGAGTTTTATTTGTAGGAAATTGTTTGTTATAAATAAAATTTTAATTTTATTCTTATACATGTTTACGACATAATACAAAAATATGTATAAAATATAATTTATACTTATTAATATTAACGGCATAATACAAGAATTTTTTAAGTTGTTTGACATACTTTAAGAATTAATTATATTAGATATACTCTTTAAAGCTTTTCTTTACTAAACTTATAGTCCCTATTTGCAATAAGGTAAAAAAATAAGCCCCCAGCGGGGACTTATTCAAAAGGGGTTTTAAAAAGGTCTTACCTAATATATATTTAACTTCCGTTTTATTCCTTTTAAATCTCAAACTTATCTACAGTTGCTGAGAGGTCTTGAGCCATTTGGGCCAGACTTTCAGAAGCATTTACAATTTCTTCAGTAGATGCACTCTGTTCTTCACTTGAAGCAGCGACTTCTTCGGCATTACTAGAAGTCTGTTCACTAACTGAAGCAATTTCATTGATAGCGTTCTCAACTTGACTACTGCTATCAGCCATATCTTCAGCAGCACCTGAAATTTTAGCTATTAGATCTCTTAAACTAGCTGCAGCTTCATTAATTTCCTCAAATGAATTCTCAGTAGTTTGAATAGCATTCACACCTTCACTCACTGCATCTTCTGCTTTATCCATCTGCTGTATTGTATCTTCTACACCGGCTTGAATATCATCTATTAAAGCTGCAATCTGTTCTGTCGCATCTGATGATTCTTCAGCCAATTCTCTAATTTCATCAGCTACTACACTAAAACCACGGCCTGCTTCTCCAGCTCGGGCTGCCTCTATTGCTGCATTTAGGGCTAAGAGATTGGTCTGGGCTGATATTCCATTGATTAATTCAACAATATCGCCGATCTTTTGAGAT
>CAZXRH010000049.1:0-15293 GCA_964642575.1 uncultured Halanaerobiales bacterium
CCTTTTAGAAGGCATGGCCTGTCCGGGTGGTTGTGTAGGAGGACCAGGCACTTTAATTAGAATCAATAAAGCTACGACAAAGGTCAATAAGTTTTCAGATCAATCTCCTTACATGACGGCCGTTGAAAATGAAAAATTACAAAAATATGAAAAAGAGAATAATTAATATTAAAAAGGGCAGAGTGAATTCTCTGCCCTTTACTCATGTTAGTTGTATTTAAAAGATATATCTATTTATCGACCAATTAAATTCCCGATAGTAAAAAAGACGAGTCCTAAAAACAAATTATAAAAGATATTAGTCGAGGCTTTAATCAACATTTTATTTTTAAGAAATTGAACCGTTTTATAACTAAAAGTAGTAAAAGCAATAAAAACAGCAATTAAAATATTATTTAACTCTATCGACGGACTTATGTTCATACCACTTTTGGAAGCATAGACCATAAATACACCTAATAGAAAGCAGCCTAAAATATTGATTGAAATAGAAGCATAAGAAAATTTTTCTGCTATTTTTTCATTTAATATCTTGGATAGATAATATCGAGTTGCCGCTGCTGTTAAAAAACTTAAAAGTAAAAGAATAAGTTCCATGATGACTCCTTTCTAAAACAAAAAAATAAAATCATATTATGTAACAGTTATTAAGTTTATGTTAACAGAATGTTAAAACAGGTCAAACCCTATTGACTTAAGAGTTATTTAGAATTATCATAAAAATATAGAAAGTTAAAATATTCATATAAGTAATTTTAAAGAAATTTTTTGGTCATTTAAAAGTGATATACACAGATAATACCCCTAAATATCTGTTTCATACCAGAGGAGTGCTTGTGATAGCACTCCTCCCCTCACTTTATTGGTATAATTAATATACCATATGTGATTTAAATTTTGAACCCCTAGTGGGTTCTTTTTTTATTGTACCATAAATAAAGCTTGAGTCCACTCCACCTTTAAGCAAAATTACTTAGAAAAAAATTAAAAAAAGGTATTGTGCTCGAGTTTACTCCATAAGCTACAATATAATTAACAGATAAAGAGAGGGGGAATTAAAAAATGTTAAGAGATAATATCAGCAAATATATTGATATTGAAAATGCTTATTTCAGAAAAGGACAAAGTCAGATACGTTTGAACACTGCTAAGAATAGTGGTTATCAAAAATTATATTAAAGGAGGAGATCAAGTGAGATTATTTAAACAATTTACTGCTTTAGAAAATAGAAATCAGCGTAGAGATCAAAAAAATTATCAAAAAGAATTAAGTAGAATGGAAAGCTATAAAAATTTCTATTAAAATTAAGGAGAGATAAAAATGAAAACATTAAAAGATTTTTTCAGAATGGAAGATAAAAATTATAGGGCACAAGAAAAAAGAAGATTGCACAATAATCTTAAAAAAGAAGAATATCGCATGGGCTTGCATTAAAAATGCTCAGGTTAGACAAAGATAATTTCAGGATGATTAAAATTAAAGATTTCTTTTTGTACTAGACTCCTTTTCTCATAACACGGGGAAGGAGTTTTCATTTACTCTAATAGGAAATATTTGTAAACAAAGAATATATATGGTATAATATACCAGCAAAAACATTAAATCTAATTTATCTATTATTGAATGGAGGTTATTTCATGGCAAAAATTAAATCAGTAAACATATTATTAGTCCTATTATTATTAATCATAACTCAGACCGCTGGTGCCAACAATACAGCAACTCAAAATATTAATATTACGGTGTCGACAATTAATGAGATTAGTTTGTCGACCAATGATGTTAATTTAATTGTTAATGCTCCCAGCGGTGGTTCTACTCTTGATAAAGTTTCGGATTCTACGACCACTCTTTCTTATTCTACCAATGAGACCAATCAAAAGATAACAGCAACCTTAAACAAAAGCCTGCCGATTGGATTAACTCTATTAGTAGAAGCAACCAGTACTTCAGGCAATTCAGAAGGACAGGTCATGTTAGAAGATAGAGCTGTCGATGTTATTACTGGTTTGAGCAATGTATCAGAAAGTGGCGAAACTGTTACATATACTTTGATCCCAGACATGTATGCTGAACCTACAACTGAGTCCTATACAATAACTTATACTATTACTAGTTCCTAATATTTCAATATAATTATGTAGGAGGTATTTAGATGTACAAGCGAATAATATTTTTTATCTTAATAACACTAACAGTTATTTCAATAAATACAGAAGCTAAATTAATTATAAATTCAAGTCTATGCCAAAAATATGAGGTAAGTCATAATGAAATAATTGATGGTAAAATCACAGTAAAAAACAGCTCAGATCAATCCATCAAAGTGAGGTTATATAAAAGAGATTATACTTTTAATGCAGACGGTGAAAATTACTATAAAAAACCAGGCAGCCACAGCCGTTCAAATACAGACTGGATTAATCTTTATCAACGAAAGATCACTTTAAAAGCCAATCAAACCAAAACAATCGGATATCAGGTTAAAGTACCAAAGACCAATAAAGTTAACGGTACTTACTGGAGTATGATTATGGTTGAAGAATATGGAACAAAAAGGGCGAATCAAGTTACCGGAGACAAAATAGCAGTTAATCAGAATATACGTTATGGTATTCAGGTAATTACCGATTTTAATAACATAAGAGATGTAAGGTTAGATTATCAAAATCCCATGTTCAAAGAGATCCAAGAAAACAGATACATATTTGAAGTGGATGTATTTAATAAAGGTGTTACGTCATTAAAAGCAGATATTAAACTATTACTGCTTAACAATAAAAGCGGTGAGATCTTAGCTGAAGTTAAACTAAAACCTCGCAGAATATATCCAGATACTTCCATTAATGTTTCAAAAGAGTTCAAGTTAATAAATAATAAGAAATATAAATTAATATTGATTATGGGTAATGAAGATAAGGGTTTTTTCGGCAAAGAGTATCTATTTAATATCAACGATGATTAATAAAAAGATATTATTTGTTTTGGTAATTATCATGCTATTGATTCCCTTAAAGATAAATGGACAAATCCTAATAGATACTCCCGTAAACTTTAGCGCTAATCCGGGTGAACTTAAAGTAATAAAAGTTAAGGTTACAAATAAAAATACTGAAGTTAAAAAGATTAAACCGGTATTAAAAAAGCCTGATGGCTTAAAACTATTAATACCTTTAAAAAAGTTTAACTTAAAACCAAATGAAAGTAGGATATTAAACCTAATAATTCAGATCCCTCAAAAATCAGAGGCAGGGCACAAATTTGCGCGGTTAATTCTATCAACTTCAGGCCAAAATTATCATAAAAAGTTAGGCATTAAAATTAACAAAAATGAAAAAATTGAAAGTAAGGTTATTAATCTACCAAAATATGTAGAAAAAAGTTTTGAAATGAAAATAAAAATTGAAAACCAGGGTAACACAGTCCGCAAATTAAAAATCACTTCTGATTCTTTAGTTGAAATAGATAATCAAAAGGTCCATTTAAACCCCTTTCAAAGTAAAATAGTGAAAATCAAGTGTAATATAAAATCAAATCGGGATAATCTTTTACTTAACATAGGGGCGGTTGACAACAATGGAGAAGATATTAATTTAATCTCTAAGAAAGTAAAGGTCCTTTATAATAAATCAAGGTATATTACCTACCAAAATTATTTAAATTTAAATTATTTAAAAAACAATAATGGATTAAATCAAATGAGCTGGTCACTTAAATCTAGATTAAGTAAAAATACTGAACTTGAACTTAAACCAACTAAATTTAATATTATAAAAACTAATAAAAAAAGCACTTTACAGCTAGGTATGGATTATAATAACAAAATTAAACTTGGTAATAATAAAAATAAGTCCAATGATTTAAAAGTTACTTTTCTTAATAAAAAGAAAAAACAATTCAATTATTTATTATATACTGATTTCAAAAACGAGCTGGGTACAGCTGTTAAATATCATAAGGAGAAATTCAATACCTATTTAGAAATTAAAAAGAATCCAGACAGATCTTCTGATTATTATCTAAACACAAACTGGTTTAACAAAGACTCTCTTTTATATATTAGACATTACAAAGTTAATAAAAATAAATATTATAATATGAGTTTTTTCAAATTTTTTAAAAAACGGCACCATTTCAGTCTTGGTTGGAATAGAAAACATTTTTCATCTTCGGTTGTAGATCAAAATTTCATTAGGTATACGTTTAACAAAGCAAAAAACAGACAATGGATAGTTGATTACCGCTGGCAGGGTACACAGGAAAATAATTTAGAAGAAATTCAAATTACCAGAGGTGATTTTCAAAAGGAAAATGATAAAAAAAATTATATAACGTTTAACCTGATAAAAAATAGATCCCAGAATAGTTTTGAACCGGAAGCAATAAAATTAAACCTATTAAGTGGTAAATACCGATTGATAATTAAAAAAAGTTTTGTAGACAGCCAAAAATCACTTGAATATCGGTTAAATCGCTATTTTCAAAAAGAGAACTGGATGGGTCGGTTGACCTTTGACAATTACGGTCATAATAAAACTAATCTCAAAGGTTCCGCTGATTTCTATTTTAAAAATGATACTAGGATTACATTGACCGGGCAACTTTCATACCACTCAAAACAGGATGGATTAGAAAAGACATTACAAGTCAGTACTCTAATTCCTTTTAAAATCAAAAGAAAACCTTTCCACCGACAAAAAGTTAAGGGGAAAATCTTAATTGCCGGTAAACAAGCGGCTAAAAATATAGTATTAAGTGTTAATAAACGTAAAGTAAAGACCAATGAGCAGGGCATTTTTAGTTGTTCAGTTAATACAGATCAGCCCTTGATTATTAAAGTAATAGATTTAGGAAAGTATATGGGCAGATACATCCTAAAACAGTCCTCACCTTATATTATTAAAGATTATAAAGGTGAAATTTTAAAATTCAATTTAATAAAATATGGCTCACTTAATTTAACCTTTCAAAAACCAGATGAAAAAACCAATAAATATTTGGAAGGTCTTAAAAAAGACATCAAAGAAAGAGCCTATATAAGCTTATATAATGAGCAAGAGTATTTCATAAAAGAATATAACGGAGAAAACACTATAAAGTTTAAACAGATACCTCCAGGAATTTATCAGATTAAAATTAAGAATTTATCTGATAATTATTTATATCAGCTCACAAGAAATAAGTTAGAGATCAAGTCCGGCAAAAATATTTTAACAGTTAAAAAGTCATATTTGAATAGGCCTCAACTGAAATTAAAGGAAAAACCTGAAAATTTAAAAATCACGGATTAATATTGTCAAAAATCCATTCTAGTGCTATAATAAAAATAGAACATATGTTCGCACTAGAAAGGGTGATTAATTTGGATATTAAAGATAGGGGTAATATTAAATGGACTTCTCTAATGTTGGTAGAACACCGTAAAAAGTTAGAAGAATTAAAAGAGAATGAAAGTAATAAAAAACGGCCGGATTTAGATGAACAAATCTATGAAATCTTTAATTATAAGATAAAAGAAGCAATTAAAAAAGAAATTAGAGTAAAGATCACCTATTATCAGGATAAAGATTATAAAACGGTAAAATCATATTTGAAAAAATATGATAGTTATCAAAAAAAGTTAATTTTAAAAAATGATTCTCCTTCCCAAATAGCTTTTCAAGATATTATTGATATAAGTTTGTTAAGTTAAGCAGGATTTTAATAATTTTTGGTCAATTTATTGAATATCAGGATTAATAGAGTAGGGAGAACTAGTGATAAAATATATAGGCTCATTATTTTCCTTATTATATTAATGAAGACTGTTCTAAAAACAATTTAAAACTAGTACAGCAACAGAATTTCTTTTAATAGTTAGTAGTAATAATCTTATAAAAAGATATGGGGTGGAAGATTATGATGTGGATAAATAACCTTGCTTACACTTATATCGGTAATTATCCTTTGATTATGTATGTAGGAATCTTGACTTATTTATTGCTTCTCGCCACAGCATTTATTCCAATGGCAAACCGGCGGGGATGGACCAGAATCCCTTTGAAATTTCACTTTAGACTTGCTTATACTACTGGTATTTTAGCAACAATTCATGCTTTAATGGGTATGTCCGGCTATTTTTAATTAGCCGGTTTCTTTTTTTTTGCCTATCTTTCTTAAAAAAAGGTGAAATATAAGTCTAGAGAGTAAAAATTTTTGTTGATTAACGAACATATGTATGTTAATATATTTATATTAAAACATATGTTCGAGGTGATTAAGTTGAAACCTGTAGACTACGACAATTTACCTCACCAAAATATCTTATGTGTGGATATGCAGTCCTTTTTTGCAAGCATAGAAGCAGTCTCACGGGGACTTGATCCCGTGGAAACTCCTTTAGCTGTCCTGGGAGACAAAAAAAGAAGTGGTTCAGTTGTCCTGGCTGCTTCACCTGCCCTCAAAAACAGGTACAGTATAAAGACGGCTGACCGTTTTTATCAAATTCCTAATGATCCCAATATAAAATTAGTTGAAGCCCGCATGGGCCTTTATGTGAGAATTTCCCTGGAGATCACCGAGTTATTTAACAATTATGTCCCACTTAACGCTATCCATGTCTATTCTATTGATGAATCATGGCTTAAACTGGATGGGACGGAAAGACTTTTTGGAGATAAGTGGAAAGTAGCCCGTATGATTAAAAAAGACCTTTTACAGAAATATGGTCTAAACTGCAGTATGGCTCTTGGCCCCAATATGTTTTTAGCAAAAGTAGCCATGGATAATGAAGGTAAAAAGAAAGGTTTAGTAGAGTGGACCTATGATGATGTGGAAGATAAACTGTGGCCTTTGCCTTTAAAAAAATGCTGGGGTATTGGTGGTCGATTAACCAAACACTTTCATAAATTAGGTGTAAAAACTGTTGGTGACCTTGCTCATCTTCCCTTAGAGTACCTTGAAAACAAATTTGGAGTAATGGGTACTCAACTTTATTACCATGCCTGGGGAGTAGATCTTTCTAAGGTAGAAGGACACTATCAGGATGAAAGAAAAAATCTGGGCCGAGGTATTACCCTTTACAGTGATTATAAGGACCGTGAAAAGATTAAAACCGTAATTTTTGAATTAGCAGAAGAGGTTGGTAAAAGAGCTCGTCAGCGCAGTCTGACCGGTAAGACAATCAGCCTCGGCTTAGTCTATAGTAAAGAAGAATTGGAAAGCGGTTTTCATGTACAACGGACCATCGATACCTATACTAATTTAACTACCGTTATCTTTGATACAGCAGTCGTCTTATTTAATGAAAACTACCGCGATCAGGCTGTCCGGAAGGTTAGAGTTAGCCTGGGTAATTTTTCAAATAAGGCTAACATGCAGCTTAATATATTTGATAATCGGGCCAAAGAGATGAAGCTGATGCAAGTGAAAGATCAACTCCAGGATAAGTATGGCTATCAGGCCCTTTATTACGGGCGTAGTACTAAGCCCGGGAGTATAAAAGAAAGAATTAAAACTACCATTGGGGGACATAAGGCCTAATAATTGACATATGTTCATTACAATGGTATAATATTATCGATTAGTGATAATTTATCAAGGAGATGATCATATGAAAATAGCAGTAACAGCAGAGAATGATAATGGTTTTGCAAGCAATGTAAATCCCCATTTTGGACGTTCCCCATATTTTGCAATTGTAGATACTCAAACAGATGAAATTGATTTAGTGAAAAATGAAGCAGCCCGTGCTTCCGGTGGAGCCGGGGTAAGTGCTGCTCAGTTGATATCTGACCGGGGTGTAGAAGCATTAATATCTGGTAGTGTTGGCCCTAAGGCCTATACTGCTCTTTCCCGTGGAAACATAGAAATGTATATTAAAAAAGGTGGTACGGTTAAAGAAGCTGTAGAAGCTTTCGAAAAGGGTTCACTTTCACAGCTAACCTCTCCCAATGGAACTCCCAGGAAGTGACAAACTTGAAGCTAACCGTACTTAGTGGTAAAGGGGGTACCGGTAAAACAACGGTATCTGTCAATATGGCGTTGTCGTTACCCAACATACAACTATTAGATGCCGATGTTGAAGAACCGAACTCTCAGTATTTTCTACACCCCAATTTTGATAAAGAAGAAAATGTTTTTAGAAAAGTACCTGAGATCAATCAGAGCAAATGCACAGCTTGTCGGCAATGTGTAGATTTTTGTGAATATAATGCACTGGCGATGATGATCGATGAAGTATTGGTTTTTCCTGAAATATGTCACAGCTGTGGTGGATGTGAAAAAATCTGTCCAGTCAATGCTATTACAGAAGTAGATAGAGTATTAGGAGTTTTAAAACATGCGACAACTGAATATGATGTAGATTTCTGGCAGGGAGAATTAAATATCGGGGAAGAAAGCTCTGTGCCAGTTATAGAGGCCCTTAAAGAAAAAACAGATCAACAAAAAGATATAATCATTGATGCTCAACCCGGTACAACCTGTCCTACCATTGAAGCTGTGGTAGACAGTGACTACGGAATCCTGGTTACAGAACCAACCCCTTTTGGTTTAAGTGATTTAAAACTAGCGAGTGAGCTAATGGATGAACTTGAAATTCCGTATGGTGTGATTATCAATAGAGCAGAAGAAGACAGTGATGAGATCATAGAAGAGTTCTGTCAAAAAAAAGGTATTGACATTTTACTTAAAATTCCCTTTAAAAGGGAATTTGCCCACCTGTATTCAGATGGAATACCATTTGTAGAAGATTATCCGGAATGGAAGGATAAATTTAAAACAGTATTTGAACAGATCAGAGGTGTTATCGATGGAAAAAATTACAGTAATTAGTGGTAAAGGTGGGACTGGCAAAACAACTGTAGTCTCCAATTTAGCCTATTTAGCCCAAGATTTGGTATTGGCAGATTGTGATGTAGATGCTCCTAATCTTCACCTCTTATTAAATCCAGAGGTTGAAAGTACCAGTAATTTTAAAAGTAATAAGCTGGCAGTAAAAGATGAAAGTAAGTGTACTGACTGTGGAGTTTGTCACGAGGTCTGCCGCTTTAATGCAGTTGATCCTGTAAATTATGAAATAGATAAATATAAGTGTGAAGGCTGTGGAGTCTGTGTAGCAATGTGTCCAGAAGATGCTCTTTCTTTAAAATTACTTGATACAGGTAAAATATATAATTCGACTACCCGTTTTGGACCAATGATTCATGCCAAATTAAAAATAGGCTCTGATAATTCGGGGAAACTGGTCAGTGAAGTGAGAGAACAGGCAGTAGCCAAAGCAGAAAATACTAATAAAGACCTTATATTAATTGATGGTTCTCCCGGGATTGGCTGTCCAGTTATCTCTTCAATAACTGGGGTAGACTTAGTGCTGTTTGTAACCGAACCTTCTAAATCTGGCTTTTCAGATTTGAAAAGAGTAGCCGAAGTTATTAAGCATTTTGATATTCCTGCCCTTGCTGTCATAAATAAGTATGATATAAATGAGAAGATCAGCCGACAAATTGAAGACTATTTAAAGGAAGAAGATATTGAACTGGTAGGAAAGATTTCTTACTCTTCTGATGTAGTTGATAACCTAAGAAATGCTCAATTAATTGTTGAGCAGGATAAAGATAATAAAGTAAGTAAAGAAATTCAAGAAATTTGGAGTAAAATAAATAATAGAATTAAAAAATTGAGGTGATATTAGTGAAAAAAATTGCTGTTCCTACAAACGGAGAAAATGTTGCACAACATTTTGGCAGATGTCCAGAGTATACCATTTTGGAAGTTGAAGGCTGTGATATTAAAAGTTCGAAAGTTATTGAAAATCCCGGTCATGAACCCGGCTTTTTACCAAAGTATCTGCATGATTTAAATGTAGATATTGTGTTAGCAGGTGGTATGGGTAGAAGAGCGTTTGATCTATTTGATAAAAATAATATTGAAGTGGTGACCGGTGCAAAAGGAAAAGTAAAAGATAGTGTTAAAGCATATTTAAATAATGAATTGGATACTAAAAGTGATATCTGTGACCACGGCGAATCTCACCAACACGGACATCATCACCATTAATAATTTTACATACCCGGACTTAACCCGGGTCTTTTTTTAAATAGTTATTGACATATGTTCATAACTACGTTATAATATAATTACAGAAAATAATAATGATTAAATATCACAAAAGGAGTGATTAATATGCCAGGCGGAGATGGAAGAGGACCTGCTGGTGTTGGACCAAGAAGTGGAAGAGGATTAGGATATTGTAATGGATATGATTCACCTGGATTTACAAAACCTGGCCCAGGTATGGGCAGAGGTTTTAGAAGAGGTTATGGTCCAGGTCGTGGAATGAGAAGAGGTCGTTTTGCAGGACAAGCCCGGGGTGGATATGCACCAAATTACGGACCGAACTTTAATCCTCAAACTGAATATACTAAAGAAAATGAAATAGATGATCTAAAAAATTATGCAAAAAATATGAAAAGAGAACTTGAAGATGTAATGGAGAGAATTGAAGAACTTGAAAATAATGAATAATAAAGCTCATATATACCCAATCCCGCCTTTTAAAGGGCGGGATTTATACTGTTAAGAGTATTTAATTCTATTAAGATCATTATATATATTATACCTTTTTCCTCTTGTAAAACCGATTAGAGTAATATCTTTTTCCCGGGCGATTTCAACTGCTGCAGATGTTGGGGCAGAGCGCGAAATTAAAACGGGAATTTGTTGTTTTATAATTTTTATAATGATTTCGGAAGATACTCTCCCACTAGTTAAAATCACCTTATCCTCTAAAGTAACTCCATCCAAGAGAGCTTTCCCAATAATTTTATCAATTGTATTATGGCGCCCGATATCTTCAATGACATAAAGAAGTTGAGATTCATCTGCTAAAGCAGCTGTATGTGTACCACCGGTTTGTTCAAAAAGGGTTGCTCTTTTTTGCATTGCAGTCATTAACTGATTAATAGAATTGGCTGGAAAGCTTAATGTACCTTTATTAATTCCTTCAACTGCACAGTCCTGTAGATTTGTAAAAGTAATGCCCTTACCACAGCCGGATGTGAGAGTTCTTTTTTTAAATAAGTTGATATCAATTTCTTTATTTAACTCAATTCGAGTAATGGTATTTTGATGTGAAAATGCAATTTTTTTAATTTCTGATTTATGTTCTAAGATTCCTTCTGAGGCTAAAAATCCTATGCTTAATTCTTTTAACATATCTGGTAAAGTCATTAAAGTAACTAATTCATAGCCATTTACAAAAATAGTAAGTGGCTGTTCATTGATAACAAGGTCGTTGAAGTCTTCTGGAATGTTATTAGAAACCTTTTTAATTTTGTATTCAGCTATCACTTTATTATTCATAATCTATCCTTTCTTTTATCTTTTCCCTTATAATATCAAATAAGAAAAAAATTTGAAAATATTATATAATAAAAAAGATTTAAACTCATAAAATTAAAACGATTAAAAAGTGGCATAAGCTTTGACATTGTAGTGGTGGTCTGATACTATTAATATGAAAATTAATAGGAGAAGGGGTTGTTATGACCAAAAAGTACGAGCTCTTTGATGATCTTGAAGATAAGAAAAGTCGCATATGTATAGCTGCTATTAACCTGTTTTCTAAAAAAAGTTTTAATCAGACAACTGTAGAAGAGATAGCAAGAGAAACAGGAGTAGGAAAAGGTACATTTTATAACTACTTTAAAAGCAAAGAATATCTTTTGAATTTTCTTTTGGATTATGGAACAGATAAGCTAATTAATTATGTCAAAAGCAGTATTAAAGATAACATGAATCCGCAAGAGAAATTAGAAGTGGCAATTGATTCTCATCTTGAGTACTATGGTAATAACCATGATTACTTCGTTTTTTACTTAAGAGAAATGTGGAGCTATCGTGAAGGATTAGAAGAACAGATTATGAAATTAAAAGATGAATATATTACTATATTTGAAAACATTATTAAAGAAGGAAAAAAAGAAGGCCTATTTAAAGATATTGATACAGAAACAATAGGGTCAGGTCTTTTTGGCCTTTTAAGTGTAGCATCCTCTCATTGGGCTTTATTTTCGGCTGAATTTCCCCTTGAAAATATAGACAGAAGTGTCAAGGAAGTTTTCTTTAATGGACTTTTAAGAAGGTGAAAAAATGTTTGTAGGAGTAATAACGGTTGAACTGCAAATCCCGATGGCTCAGTCTCTAAAAGATAAAAGAAGTATTATAAGAAGTTTAACAGATAAGTGTAAAAACAAGTTTAATGTAGCCATTGCAGAAGTCGATAATAAGGACCTCTGGAAAAACGCTACTTTAGGCTTGGTTACAGTAACAGGAGACAGGCGTTATCTGGATAAAGTTATTGATAAAATAATAAAGTTTATTGAGGATTTTCCGGGAGTCTATTTATATAACCAGAGAGTGGATTATTATTAAAGGACTAGCGGAAAGTCCTTTTTTTATCTTTATTACCATTTTTGTTCAAAAGGGCAGGAAATAACTTCAATACGTTGAATAATAGTATTAAGAATGTTAATTTAACAACTATCTTAAGGCCGGAGGATGTTAGCAATGAACTGTAAAAAATATACCATAATTTTCCTGTTTTTAATCTTGCTTTTGGGCAGTCAAGCTGTGTTAGCAGCAGAGATGCCCGATATTTATATTAATGGTGAAAATAAAACTGAAAAACTTGACCCTGTAAGAAGTAATGGGGCAATTCTAGTGAGATCAAAAGCTCTGGCCCAAAGTATTGGTGCCCGACTTAAATGGTTGGGTTCAATTAATACCCTTTCTATGACTAAAAATGGTAAAACAGTCAAGATGATGGTGGAAAGCCCCTATATTCAAATTAATAATAGGACCATTAGAACCGAATCTCCTATGGTAATCAAGGACAACTATACATATATACCTTTTACAGATATCATGGATGTTTTCGGATTTTTAATAGAATATGATAAATTTAGTGACTCATATTACCTTTTTAAACCCGAATCACATTTAAAAGAGATTGTCTGGGGTCCCAACAGACAGTCTTTAATTTTGAAAATGGATAATATTGCACCATATCGCCTACGGTTAACAGATGATCCGAAAAAGTTAATTGTAGAGATTGAAAAAGCGGCCTTAGAGCCGGATTTTAAGGATAAAATATCTGACAAGAATTACTATTTAAAAAGCCGACGGATTGAAAACCAGGCGACCTTACAGATCGTATTGACAAGTAAGTATCCTTTGCCCATAAACTCCGATGAGGTAATTAGTGAAGAAAATGGGAATCTATTAATTCAATTTATGCCTCAGATTGCTTCCATTAATTGGCAGCAGGATAATACACTAGAAATCAAGGCCAATGGTGATCTTAATAAACCTGAAGTATCTTTCTTAGAAGAACCGCGGCGGATGGTTTTAGATATACCCGGACTACTTTTAAGTGAATTCAAAAAAGAGTTAGATGAAAATAAATGGATCAAAGATGTTAGAGTCAGCCAGTTCCAATTTGAACCCACTGTATTAAGGGTGGTGCTTGACTTAAAAGAAGATAAATACTTAAACATTGTAAATCAAGATGACAGTGAGACAATTGTCTTACAACCGGCCCGTAGGGCTCGTGTGTTTGATTTGGCTTATAAAAACCACCAGATTGTCTTTAAAACAGATGCTCCCATTGAACCTGACTTGTTTACTTTAGAAGATCCTTCGCGTCTGGTGATTAATCTCTTCAATACCTATCGTGAAGATAATATGGCCGATGAAATTGCGGTTAAAGAAAATATTGTCAAAAAAATTAGAGCTGGCAGATTTGACAGTCAGATTATCAGAATTGTCGCTGATTTAAGTGAAATGACTGCTTATGATCATAGCCAAGAACAATATAACAAAAATGTGTATATTCACCGCATTAGCTTAGCTAATAAATTTGATGATATTGAACTGCTAGATCAAAACATGTATACAAACATCAATATAAACGTAAGTGGTAAAGTAAATTACGATGTGAAGAAATTTTCATATCCTCATCGTTTAGTGGTTGATATAAGTGGTAAAGAAATTACACCCGATGAAGTGAAATTACCTAAACCAGTCGGGATTATAAAAGAAATGAGGATGGGAAGATTTGAACTTGATGATGAAACCGTTACAAGAGTTGTTTTTGAATTAAGTAAATACTTTAACCATAATGTAGTTTCTGAAAATCCGGATAATAAGATCAATATTGCCTTGGCTAAATCTGAAATACAAAGTGAAAACAACTTAATAGTACTTGATGCTGGTCACGGAGGTTTTGATCCGGGAGCAGTTGGCAAAAATAATCTTCAGGAAAAAATAGTTAACCTAAAAATTGTCAAGAGACTGGAAAGCATTTTAAAAAGCCACGGTTTTAAGGTATTATTAACACGAAAAGATGATACTTTTATTTCTTTAAATAGAAGAGTAAAAATTGCTAATGATAAAGGTGCCCGCTTATTTATAAGTGTTCATAACAATTCTTCTAGCAAGAGTACTTCAAACGGAACCGAAACCTATATAGCACCAAATAAGACAGGGGACAGCCTTACTTTGGCAGAAAACATTCAAAATAACTTGATTGATCGTTTAGGTTTATTTGACAGGGGAGTTAAAAAAGAACACTTATATGTAATTAAACACACAGAGATGCCGGCTGTTTTAGTAGAGGTTGCCTTTTTATCAAACCGTTCGGAAGAAAAAATGCTCCGGGACGATGGCTTTTTAACTGAAGCAGCAGTGGCAATAAGTCAGGGAATCTTTGATTACTTTGAGAAATTTAAGGATTGAGGTGGCAGCCAATGAAAAATAAGCTATTTAAACTCATTATTTTACTGATCATCTTTGTATTAGTAATATTTGCTGTCTACTATTTTATTGATGAAACAAATTTAATGGTCAAGGAAAAGACAATAGATTTATACTTTGCAACTCCAGATGCTATGTATCTTGAACCGGAGAGCCGAACTATAAAAGGGCGAAACCTCTATAAAGAAGCAGTCAATGCTTTAATTGCAGGACCAACGAAACAGTCACTAACGATTACTATTCCGGAAGGGGTAGAGGTTTTGAAGATTACCCGTAATAATGATACAATACAAGTTGATTTTAGTGAAGAAATTGTAAATAATCACTGGGGTGGTTCTGCTGGTGAAAGATTAACTGTGTATTCCATTGTAAATACTTTAACTCAATTTAAAGGTGTTGAGCAAGTTAAATTTTTAATAGAAGGTAAAGAAGTGGATACTCTAGTCGGTCATATGGATTTAAGTGTGCCATTAGGTCCCAGCAAAGATTTATTAAA
>CAZXRH010000050.1:0-15253 GCA_964642575.1 uncultured Halanaerobiales bacterium
AAATATTTTAATAAAAAGCTATTATTAATAGCTAATGGAGGTTCAGGACTTGATAAAACAATTGAGGCTATGGAACATACTTTGGGAGGAGGACCTGAAGTTGTAGCAAAAATAGAATATTTGTCCCCACCCTGGCAGCTTAAAGAAAATGTTATCCAAAAAAGAAATGAAGAGCTAAGGAAGGTTGCTGAATTATTTTGTCAATCAATTAATAAAAACGAGTTACCAGCACCTCCATTAAGTAAGTACATTCGATTCAGATTTTTTAAAGAAGTCTCACAAAAGGTTAAGAAATATTTGCCGGCCGATTATGAATATTACAAAAATAAAAAGGATTATTTTTACAAAACTAAAATAAGTTTATATAAAAAAATTATTGCATGGTGTGCTTTGAAAATCGGTTTTTTCATGATGAAAGAGATGGAAGCTAAAGAATAAAAATATAATTAGATAAAGTTATAGTAGAAATACTTAAAAAATGGTATAATATGTTTAGAACTTATAAATTTTGTCAGAGAGGTGAAAAAAGATGAAAAGCCATGTTATTGATTATGAGGTTTTAGGCGATGATATGCAGGTTGTTGAGATAGAACTGGATCCTCAGGAAACTGTTATTGCAGAAGCGGGAGTTATGAACTGGATGGATAGTGGTATAGAGTATGATGCTAAGATGGGGGATGGAACAGAAGCAAATGAGTCAATGTTAAATAAAGTTTTTGGAGCTGGTAAAAGATTAATTAGTGGTGAATCAATATTTTTAACACATTTTACAAATAGAAGAAATATCAAAAGGAAAATTGCTTTTGCAGCCCCATATCCCGGTAAAATTATTGCTCTAGAACTAGCTGATTTGCGTAATAATACTTTCACCTGTCAAAAAGATGCCTTTTTATGTGCAGCAAAAGGTACAAAACTTGATATAACTTTCAATAAGAGAATAGGAACTGGTTTATTTGGTGGAGAAGGTTTTATTTTAGAAAAAGTATCTGGTGATGGCAGAGTATTTTTACATGCAGGAGGAACCGTTGTAAAAAAAGAGTTAGATGGTGATATGATTAAAGTTGATACCGGTTGTCTTGTTGGATTTACAGAAGGAATTGATTATAACATACAAAAAGCTGGCAAATTAAAAACAATGTTATTTGGAGGAGAAGGATTGTTTTTAGCTACCTTACATGGTAAAGGGACTGTCTATTTACAAAGTTTACCTTTCTCTCGCTTAGCTGATAGAATTATCAAAAGTGCACCTCGACTTCATGGTAATAGAAAAGGTGAAGGTTCGGTATTAGGTCGTTTAGGTGATCTAGTAGATGGAGACAATTTTTAAAATAAATTTTAATATAAAAGTAAACCCCTTGGTACTGTAAATGGCCGATAAAGGCAATGAAGTTTTACAGTTGCAAGGGGTTTTTGTGTTTAAAATACATAATTTATTAAATTAAAGATTACATTTGCTGCTATACCAGCTGCTAAGCCACCGACAAAATGACTACTGATCGCTGTAGAGATTAATTTTCTTCTATTTAAAGCATCCATCATTGCCACATGTGTACTTAAAAATCCACTCCAGCACATACCCATGGCAGTAAAGACAGCAATTTCATTAGGGCCAATAATATTTTCTGATAGAAACTTAGGTATAAGACTTAAAGCTGCTCCTACAGCACCTAAAGCTGTAATGGGAAAAGCGATTGCTTCTGGGTTTGAAAAACCAAATAGCGGTTCTAAGACTGGTGATAACCAACTACCAATTGTGGGCAAGAGTCTAACTCCCTCAAATGCTTCTCCTTGATAGCCTGCTTCTGGGGCTCCAAAGGTTAAGATCATTATAATAGTACAGATTACAACTACACCTGGAATGATACTTAAACCTATATCTACTCCCAGTTTACCGCCTTCCAGCATTGCACTTAACGCTCTTTCCATAAAATTCTCATTCGCTTCAGTAGCTTTTTTCTTATTTAGGAAGTTTCTTTCCTCTACATTTTCTATTTTTTCCTTATCTAAATGTTCTTCTCCATTTTTATTAATACCCATATGTTTTTTAACTCGGTGGTTCATTATTCTTACACTTACAATACTACCAATAATAGCACCTAGATTACCGATTAAGGCTTCTTGCATAAATCCCAAACCTGCCATAAAAGTAGTAAGTATCAATCCCATTCCAAAAGCGGTTCCTAAATTACAAAGAGAAGGAACTTCATACTTTTTAAAATACCCTAAATATCCTTCTTCTTTGGCAAGAGAGATAATAGCGGGATTATCTGATAAATATGTAGTAATTGTTCCGAGAAATGAAACACCTGGTAGATTATATAAAGGTCTCATTAACGGAGCAAATAATTTATTAAGTAAGAAAATAAGTCCAAACTCTGTAGCCATCTTACCAAAAGCACCGGCAAGTACTGCGATAGCCATAATGTAAAAAACGGTATCCATTAATAACTTATAGGCAGTTTCCATGAGAGTAGAGAACATATTCCCAATTCCCATCTGATAACCCACATAACCGAAAAATAAAAAGATTAAGAATAAAAAGATAATGGTATCACTATATTTTTTTCGAAATGATATTTCAGGACTTGTGTCTTTCATAAAATAAAAACACTCCATTTTAATAATTTATAGATGAGTAACACTTCAATATTATAACGCAAAATATCGTTCAATACAATGAAAAAAATAATTTTTTTGAATTTGATGAAATTAATGATAAAATGATTTTTAGATAAAAGTGTTTTTAATATAACCAAAGGAGATTAATTATAAATATTAAATTGATATTATTAAAAAGGAAAGGATCTTACATTATGGATTTATTAATAACTGGAGGAGCCGGCTTTATAGGAAGCAATTTTATTAAATATATGCTTGCTAACAATGATCATAATATAATTAATGTAGATAAATTAACCTATGCCGGTAATCTTGATAATCTTAAAGATATTGCTGATCATAAAAATTACAAATTTATCAAAGGAGATATTTGT
The DNA here is from genome assembly GCA_964642575.1 of uncultured Halanaerobiales bacterium. Taxonomy (GTDB): domain Bacteria; phylum Bacillota; class Halanaerobiia; order Halanaerobiales; family M55B127; genus M55B127. The sequence continues at coordinate 2,994 of CAZXRH010000050.1, forward strand.
AATCCAGAATTAATTAATCAAGTTGTAAATCAAAATATAGATATGATAATAAATTTTGCAGCGGAATCCCATGTAGATAAAAGCTTAGATAACCCCAACTTATTTTTTAAAACAAATGTCTTAGGTACTCAAATACTGTTAGATGCAGCTGTAGAAAATGATATAAGCAAGTTTATACAAATTTCTACAGATGAAGTATATGGACCAGGGCAAAAAGGAGAGTTTCATACTGAAGAAGATGCTCTATCTCCTACCAATCCATATGCAGCCAGTAAAGCTAGTGCTGATCTATTGGTTTTATCTTATCAAAATACTTATGGTTTACCAATTAATATAACTAGAAGTACCAATAATTATGGCCCCTATCAGTATCCCGAAAAGATAATACCACTATTTATAACAAATCTATTGGAAAACAAAAAAGTTCCTTTATATGGAGATGGTCGGCATGTAAGGGATTGGCTACATGTAAAAGATCACTGTAGAGCAATAGAGCTAATAATTAATAAAGGTAAATCCGGTGAAATATACAATATAAGTAGTAATAACCGGTTTGAAAATATTGAATTAACCAAAAAAATTCTAACTAATTTAAACAAATCGGAAGAATATATTGAATATGTTAAAGACAGACAGGGACATGACCGGGCGTATTTTATTGATGCTAGTAAAATAAGAGAGCAACTGAACTGGCAGCCGGAGTATGATTTTATTAAAGGATTAAAAAAGACTATTAACTGGTATAAAAGTAATAAAAAATGGTGGAAAAAGTTAAAGGAAAAATAAATATAGTAAATAGGTATGTTTAGTTTGTTGTTAAAGTAATATTAATACGTTATAATATGCATAGTATCATGATTATTTTTTTGTAGATATTTTATAATTATAACAAAGTAAAATCATTAATTGATATTGATTGCAGAATGGATTATCAAAAATGTATAACTTAAAACACAGGGAGTGTTGATATGGATATTTTAAGTTTGAAATTTTTTCAAAAGATTGCGGAAGTCAAAAGCATCTCTAAAGTTGCTAAAAATTCACATATTTCGCAGTCTGCTTTGAGTCAACAAATGCAGAAGATGGAAGATAATTTAGGTCATCAGTTATTTATTAGAAGTAATCGGGGAGTTGAACTTACTCCTTCCGGTGAACTAGCCTTAAAATATGTTAATAATATTATAAAAACTTATGATAAAATGTTAGAAAAATTGGACAAACAGCAGGATCGTGAGATTAAAATTGAAGCTGACTTTTCCATTGCAACTTACTGTTTACCCTGTGCTTTGATGAAAATGAGGGATTTATATCCAAACTATGATTATAATCTAATTTCTAACTCTTCTGAAGAAATTGAAAGAGATGTTTTAAATGATATTTGTGAGGTTGGATTTATAAATAGACCACCGGAAGAAGATTTAATTTATAATAATGTAGTTCAGGAAAAAGTAGTGTTGATATCTTTACCTGGTTATAATATCCCAGATAAGATAGAATTAAAAGAAATATTAGAACATCCTCTTGTTATATTAAAGGATGAGTGTATAATAAAAGACAAATTAAATAAAGCCTTACAACAAAGTGGTTATAGTATGGACGATCTAGATATATTGACAAAACTAGAATCTACAGAAGCTTTAAAGACAGTTGTTCAAAAAGGATATGGACTTGCTTTTGTACCATATAATTCTGTCAGAAAAGAAAATGAAAATAACAACTTGAAAATTTCTAGAATAAAAGATTATAATCTGGATTATAATATATATTTAATAAGAAAAAGTAAGGATGAGTTAAGTTCTGATGCACGAGCTTTTATCAATGGTTTTATTGAACTTGGCAATAATATTTGTTGCTAGAATGAACTTATAATAGGAATGGAGATTTATCTTTATGGAAATACCATTTAATAAAGAATATTATACCGGTCTAGAAAAAAAATATATTGAGGATGTATTAAATAATAAAAAACACACCAGAGGTGACGGTTTTTATACAAATAAAGTAAGCAAACTATTAGAAAATAAGTTTAAAACAAAAAAAGCTATAATGACCACCTCGGGTACTCATGCTTTGGAAATGGCAGCTAGTTTAATTAATTTAAATGCTGATGATGAAGTCATAATGCCGTCTTTTACTTTTCCTTCTACTGCTAATGCTGTAATTAAAAAGCAAGCCCGGCCTGTATTTGTTGAAATAAAAGAAGATACTTTAAATATAGATCCTACTAAAATTGAGAAAAACATTACAGACAAAACCAGGGCTATCATGCCGATTCATTATGCCTCAGTTGCAGCAGATATGGAGCAAATAAAAGAAATAGCCAATATCTATGATCTATTTATTATTGAGGATGCAGCGCAAGCTGTGAATGCCAAATATAAAGATCAATATCTCGGTACATTAGGAGACTTTGGCTGTTTTAGTTTTCATAGTACCAAAAATTATATCAGTGGTGAAGGTGGAGCTTTATTAATCAATCAAGATGATGAACAACTATTTGAAAGAGCTGCTATTTTAAGAGAGAAAGGCACAAACAAAAGCAGCTTTTTAAAAGGTAAAGTTAATAAATATACCTGGGTTGACCAGGGCTCAAGTTATTTGCCATCAGATCTTTTGATGGCATTTTTATATGCCCAATTAGAAAAGATGGATGAGATTAAAAGTTTGAGGGAAACTATTTTTAATAGATATCAAAAAGAGTTTAAAAATCTGACTAATTATTCTTTTGTTGATTCTATAATTCAAATCCCAGCCGATAGAAATATTAATTATAATTCCTTTTATTTTATCTTTGCAAATAATGAATATCAAAAAGAAGCTATTGAAAAATTAAAAGAAAGAAAAATTACTGCCACCTTTCATTATATACCCTTACATCTTTCTAAGATGGGGCAGAAATTGGGATATAATAAAGGAGATTTACCAAAAACAGAAAAGCTTGCTGCAACTATCATGCGAATTCCTCTTTACACAGGTATGACGCAAAAAGAGATAGATTATGTTGTAGTCAATGTAAAAAAAGTATTTAAGGAGTTATCCTAATGTCTGACAAAATATCAGTAGTAGTCCCAGTTTTTAACAGTTATAATATACTGGATGAATTATATAGAAGATTAACAGCTGTTTTGAAAAAACACTTTAATGATTATGAAGTAATTATGGTTGATGATGGTAGCAGTGATAAAAGTTATCAAAAATTAAAAGAATTAAATAGTATTGATCAAAGAATAAAAATAATTAAACTAGATGGAAATTATGGTCAACAGAATGCTTTAATGTGTGGTTTTCGTCATACAACTATGGATTATATTGTTACAATAGATGATGATCTACAGCATCTACCAGTAGATATAATAAAATTATATAAAGAAATTCAAAAAGGATATGAAATTGTATATGGGATCCCAGCAGAAAGACAGCAGCTTTTTTATAGAAGAATGGGATCATATTTAACTGATAAAGTTTTCAATTTAATTACAGATAAAAGTCCTAATATTAGGGTAAGCAGTTTTAGGATATTAAAAAAGAGTTTATTAAAACAAGTTATAAATGATCAAAGATCTTTTGTCTATATTTCAGCCATTATTTTAAATATAACCGATAATATTGGAAATATAGAAATTAGACATAAAGAAAGAAAACACGGACAATCTAACTATAACTTCTTAAAACTAGTTAAATTATTTTCCAAACTTTATATATATTATTCAAAAACAAATATCTTTAAAATATTCCGGTTAAATAAGCCACAATATATTATTAATAGTAAAAAGGGATTTAAAGGAGAATAAAAAAATGAAATTATTAATATTAGGGGGAGGCAATGCCCAGTTAAGTGCTATCAAAAAGGCAAAATCAATGGGTCTCGAAGTAATCATCTCTGATTATTTAAAAAATCCACCTGGTAAAAAAATAGCTGACCACCATGAATTAATCAGCACTTTTGATATAAAAGCCAATATTGAAGTAGCTAAAAAATATGATATAGATGGAATAATGACTATTGGTACTGATCAACCAGTTTTAACAGCAGCAGTAGTGGCCGAAGAGTTAAATCTACCAACCTTAATTGATAAAAAAACTGCCAAAGCAGTTACTAATAAGAAAGTCATGAAAAATACATTTAAAAAAAATAATATTCCCACCGTAAATTACCGAAGATTAAATAAAAATTATCCAAATAGAAAAATTAAAGACATAAATTTTCCAGCAGTAATTAAACCTCTAGATAGCCAGGGTCAACGGGGAGTGTTTAAAATAAAAACTCCCAAAGAAATCAACAAATATTTTCCAACTGTATTAAAATATTCAAGAGAAGAACAAATACTTTTAGAAGAATACTATGACAGTGATGAAATAACTGTTAGTGGTTGGGTTAAGAATGGAGAACTTAAAATTCTGACCATAACAGATAGAGTTACTTATGAACAGGATTTAAACATTGGAATCTGTACAGCTCATATTTTTCCTTCCCGTCATTTAACCAAATATTATGAGCAAATAAAAAATATATCCGAAAATATTGTCCAAAGCTTTCAGATCAAAGATGGTCCTATTTATTTCCAAATGCTAATTGGTCAAAGGGGTATAAAAGTTAATGAAATAGCCTGCCGAATTGGGGGAGCCTATGAAGCCGACTTTATGCCTTTAATTACTGGTGTAGATATCCTGTCAATGGTCATTAACTCTGCATTAGGTCAAAAGATCAATACTAGTCCCTTAGAAGACTATCATATCTTAGATAATAACAACTGGCTTTCAGTCCAACTGTTTTTTGCACAAGAGGGTAAAATTAGTAAAATAGAGAATTTAGATCAGATTAAAAAGTTAAAAGAAGTAATTCAAATAAGTTTAAACTTTCAAGAGAATGAAAAAATACCTAAAATAGAGAACGCGACAGCCCGGGCAGGTTATTTTATAGTAAAGGGTAGCAACAAACAAGAACTTAAAGATAATATAAAGAAGGTTTATGATCTATTAAAAATTTATGATTTTAAGAATCAAAATTTGGTGTTAAGAGAAGCCGGAGAAATATTGTAAAATAGAGAACATGCAATTTAATTTTTTTGTTAATACTTTTTATTATTTGCAAAAAAATATAAAGTTAAAGCGATTACTCAGCTTTAACTTTATATATTTTTACCTTCCAATCTTCTTCTCCTATGTATCTCACAATGCGCATTCCGTATGTTTTATTTGTAAATTTATGTACTAACCTACACTCCTCATCTAAAAATCTTTGTAGATCTGCATAGTATAAATAGATATTCCCATAAAGGTCATTCCACTTTGGCCTGCTATTATAAATAAAATCCATCTCTTCGGGATAAATTATATATTCAATATTATTTTTTTCTATATATTGAGAAAAAGTCAACTTATTTTTGGTTAAATAAGCTAAGTTTCGATAATCATAAAGTTTATTATAATCAAAATAAAACTGACTATTTAAATTAGCTAATACAATATCATCTTTATCTACTTGTAGTGAAATTTCATTTATATAATCATCATAGTTAAAATAACTATTATTGTATATAACCATCATACTGTTCATTGCTATAATTAATATTAAAGCAATAATAAATGTCTTAGTATAGTTGATTTCAATATTTGCAAGAATATTGATCAACAGAAGATAAATGATTGGGAAAATAAAGATGATTGATGTTTGATTAAATCTACCGATTAAAATATATCCTAAATTAACAGCCATAAAAGAAAGAAGTAAAATGTGACTTATTGAATCCTTTTTTAAAAAAGATTTTATTAATGAATAGAGGAGTATAATTCCAAAAAGATAAAATTGTAATCTAATATCTGGTGTGAAGTAGGTACCACTTACCTGATAAAATAATTTTTGATAAAAATAATCAAGGCCATCAAACTTAGCTGCAAAAGAATCAAATACTCCGAGTGTTTCACCATAACTACTGTAATTAGCTATAAAATCAGGATCAAAATATAGACTTAGTAAAACAAAGCCAAGTGCTCCTAAAGAAATGGTAAAAATAAAAACAAAAAAGTCATAGAAAGTTAATTTATTAGTAAAAAGAATATAGTATAAATATATAAAGACAAAAGGCAAAAATATGATGAAACTATTAGGATGTATACCTATCGCAAATACAATTATTATACCTAAGAACAAATTATTTTTTTTGTTATTGGTTTTTAAGACTTTAATTAAAAAATAATATAAAGCTGCTAAAAATATCGCTATCAATATGATTTCCTGTCGTGCAAGATGAGAAGTATAAATAAATTGGATATCTAAAGCCAAAAGAATAGTACCAAAAAGTGAGATCAAATCAGAATTGGTTAAAAAATAAGCAACTTTATGGAAGAAATAGAGGGCTACAACAGCAAAGAGTAAAGAGATTAATCGAAAAGTGAAAATTTGATAACCCATAATTTTAAAAAATAATATTTGGATAGTATTAAAGATAACTTTAATAGCATGGGGAGAACGGGGATATAGATCAAAAAAAGGTTCAGTTACACCATAGTCGCTTTCCTGTACAATAGTCCTAGAAAGCCCTGCTAGCCAGGCTTCATCAGAGTGAACAAAGGGGAAACCGGTTAAAAATAAAATATTTATAAAGAAATAAATTATTAATATCACATATATATTCATATTATTTTTAAGTTTTAACATACATATCAAACCTTTTATACGTATTTTTTTTATTATACCACAATATTTATATCAATAAAGGTAAATTGAGATTAAATTATCAAGTTCTCATCAAATATAACAATACACTATTAAGAATTCTTATATCAAAAAGGGCTAATTTTCCCTTATAATATAAACAAAGAAACTTTGTACTTTATTTAACAATATATAATTCACATATTAATTGTAACACCTCAATTAATTTTGTGGAAATAATCTCAAGTTGATAAGCCTCAAAATATAGATAAATAATTTTAGGCTGTAAATTAAATAAGACTCATCAAATTCTAAGGAGGAAATAATAATAATGAGAAGAAAAAGATTACTATCAGTTCTATTTTTAGTTGCTTTATCAATCGTTTTAATTAGTTCATCTGTTTTTGCTGTCTCAGATGCTGTAGAAGAGGCAGTAAACGGTTATTTTGCTGATCTACCAGGAGATAATGGTATGATCTCTCAAAAAGCTTTTGTAGACAAAGTTAAAGCAGGAGAAGATCTATTCATTTTAGATATCAGACAACCTGATGTATATAATGAAGGTCATGTTAAAGGTGCTATTAATCTACCCTGGGGTCCAGAAGCGATTCCAGCTGCTTTAGATAAGCTACCTGCTGATGAAACAATCTATGTATACTGTTATACAGCTCAAACAGCCAATCAGACTGTGGCATTACTTAACTTTGCTGGTTTTGAAGCGAAGTCTGTTAAGTTTGGTTGGAATTTAGGTATTGCAAGAGTAGAGGGTTATGAAGAAATAGTTGAAACAAAAGCAAATGAATTAGATGGAACTACTGACTATACAATTAATGAAGATATTAAAACTGCTATTGTTGATTACTATGAAGGACTAGCAGATGTAAGTGATTCAATGTTTAAAAACTATAAGATTAGTGAAGATATGTTAAAAATGGCTTTAGATTCTGACAGTGACTTAATGGTTGTATCAATCAGACAACCTTCCGCTTATGCTGAAGGTCATATTGAAGGTGCCATTAATATTCCATGGGGAGCCGGTATGCAGGATTATTTTGGTCAGCTACCTCAGGATAAGAAGTTAGCTGTATATTGTTATACAGGCCAAACTGCAGGTCAGGCTGTGGCCGGATTAAGAATGTTAGGATATGACGCTGTTTCACTCAATGGTGGTATGGGAACACCTTCTAATGAACCTTATGGATGGTCCAATAAAGGTTATGAAACAGTTCAATAAGTAAGTTAAAATTAATAATATAGGCTGGTAGCTTTTTTAACTGCCAGCCTTTTTTAAACAAAATTTTTAAATAACAACAACATGAAGAACGGATTTGGACCTCAAGTTTAATAATAAGGGAATTATTTTGATGAATAATGTAAATTAGAGTGGGTGCAGATATGCAGATTAAAAGACTCAAATATTTTCAAGAGGTTGTAAAAGAAAAAAGTATATCAAAAGTTGCTAAAAAATCACATATTTCACAACCTGCTTTAAGTAAGCAAATGCAAAAACTTGAGGATACCTTAGGAAAGATGCTTTTTATCAGAAGCAATAAAGGCGTAGAACTTACTCAGGCCGGTGAAATTGTATCTGCATATGGCGAAAATATTATTAGAACCTATAATAAAATGCTTTACGAATTAAATGACCAAAAAAGCAAAGAATGTAGGATTGCAGCTCATCCAGTAATCGCAACCTATTGTTTACCCTGTGTGATATTAAATATGCAAATAAAGTATCCCAAACATAAATGTGACTTAGTCTCAGCTTCACATGACAAAATAGAACAGGATGTTTTAAATGAAGTTTGTGAAATAGGTTTTTCAACTAAACCATCAGAAGTTAATCTATTGAATTGTAAAAAAATACATACTGAAAAAGTGGTATTAATTTCACCCAGTCACTATGAGCTGGCTGAAAAAGTTAAATTTAAAGATATTGCAGATTTAAAATTTGTAATGTGTAATAAAAATTCAGTTATAAAAGAAAAATTAGAAGCTGCTATAAATAATATAGGAATCAACTTTAAAAATTTAGATGTACTGGCTAATTTAGAATCAATAGAAGCTGTTAAAACTTTAGTAGGTAATGGTTATGGTATAGGTTTTGTACCATATAGTTCCATTAGTGATGAACTAAGGAATAAAATGATCCGGATATCTATTGTTGAGGATATTAACTTGAATTATAATATTTATTTAATTAATAAAAGACAAGACTATTTAACTAATGAATTAAAAGGATTTATAAACAGCATCACAGAAATTTATAAAAAGCAAAATAAGTAGCATATCCGATTTAAAATACTGCCCCTCATTTGATAATTGAATATACTATTCGGAAAAGTTATAACAACAACGGTAAAATTTATCATATAATATTAATGAAGATTGTTCTAAATTTAACAATATCTAAGCGGAGGTGGAAAAGTGAAAAAACTAGCAACGATATTTTTTGTTTTACTTGCTTTTGCGATAATTTTCACAGGATGTGAAGCAGATGTTACTTTTCCTGGAGAAGTAGGACAAGATATAATCACTGCGGAACAGGCCTTAAATATGATGGAGGAAGATAATGTAGTATTTGTAGATACTCAAAAGTCAGGCGATTTTAAAGATAAACATTTAGAAGGTGCTGTTAATATTGCGAGAAATGACATAACTACATTCGGCCCCTATCCTAATATGTTAGCATCAGCGTCTAAAATAGAAGAGTCATTAGGTGAAAATGGAATTTCCAATGATACTAAAGTAATTATCTATGATGACAACAATAACATGGATGCAGCCCGTTTGTGGTGGACCATGCTTGTTTATGGTCATGATACAGATAAGATGAAAGTTGTCAGTGGAGGTTTAAAAGCACTAGTAGAACAGGGTGCTAATTTTACTTCGGGAGAATATGAAGTAGAGGCTGTAGAATATAATGCAGAAGAAAAAAATGAACAATATATTGCAACAAAAGAAGAAGTACTTGCCCAAGTGAATAACCCTAGTGAAGATACTGTAATCTTAGATGTAAGATCTGCTCAAGAAGTAAGTCAAGGTATTATCCCAGGTGCAGTTCATATAAATTATGTTGACAATAATCAAGATGATGGAACATGTTATCCTGCCCGTTATGTACAGAGATATTATCCTGATAATGATGTGAAACCTGAAAATACAGTTATTATGTATTGCAAAACATCGATTAGAGCAGCAGAAACTTTTCTTGTTTTACATAATGCCGGTTATCAAAACTTAAAAATATATGATGGAGCCTGGATTGAATGGTCAGCTGATGGTTCGACACCAAAAGCACAACCAAGTGGTGCTCCTGTAGAAGCAAATCAACAGGATGCTTCTTAAGCTAAAATTATTGAAACTGTTTGAGTAAATATTTTAAATAAGTCAAATTTTAATTGTTCATTTAACATAATAATAAAAATTAACTGGGGGAAATAATAATGAGAAAAAGAAAACTATTGTCAATCTCTTTAGCCTTACTTTTTGTTTTAGTTTTATCAAGTTCAGCCCTAGCTGTATCAGACGCTGTAGAAGAGGCAGTAAACGGTTATTTTGCTGATCTACCAGGAGATAATGGTATGATCTCTCAAAAAGCTTTTGTAGACAAAGTTAAAGCAGGAGAAGATCTATTCATTTTAGATATCAGACAACCTGATGTATATAATGAAGGTCATGTTAAAGGTGCTATTAATCTACCCTGGGGTCCAGAAGCGATTCCAGCTGCTTTAGATAAGCTACCTGCTGATGAAACAATCTATGTATACTGTTATACAGCTCAAACAGCCAATCAGACTGTGGCATTACTTAACTTTGCTGGTTTTGAAGCGAAGTCTGTTAAGTTTGGTTGGAATTTAGGTATTGCAAGAGTAGAGGGTTATGAAGAAATAGTTGAAACAAAAGCAAATGAATTAGATGGAACTACTGACTATACAATTAATGAAGATATTAAAACTGCTATTGTTGATTACTATGAAGGACTAGCAGATGTAAGTGATTCAATGTTTAAAAACTATAAGATTAGTGAAGATATGTTAAAAATGGCTTTAGATTCTGACAGTGACTTAATGGTTGTATCAATCAGACAACCTTCCGCTTATGCTGAAGGTCATATTGAAGGTGCCATTAATATTCCATGGGGAGCCGGTATGCAGGATTATTTTGGTCAGCTACCTCAGGATAAGAAGTTAGCTGTATATTGTTATACAGGCCAAACTGCAGGTCAGGCTGTGGCCGGATTAAGAATGTTAGGATATGACGCTGTTTCACTCAATGGTGGTATGGGAACACCTTCTAATGAACCTTATGGATGGTCCAATAAAGGTTATACGACAGTTCAATAAGAAAAACACAGAGTAAACATGAAAATATATACTATATATACGAAAACTCCCCTCTCTTAGGGGAGTTTTCTTATTCTTCTATTTGACTGTTTATAATATCTAAGATTTCATTTTTAACTTGAAAGTAGTCTTCTTGATAGATAACATCTTTTGTACCACTTTCAAAAATCCGATTAGTGAAGTCAACATCAAATTCTTTTAAAATAGTACCGGGTCTTTTTGACATGACAACTACTCGGGTTGCTAAAGAAAGAGCTTCATCCACATCATGAGTTATAAAAAAGATGGTGGTATTATTTTCTTCCCAAATATCTCGAATTAGATTTTGCATATTGTCTCTTGTTAAAGCATCTAAAGCACCAAAAGGTTCATCCATTAAAACAACTTGTGGATAGTTAGCAAGGACTCTTGCTAAGGCGACTCGCTGTTTCATACCACCTGAAAGTTCAAAAGTATATTTATCACCAAATCCGCTTAAATTAACTTCATCTAAAAAGTATTTCCTGATTTCTTTAATTTTCTCTTTGGGAAGATCTCTCATTTTTGGACCAAATTCAACATTTTCTTTGATAGACATCCAGGGATAAAGAGTTGGAGATTGAAAGATGACACCCCGATGCCAGTCTGGTCCATCAATTACTTCTCCCTGCATTAGACAGCGACCGGAAGTAGGTTTTAGGTAACCAGCTATTGTTTTTAATAATGTACTTTTTCCACAGCCGGAAGGACCTAAAACCACAACAAATTCCCCTCGGTTTATCTCTAAATTTATATCTTCTACAGCTAGAATGGTTTTGTCTTCTTGGCCATAAACTAGGCTCATATCTTCAATTTTTATTAAACTTTCTTTTTCCTTTTTTGCAGACATTAATTAAACCCTTTCGTTTAAACAATAAAATTTAATATATTGATTCTTCTTCATTATCAAGTGACATTTTAATATATTCAGGATTTACATATTCATTATATTCTTCCTGAGAAGGAGAGACCTCAATTGAGCCTTGATTTTGTAGAAAATCAGAGGTATCTTTCATAACTTTTGCAAAATTTCCTGGATTTTCTTTTGTTCCGAAAAAGTCTTCACTTAAAAGTTCTTCACGTGTTTTCCAACTGGTACCTCGCATTTGATGTAAGGCAACTTCTGGTTCGATACCTAATTCTTCAGACACAATTTCAGCTGCCTTTTGAGGATCTTCTCTATAAATATCGCCAGCTTCTGCCATTGCAGTGATAAAATCAGCCACTAAATGTGGATACTG
>CAZXRH010000051.1:0-14891 GCA_964642575.1 uncultured Halanaerobiales bacterium
TTTTTTCCTTAAACATATGTTTTTTCTTAATAATTTTTACAAAAATTTTATTATAATCTTCATACCACTTTGAACCCATTTTCTATATACCTCCTTTTATTATATTTATTGTTTCATTAAATTTTGCCATTTTATCTTATTTGCTTTTTTAGCATTATATTTTTCTTTTAACTTTTGATATTTAATTTCTCTTTTCATTTTAAAGTAATTATCAAGTCTATCCTGACTTAACTCTCCTGTTTGAACTGCATTTTTAACTGCACAACCAGGTTCGTGGGTGTGAGAACAATCATTAAATTTACAATCACTTGCTAACTGATCAATCTCACTGAAAACACTATCTAATGAATCCTCATCAACCCATAACTGAATTTCCCTCATTCCGGGTGTGTCTATAATTACTCCTCCTTCGGGTAGTATAAATAGCTCCCGATTGGTTGTAGTATGCCTCCCTCTTGCATCATCTTCCCTTATTTGTTTAATACTTTGCTTTTTTTCGCCTAAAAGGAGATTGATTATGGAAGACTTACCAACACCGGAAGAACCAATTAAAACGGCCGTTTTGTCCGGTTGAAGGGCTTTTCTTATTTCTACAATCCCTTCATTGTTCACACAGCTAGATATAATATAATCAGTTCCAAACGCAATATTTTCAATTTCACTTTCAAAGTGTTCAATATTATTACATAAATCAGATTTATTCAAGACAATGATCGGTTTAGCTCCACTGTCCCAAGCTATTGTTAAATACCTTTCAAGCCTTCTTTTATTAAAATCCTGATTTAAGGAAGTTACAATAAAAATAATATCTATATTAGCTGCAATTATTTGTTCTGCGTCTTTTTTGCCAGCCTGATTACGAGATATTTGAGTTTGTCTGCCTAAAATATCTTTTATTTGAGCTTGACTGTCTTTATTATATCGCTCAAAAAAAACCCAATCTCCAACAACTGGAAACTCGTTTTTATCAGCTTTATGATAATGCTTACCCGATAATGTAGCCATTATTTCTCCCTCTTCGGTAATTATTCTATATAAATCTCTATATTGAGCAGAAACACGTCCAAGCCTGCTCTTATCTTCTATATTATGTTCAAATCTATTTAATCCTAATTTATTAAAATTCAATTTGTTAACTCCTCTCTTAAAATACAAAAAACCACAGGTACAATAAACCTGTGGTAATATAAACTCACTTATATTAATTTTTCATTAAAAAGTCACACACAGAGTTCATTAATCTACTGTTCTAACTACCCAAAATTTAGTGGACATAGTAATCCCCGGGAATTAAAACACGCCATCTTCAATTTGATGAGATTAAAGAACTCTCCTTTTCATTAAACATCACTCTCTTTAATAATATTTTCACATTTAATATTATAACCAAGTAATGAATTAATGTCAATCAAAAATTGTATTTTTTTATGATTTTTGTTATTTTTTTTAAAAAAATTAAAATAAACATGATTAGAATTAATCTATTACTGCAGTACTCCAATTTGAAATCTTAAGCCAAGTTAAACCCATAAGAGATCCTCCTAAGTGAGATAAAGCTACTGCCCACCAGAGACCAGGTTGTGACATTGAAAATACTGTTACTAAAAGATAAGCAGCTCCTAATCTAAATATCCATAAAGATGAAGTAGAAATCATCATGGGAGGTACCGTTTTACCAGCCCCTTTAAATACTCCATTACCTACATACATTGCCCCTAAAAATCCAAATGTTAAAGCCACAATTCTAAGATAACTGGAACCTAATTTTACAACTTCTGGCGCATCATTGAAAATTTTAATGACAAATCTAGGCTCCACAAAGAGGATAATACCTAATAAGCTCATACTGATAAAGATTATCCCTAGACTTACAAGAGCTGTTTTTTCAGCTCTCTCTTTTTTGTCTGCTCCAATATTTTGGCCCACCATGGTTGTAGCTGCAGCTGCAACACCAAAGGCTAAAATAGTGGGTAGACTAATAATCCGATTAACAATTCCATAAGCAGCTAGAGTCATAGTCCCAAAACCCGCCACTAAACTGGTCATTAATACCTGCCCAAAAGAAATCATAGACTGTTCTACTGATGAAGGCACTCCAATACTTATGATTTTTTTTATAATTCCAAAGTTCCACTTCAAATTATTAAGTCCTAAATAAAAACCATCAACACCTCTTGCTATAATCATAAGGGCATAAATAGCTACAATTGCACGAGCAATTATAGTAGCTAAAGCTGCTCCCGCCACATTTAATTCCGGAAAGATGCCAATTCCAAAAATCAATAGAGGATCAAGAATTATATTTATTGTAACTGAAAAGAACATCATAATTGAAGGTGTTTTCGTATCTCCGATTCCCCGCAAAATGGAAGAAAAGATAAAAAAGATAAACATAAAGGGCATTCCGGTAAAAATCGTACGCAAATAAGCAACCGAATCTGGCACAATGGCCGGTTCTGCACCCATTAATATAATGATATCTTCCGCAAAATATGCTCCTATAATACTAATCACTATTGACATAAAGACAATAAAAGAAAAAAGTTGACCAATTATATTATTAATCTGTTTCGTATTACCTCTCCCCTTATGCTGAGCAATTAAGGCAGTCCCGGCAATAGTTAAACCGGCTGCAATCGATATCATCATAAATACAATCGGAAAACTAATAGAAATTGCGGCAACCGCTTCTGGTCCAACTCTACCTAACCAGAGTGTATCAGCTAAGTTATAAAGGGTCTGCATTAACTGACTTAACATAATAGGCCAGGCTAGAGTAATTAGTGATTTTAAAATAGGACCCTCTATTATATATTCATATTTTTTTCCATGCTTTTCAATTTCCTTCACACAACTTCACTCCGATAATAATAAATTTTTTACATATAAAAATCCCGCTCTCGCGGGATTTATAAATTAACTAGTTTTTAATATATAAATCCAGATAGAAAATTAATAATATTATACCAAAAAGTATTACTTCAAATATTAAGATAACCATTCCAATATTATTGGCCATAGCCGAAAACCAGCCCGGAATATTTGCACTGACTTTTTGACCGGTCTGGACAAAATGAGCCATCGCAACTCGGCCCGAAGCTGCTAATGACGATAAGGCAACAATCCCCATTGAAACAACTGCCGAAATACTAATTCCGCCAACTGCCAATAATAACGCAAAGGCAATTCCGGCTGCAGTAAATACTCCTGCTGATATAATTCCAAAAGATAATACACCAAGACTTATACCACCAATGGCTATTAAGCCATAAGCCAGTTTGCCAAGGGCAATTATTCCACGAGCTTTACTACCGATAGCTATTACCCCTTTAGCGACATCATAATCTCCCTTTCTGGAATTAAATCCACTAGCGAAATGGATCAAAGGTAAACCCCACAATTCTTTTTTGCTTTTTATACTAACATGGGGAACTTTACCTGCAAAACGAATTGCATTTATGATCCCCATATCTTCCAGATAATCAGCATTATTTTTAGTCATTTTAATTGCTTTGGGGATAGCCCCTTCCATTTCCTTATTAAAAGCCTCTTTTTGATCATCATAACGACTGAGTATTTCATCTATTTCTTCACTTACTTCTTGTTTTACTTTTTTGGTTTTTTTACTGTTGAGAAAGAGATTTTTAGAGAATATTTTCATATATTCTTTTTTGACATCCATAGTTTCACCTCAAATAGATTATATTAAATTTCAATTAGTTCATATTCTGTTTTACCTAATCCGATTTCTTCTCCATAAGTTAGTTGGATAGTACCTTCAGTATGATCTCTTGAACCTTTAAATTTATCTGCACCAGGTTCATAATTTTTCTCAAGGTGAGAATGTTTAAGTCCCTGCTGTTTATTCACCAAATCATAACTTGCTTTATCTAAAGCTATAGGATCTTTAGAAGCTAAAATGCCAATATCCCTTACTAACGGAGCATCACTAAAGGGTGCACAGTCACATTCGGGAGTAATGTTAAGTAAGAAGTTGATATAGCCTACTTTATCAATCTTGTTTTTAACTGCTCCATAGGCATACTCGGTCATTCTCTCCATAAAGGGAGCCACTTCAGATTCCCAGTCCATGCCAATTGCGTCTACTGGACAGGCTGTAATACACTCACCACATCCTATACATTTTTGGGGATCAATAACCGCAAAGTCTTCTACCACAATTGCATTTTCCGGACATACTTCTGCACAGGTTCCACAAGCAATACAGGTATTGTTATCAGATTGAATCTCTACACTATGTTGGTCTTTTTTTCCTGCTGCTGGAGCACAACCCATTGCAAGGTTTTTAATTGAACCTCCAAAACCAGCTATCTCATGACCCTTAAAGTGGGACATTACAATCATACCATCAGCATGAACAAAATCAGAAGCAATTTTTACTTTGTCAAAGTGTTTACCTCCAATTTCTACTTCAAGAAAGTTTTGGCTGCGCAGTCCATCAGCAATTATGACAGGAGCATCTAAAACAGAAAAATTAAAACCATGTAAATTAGCAACTGTATTGTGATCGATGGAGTTGTGTCTCATCCCTGAATAAAGAGTATTTGTATCAGCCACAAAAGGTTTACCCTTAAATTCTTTAATTTTATCTACAACCTGTCTTGCAAATACGGGATTTATATAACCGTCATTACCGTGTTCGCCAAAATGTATCTTGACCGCAGTAAAATCATCTTCATCAATTAATTCACCAAAATCAGCTTTATCAAATAGATTTTTGATCTTTTCAATTTTACTGGTTCCTTCACTTCGAGCTCTAATATCGGCAAAATATACTTTACTCATTAATAATTCCCCCTTTAATACTTTGATAATAACTTAAGACATAGTTAAATATTTTAATCTTTCCAGATAGATTCTATTTTTTCTGTTAATATATTATTCGCTGTTTTAACTGGCCACAATTCTTTGACAGAATCTTCTCGCATTGCGGCAGCAATGTTATGGAAAATCTGCTTATTGAATTTGATTTTATCTAATATTGACTTGATTTCTTCACGTTTGGTGTTTTTATCATAAGGACATTTAACAAAATCGTCCTCATATTCTATTCTATTTTTGGCTGCTCTTATCCTTTTTTCTCTTAAATAAATTAAAGGTCTAATTATATAGACCTCGTTATCACTTAAAAACCTTTTGGGCTGTAAGGCATTAACCTGGCCAGAATAAAGAATGCTCATTAAAAAAGTCTCTACTGCATCATCATAATGGTGGCCAAAAGCCAACTTTTCATAACCTTCTTCTTTCATATAATTAACAAGGGCGCCTTTTTTAAAGTGAGCACATTTTGAACAGGGATTATTAGTATTCTCATTTAAAATATATTGAGCAATTTCTGTTTCTATCACTTTTAGGTTGATATTTAATTCATTACAAAGTTTCTTTAAATAAGGTATATGGTTGCTTTCTTCAAATCCCAAATCAACTGTAGCAGCACTTAATTTAAAATCAAGAGCAGAATGTTTTTGAAATATTTTTAAGGCATATAGGAGAAATGAACTATCTTTACCTCCTGATAAACCTACTAAAATTTTATCATCTTTTTGAATTAAATCAAATTCAGCAATGGCCTCAGCTATTCTATTATTATGTACTTTATCTAAATATAACTGCAAAATTTCACCTCAAACTATCTATTACATAATTCTCTAAATTTACAAAAGCTGCAAATTACATCGTTTTCCCTCAGTTCAAAGTATTCTTTTTCTTTAGGCATATTCCACTTAATGTCTTTTAAATACTTTTGCATTTCTTTGATGCTTTTTGTAATCTTTTTTTCTATTTCCGAAATTATATCAGCATCAAATTGATGTTGTTCGGTTTGTTGTTTGTATAAATAAATAAAAATACTTTCTATTACTCCCTGATAATCATATTCATTATAATAATAGTAAGCATATAGTTTTAACTGATCAACCTCACTATTTTTTGGTTTACCCGTTTTCCAGTCAATAATATGAGGTGTTTTATTTTTGCCCTTCCTATATATTAAATCAGGAATTGCATAAACCTTAGTTCCATTAAAATCAAAATTCTCAAAAGTAGAAGTATCAAATGATTTAAGATAATATGAATCTCTAATATCATCCACCAGATCAGTATTTAATAAATAGTTTAAAATTTGTTCTTTTTTGTACTTGATTTTATTTATCTTTCTTTCACTTATTTCATTATTATAATATACTTCCTGAAGCATGGTATGATTGGAAGGATTAACTTCCCAGGCTGGTATGTTTTGAGATGAACGAACAGCTTCATTTAGTGCTGTTTTGATCTTTTTATCTAAGACCTTTCGCTTTAAAGGAAAACCATCAGCAATAATTTGATGTAAAAGATGATGAATAGTAGTACCTAAAACTGCGTCAATAGACTGCAGTTTTTTAAGTCTATACACCTTTTTGTTTTCTTCCGGTGCATCCCATTCCCAACCATTATGACTTTTATAATATTGATAATAATATTTTCTTAAACATTTTTTAAAAGTCCTATGTCTTGATAAAGACCAGGACCATTCGGGATATTTTCTGTGCTTATATGCCATTATTTAACTCATCCTCTATCTTTTCTATTAAATCATTTATTCGTTTAAAATGAGAGCCTTTCCAATATATTTGTTCACAATTTGAACAGATATAAAACTTATTAAAATATTTTTTTGTTTTAGGTTCTAAACGCTCTATAATATCTTCTTTTGCGACTCTATTCAATAGATGATTACACTTAGGACAACGGCTAATTTTATTGATATGCTCTAACAACTTATAGCGAAAGATTACCTCTTTGAGTTGTTCTTTTGGTTGATCAGAACGAATAAAATAACCATATTTAACTTTTTTTCGCATCAATAAACCATGATCTCTGGTTAATAGTATCCTGTTTTCTTCACTCGATAAATTAGCCAGGTGTTTATCACCATAATCATTAAAATAAAGAGTATCAAACCCTAATATTCTTAAATAACTGACCAGTTTACCCAAATGAGCATCAGCTACAAATTTTAGTTCATAAGGAAATTTCTTGCGTATAGTTTTATGGTCATTTTCAATATCAAGATTGCGAAAGACTGGATAGACTTTTATATAGTCTTCATTCTCTACTAGATAATTAAAATCGATTTCTTTCTCTTGCTTTTTAATTAGATAAACCTCAGTATGGGGCAGACCGATTCCTTCCAGAATATCTTTAATGGTCTGCCGATCTTTAAAGTATATTTCTCTAATCATTTGATCCGAATCTTTAAAAAAATCATTCAGTTCTCCAAATAACCTTAAGTAAACTTTCTTTTTCATAATATATCCTCTTTATTAATCATTTAAGAAAAAAACTCCTATACCACTTCGACCTAAATGAACAGTTAGAACATTACTTATCATATTAACCATGAATTTTTCAGTGGCAAATTTTTCCTGAATCATATCTTTTAATTTTAAAGCCTTTTCTTTTTCACCTGTATAACTGATCCCAATGAGTTGATCTTTGAGATTACTGCCTCTTTTTTCCATGATACTTAGGATCTTTTTATAAGCTTTGTTATAACCCCGTACCTTTTTAAACAAATCAATCTCACCGTTTTTAACTTCTAAAATAGGTTTGATATTAAAAAGTTCACCTACAAAAGCAGTTGTTTTGCTGATTCGGCCACCGGTTTTTAACCTCTCTAAATTTTCAAGGGTAAAAATATGTTCCATCTTTTTAGATAAATCAGTAATCTTATTGATAATCTCTTCAAATGATAAATTTTCCTTTTTATACTCGACCGCCTTTTTAACTAAAAGTCCAATTGCAGTAGAACCACATTGAGTATCAATAACTTCAATTACAGCGTCCGGATATTCTCCTTTCACACGCTCTGCCACTAATTGAGCGGTCTGACATGCACCTGACATCTTAGAAGAAAAAGCCAGATATAAACACTTTAGACCTTTTTCAGCACATTCAGTAAAAGTCTTTTCAAAATCAACGGGCCTTACCTGGGAAGTAGTAATATGTCTGTTTTCTTTTAGATATTCAAATAATTGTTCATTATCAATATCTACTCCATCAATAAATTCTTCCTGGTCAACTATGACTCTAAAAGGAAGTAATTTTATATCATATTTTTCTAAAAAATCTTCAGGTATATCACACGCACTATCGACTACTATTTTTAAATCCTCCATTAGATCACCTCTTTATAATCCCCAGAAAAAGGCAATACCCATTGTGGTTACTATTCCTAATAATATTTGTAATGGTAAACCAACTATAACATAATCTTTAAATTTATATCAACCAGGACCATAAACCATGATGTTGGTCTGATTTCCAATCGGTGTAACAAAAGCAGTACCTGCTGCAAAAGTTACCGCTAAAACAAAGGCAAATGGATTAACATTTAAGGTTTGAGCAGCATTAACTGCTACAGGTATCATTAAAATGATACTAGCATTCTTACTTATAATATTGGTTAAAAAAGCTGTTATAAAATAAAATATTGCAAGCATTATAAAAGACGGAAAATACTCTGACAACCTTAGTACCTGATAAGAAATAAATTCCGCTGTTCCTGTCTTTTCTACCGCAATTCCTAAGGGAATTAATCCGGCAAGCAAAAATATTACTTCCCAATTTATTGAATCATAGACTTTACTCTGGTCTATACAACCACTTAGCCGCATGGCTATTACACCACCTAAAGCTGAAATTACAATTGGGACAATATTAAAAGCAGCTAATAAAACGACACCTGCAAAAATAGAAATAGCTTTGAGAGCTTTAGAAAACTCATAGTCCCGGGTATCAATTTCCTTAGAAATTATGAAGTTTTCATTTTTACGAAAACGGTCAGCTGTATCTTCACTAACCATTAATAAGAGGACATCACCTGCATTAAGTTTAATATCATGCATTCTTTTATGGGTAAGTCCTCCTCCACGCCTAATAGCTAATACAGTAGTTTCATATCTTTCTAAAAAGTTAACATCAGAAATTGTTTGTCCCTGCATAAAAGAGCCTTAAAGGAATAACTACTTCCATTAATTTTTGTCCTTTTTTAGGCTCTTTTAAATTCTTTTCATAAATATCACTGTGGGGCACTAATCGCAGACCATTTCTTTTCATAACTTTTAAAATTGTCTCATGGTCAGCTCTGATAATTAAGTGATCTCCTTTTTTTAATTTTTTATGAAAGGATGGTTCAATATATTGCTTATCTTTCCTACCTAATAGAACGATATCCATATCCATGCCAGAACTCTTTTTAAATTCATCGAGAGTCCTTCCAATGATAGGAGCATTTTCTTCAATAACAACTTCTGTTAAATATTCTTTCATTTCGTATTCTTCAAAAAGATCTTCTGATAAATCAATCCGTTTTGGTAATAA
The DNA here is from genome assembly GCA_964642575.1 of uncultured Halanaerobiales bacterium. Taxonomy (GTDB): domain Bacteria; phylum Bacillota; class Halanaerobiia; order Halanaerobiales; family M55B127; genus M55B127. The sequence continues at coordinate 9,385 of CAZXRH010000051.1, forward strand.
TCTATGTCCAATCAATATTAAATATATAATTCCAACTATTAAAATTAATAACCCTAATTTAGTAAATTCAAACATAGAAAATGGATGATCTATAAGTCGAGCTGAAATATCACTGGCTAATAAATTTGAAGAGGTTCCAATCAAAGTAACCATACCACCCATCATAGAAGCATAGGATAAAGGTATAAGAAGCTTCGATGGTGAGGATTTTGTCTTACCAGCAATATCATTTACCATTGGTATCATAGTTGCTACTACCGGGGTATTGTTTAAGATACCAGCAATCGAACCAGAAATTCCTGTAATAATCCCTACCTGGCGGTAATGATTACTACCCGTTATCTTTGCTATTTTCCGACCCATCACTTGAATAATTCCAGTTTGTTGAATACCGGCACTGATGATAAACATAGCTAATACTGTGATCGTTGCTTTATTAGCAAAGCCAGATATAGCTTCCTCAGGTTCTATTTTGGTCCACCTATTTAATGCAATTAAAATCACAGGTACCGAAAGAGCAATAAAATCTACACTGATTGGTTCAAAGAAAAACATCAACATTAAAAATGCTATCAAAGCAAGCATTATAATGATAGCTGGAGTTAATGTTACTTCATTTATTGAATTAGTATTTTGATTTTAGGCAAAAATTGTCGGTGAAAACAAAAGTAATAATACAGTAAAAACGACCAATATTTTTAATCTACTCACCTTCAATTTTACACCCCCTTGTTCATAGAAAATTTGGCTTATTAATTAAGGTGTTTACTATGATCTTGATATTTACCTCTCTCGCCCCCTATTAATTTTGGTCTGGTGCGAGCTAATGTTAAATGAGCTTCACCTATTTTTTTAATATCAATTCTAACCGGTACTGCTACATGTTTTAGATGCATACCGATTAAAGTATCACCAATATCTATACCAGCATGTCCGGAAATTTCTTCCACTAAAACCGGTTTATCAAAGATTTCATAGGCCGCAGCTGCTAAAGAGCCTCCTGCCTTTTTATGTGGAATTGCATTGACAACTTCCAAATTATACTTTAAGGCACATTCCTCTTCAACCACAAGTGCTCTATTTAAATGTTCACAACACTGTACTGCTAAAAACAAATCATTTTTCTTTATTATCGGTATAATACTATTTATTATTTTCTCACCCAATTCTGGGTTTGAAGCAGTTCCGATCTTATTACCTGTAATTTCACTAGTCGAGCCACCCAAAACAAAAATATCGCCCTTTAACAAATCAATTATATCCAGTAATTCTCTAACCGCATTTTTTGTATCACTAATAATTTGATCTATATTCATTTTGATAACCTCCAAATATATTTCTTGTTCCTCTATTATTGTAACTTTTTATTGGGTGATTTTCAACATTATAGCTCATAATATATTAATTTAATGGCTTTAATGCTTTTCCATCAAGATAATTAAATTTAGCCCCCTGCTCAAAATCAATTCGATCCATGCGGTTTAAGATAATCTGGTGAATCTGAGCCCAATGTTTTCCCCAGTTTACAAATAGGGTTTGATCTTCAGGGGCCCTACCTAAAAGTCTTTGAACTGCAATCTCGGGATCCAGGTAATTCAAAAAAGTAAGTACCCGTTCTATATATTCTTCTTTACTGCAAATTTCAATTTCTCCATTTTTATACATTTCCGCAAACTGAGTATTTTCTCTTATATAAAGTGCATGTAGTTTTACATTATCTACCTTTAAAGCTGATAATATCTTAGCATTTTCAATAACATCATCCTGGTCATCACCGGGTAGGTTTAGAATAAGATGCACTCCTACCTTAATATCATATTTATGAGCTTTTAATACAGCATCAATAAATTCAGCCAAGGTATGTCTTCTATTGATCTTTTTTAAAGTGTGATAGTTTACAGATTGTAAGCCCAGTTCCAGGGTAAAGTTAATATCTAGATTATTTTGTTCTATCATTTCAGTAATCTCTTTTAAGTACTTTTCACTAATACAATCAGGTCGGGTTGAAAAACAAACCTCAACTACATCCTCAACAGAAGCTGCTTTCTTAATATGATGTTTTAATTCTTCTAAAGGTAAGTAGGTGTTGCTGAAGTTTTGAAAATAGGCAATAAACTTCTCTGCATTATATTTTTCTGCAATATTGTCTTTTAATGATGTAATCTGGGTCACTATATCTTCACTATGGTCAGTATTTTCAAAAACAGCTCCGGTTTCACCACAATAATAACAGCCTTCATCTCCTAAGTTGCCGTCCCGATTAGGACAGCTCACCTCAACGTTTACCGGTATTTTATAGGTCTTAACTCCATATCGTTTTTTAAGATGTTCAGAATATTTATAATAACGCATAAAAAAATCACAACCTTTAAATTAAGAAAAGACAGCTTCCACTGCCTTTTCCAAATTAAATATTATTCTTCCACTTTTTCTTTAAACTCTTTTAATTCTGGAAACATATAAGCATAGAATTCATATAAATTATGTTTCTCTGTTTCACTTTTTTCTTTGATCTCTTTTTGATTTTGTTTTAGAAATTTACTAATCATGCTCATTAGTTCTTCTGCTTCCTCAGCTGTTAAATATACTTTGTTGGATGAAGCATATAAATCAGTCGTATAATTTAATTCTTCTAAGTTATTCTCGGGGTCTTCTAATTTTGACATATATTTAAAAAAGTCCACGATTCTATTTTCCAAATGATTAATATAACCGTTTAACCAGTGTAGATCATTTTCTTTTAAGTAATCAAAAACTATATTTTTACCTTCAATTGATTTTGCAGTTGCTCTGATTTTTTGTTTGGACTTATCCTCATTATTTTCAATCAAGGTTAAAAAATTGTTTTTTATCATGATATCAATATAGTCGTCTATCATATCGGGATTTTCATCCATTAATTTAATAATCTCTTCTCTTTTACACACTTCATATCCAATCGCATCTAATATGTCTAGTACAAAAGGGTCTCCAACCAATTCTAGCTGCTCTTTACTCTCTAAAAATAACACATCTTGCATAATCTCACCCTCCATTTAAATAAATAAAAAAAATTAAGGCTCTAACTTATATTATTCTATAAAATAGATAATATTCCTTTAAAAAGGATGGGCTTTTAGCCCATCCTTTTTAGGAGGTTAGTCAGTAATATAATTTGAGGTGACTCTTGCACCCACTTTTATGGAGGAGAAGATTATAACCGCAGTAAAAGCATTAATTAAACTGGCTGGAATTACAATTGTATAAAATAGCACTGTAAAGGGACCGGGTAATCCGAATAATAAAGCTGCTGTTCCCAAAAATACAGCCCCACTTATTAATGTACCTATTAAAGTAATAATACTTACTCCGATTTTATTATTAAATCTATTCATAATTGGTCCTAACATAGCAAATACAATTAAGAAAGTAACCATTTTATCTACCATGTTAGCAACTTGTCCACCGGGGAAACCTGTAGTTAAAGCGGTAAATATTCCAGTTGCCAATGCTACTAGAAAACCTAATTTAAAGTCCTTTTTCATAATCAAGACAATAAACATCATCGCTAATGAAAAGTCCGGTTTCATCCCTAAAAGTAATGGAGGAAAAACAGCGTGTAAAATAAATCCAATTGCCACCAACAAAGAAGCCTGTACTAAATCTTTAGTATTCATTAAACTCATCTCCCTTTTATTTTTTTAAGACTCAATTCTCACTGATCAATACTACTTAATTAAAGAGAGATAGGCCACCATGTATCCATATTAAAGTATTTTTTATGTATCATCTTCATAATAATCATCCTCGCTACTCTTCTACTTTTTTTAAAACAAAATAAAAAAAGTCCTTCACCCCGTGAGGGACGAAAGACTTGTATTCCGTGTTGCCACCCTTGTTGACCAAATAAATTGGTCCACTTGTTAGGAAACCAAAAAGATGAGTTCCTTCTTTTTTAACGGTAAGAAACCGGCTTAGGAATACTCTTCTTTATCAAAGAATTTCACCCTGCATCTCCCAAGTCCATTCACTATTTTTCCCGATATCGGATTCTCACCAGTACCGATTCTCTGTAATCAAGAAAAAACAGCTACTCGCCTTGTTCATAGATTTTTAAGATTATTTATTCATATATTTTATATAATATTAGCATAATCTGATTGAACTGTCAAGGATTTATTTTATTCTTAATCACTAAAAGTTATTTTATAATAAGGAAATTTTAATTTTGCAGCGCACTTCTATAATACCTAATCATTTTTTTTAATTAGACGAAATTTACCTGTTTCAGGATCATTGGGTATATTATCAACTAAATCGATTTTAACCTTTACCTCAGGCATGTTTTTATTGTGGAGAATTTCATTGATCCGTTCTTTGCTTTTCTGTTTTACATCTTCAATTTGGCTATTTTTTTCTGGTATTACTTTAAAAATCAAGCTTAAATCATTTTCTTTTACTACTTGAAATTTCTTTAAACCTTTAATATGAAGTTCTGCAAATACAATAGGATGAATAAAATCTTTTTGTCCACTTATATTTTCAAACCATAATAGGTCTTCCTGACGCCCGGAAATATTTTCAATATAGGTAAAAGGCCACCTCTTATTCTCTTTGTGAGTTTTACTAATCAAATCATTTAGCTCATAACGAATTAAAGGTTCAGTATAATTATATAAATTTGTTAAATAGGTTTTGTTATCTTTAATTTCTAATATAATTAAATCGTCAAAGATATATAACCCATCTTTCCCTTGGCCTGCTCCCATAAGGATTGATTCAGATGTGCCATAATAATTTATGGGTTCAATTTCCCAGTATTTTTTAATTTTCTCATAAGCCCTTTGGGTAAGTGGTTCCCCTCCACAGATCACATGTTGGGGTTTAATAGATAATTCATTCGATTTTTGATAATCTAAAAGTAATCTTAAGGCTGAAGGATAACCACTGATTACATCTGGCTGTAGTTTATTTAATTTATTTATAAAATTTTTCAAGGGATAATTTATATCCATTACTAAAAAATCTTTATAAAAGTACTGTTCAAATCTATTAACCGGACTTAAAAAGAAACTAATCCCGGCATAATGACCATCCGAGGCACCGATAAATGCATATTTTTTACGCTTAAGACCAAAACCATTAAATAAACGGGAGGCACCGACCGCTTTTAAAAGTTCCCAGTTTGCATTATCATAGATATAATAACCAATTTCTCCCGAAGTACCGGAACTATGAATTACATGGTATTTATTTTCTAATAATGCAGATGGTTCTGGATTGTTATCAATAAAATCTATAACCTTCTCCTTGTTTAAATTTTGATCAGTTACTACCTCATCAAAGTTATTCATAATCATTTTCTTATTTGTGGTGGGAAGATCTTCTAAACCTATATCATCTATATCTTGATATTCGATGTTATGATCTAAAAGAATTTTTTTATATAAATTACTATTTCGAAAGGCATATTTCACTAAATTTTTAAGTTTAACAGACTGCATCTTTTTTATATAGACTTCACTTTT
>CAZXRH010000052.1:0-14739 GCA_964642575.1 uncultured Halanaerobiales bacterium
CTCAAGTTGCTGCAGGAGATGTTATTGCCTTAGAAAAGGTTTTTGGACTAGAAATTCACAAAGATCATAAAATTGGAACTATAATCATAGTTGTTTCATTTCAAGGAACTCAACCAATACAATATTTTACTGCCGTATCATGATCAAATCTTATCATATCTCACATTTCAGCTGAATATTTTGCTGTTAAATACAGTTCTTCTTGGTCACTAGAATAAGTAATAGGTCTTAAATACTGTCGGCCGTGTTTTAAAGGAACATTTTCATCTCTTAAACTCATAATATTTTTAATACCTTTATATAAAGATGTATCTTTATTAAAAAAGTGTTCGTTTTGAGATCTAAATGCTCCAAATTTGCCTCCAAACATACATTCCCGAATGTATTGATCACTATCTCCACTACCGTCAAATCCCTGTTCAGTCCCATAATATAGGCAAGGAATACCAAGAGTAGTCATATTAAGTAGTATACTATTTAAGAGTAATGAAGCGGTCTCTTCTTCTGCTGAAAACCTATATTTATGATCCTCAGCTAGACTAACCATATCGTGGTCATCAAACATAGTTACTACATTATCTTTAAACCATTTATAGTCATCTTCACCTAAAAGTTCAGTATTGGTAAAGATATCAAAGTATTCTGGTGGATTTGTATGTCCTTTGGCTACTCCTTCTAGTCGATGTGGGATGTCATTTATTCCAAGAGCTGCATCCAAACCAGTTTTGTTTAATGTATTATAGGCAAAGTCAAAGCCGCCGGTTATTTCACCTATCAAATAAAAGTTCTTTTTACCAATACTCTTAGTAAATTCATGAATTTCACGGACAAAATGTTTGGTAGCTCCCCACTCTAAATGTTTCACTGTATCTAACCGGTAACCATCTATATCAGTTTCAGCAATCCAGTACTTATATACTTTTGTAAGAATATTCAAGGCTTTAGATGGAACAAAACCTTCCTCATCATTATAGTCTCCTAAAAAATGTGTTTTTAAAGACATAAAATCGCCTTCAACATATTCGGGATAATAATCCCAATTTTTAATCTGGCCTTTTTTGTCATAGATGTCTTTGTTTTGCATTTCCTTGGGCCATATAGCATCGTCCATACTGATTTCTTTGTTTTCAATATCTCCTACATCAATATTAGGAGAACCATTTTTATCCCTAAAACCTTTGATATCATAGGGATCACCGGTCCAGTCTGGATTTTCTTCCTCATAGGCAAAAACATCACCAGAGTGATTTAAAATAATATCTAAAATCACATAGATATTCCGCTGATGAGCTTCTTTAACTAATTCTTTTAAGTCTTCTTTACTACCTATATGAGGATCTACTTTTAAAAAATTCTGAATGCCATAACCATGATAGGTTTCTTGAAAGGAAACCTGTTTAAAAATGGGACTTAACCAAATAACATTAACTCCCATTTTCTTAAGATAATCTAGTTTGGAAATAACCCCTTGTAGATTACCTCCATTCCATTTTTCTCCCCACTTAAGCCATTCTTCTACAGAATCATCTTCTTTAATAGAGTCAAAATCCTGTGAATAATCAAATAGGTCCCTTTTTTCTTCTTCACCGTCTGAAAAGCGATCTACTATTAAAAAATAGATCACCTGATCTTCCCAATCTTCAGGTGATCTAAAATATTTTTTATTATTTTTAATTTCTTTTAAATTAATTTCTTCAATACTTTTAATCTCTTTCATTAAAATCAATTCCTTAATTTATTCTTTGTAAGCTCCAATGATTTTGCCGTAATAGACAGTATGATAATCACTTTGAGGATAGTACTGGTCTTTAATTTCTTGGTCTGATAATAAATCAGCCTTCATATCCTGTTTATATACAATTTTACATTCATAATGGATGTCATTGCCCTTAATAAAGGGAGTATCAAGTTCTTTAGGTTCAATTAATTCTAAGCCCAGTTCTTTAAACTTATTTACATCACGACCGGAATGGGTACCACAGTAATCAGTTTCCCTTTTTAATCTATCACCAAATGGTACTGATACTGTAAACTGATCTGTATTTTCAATTAGATTATGGGTATATCTAGAATGTCTAACAAGTACAGTAAATATTGGTCTACCCCAGATAAAACCAACACTACCCCATCCGATAGTCATTGTGTTTAATTTATCTTCATCTTTCACTGTTAAAAAAGCACCAATAGCGATTGCATCATTAACTTCTTTTAAATGTTCATTAAATTTTATTTCTTCCATTCATACATCTCTCCTTTTCTCCTCTATTATTTCCATTTATTTCTATGGATTCTGCTTGTGTCAAATCTATCAGGTGTTTTCTTTTCTTGATCTGGATAGCCAACTGGAATCAAAGCAAAGGGAATTATGTCTGCAGGTAGTTGAAACAAGTTTTTAAATTTAGCTACCCGATCTTCATCCGGATAGATTCCAAGCCAAACTGTTCCTAACCCAATATCAACTGCCTTTAATAAAATGTTTTCAGTGGCGGCAGCACAGTCCTGAGGCCAATAACCTTCATATTTAGTTTGATTTAGATCAGCACAAACTAAAATTGCCTTATTAACCTGGGTTATCATCTTTGAATAAGGATGTATTGATGGTATTTTATTTATGATATCCTTGTCATCTATGATAATAAAATGCCAGGGCTGTTCATTGCCAGCTGAAGGGGCTAACATGGCCGCTTCTAGTAAAGTATAAATGTCTTCATCTGAAACCTCTTTGTCTTTATAAGACCTAATACTTCTTCTCTTCTTTATTATATCAACCAAGAGAGTATCCCTCCTTTTTGCGGTAGTATTCAGCTTCTTCTTGTACTAAACCACATTTGTCATTTAGAAACTTTTGCACTAACTCAGCTTTGGTCTTTTGATCAGCAATTTTTAAAATAGTACTTGCTAAAAGATAGCGGTGCCAGCATTTTTCATAATTACCATAAATAGATAATAGATAATCTACAATAGAACTATCATTATAATAATTAATAACTTTTATTAGCTTTTTAATATCAATATCCTTTTTACTGAACTCTTTCATCAGTTGGTCTCCAATTTCTTGGAAAGTAAATGGTTCAAACAACTTATTAATATAACGATCTTCTTCTTTTAATACATCAAAGAGATCAGCTATTTCAATTTTATCTTTGTGTTCTTTAATCATTTTAAATAAATAATTTTTAACAATAAATGAACCGGACTGTCTGTAAAGAAAGCCGAGTGGTATATAATAAAGTCTCTTAAGTAAAATATCGATTATTGCCTTTTTAACCTGTTTTTTCTTTGTTTTTCTATATAATTCAAATAGCTTTGTTAAACTATCTTTATTTACATTTAAGTTCTTAATGAGGTTTCTTTTAACAGTATTTAAGACTTTAAAGGAATTACTGTTTAAATCTATAATCTTATTGGAATGTTTCTTTTTGAAATAATGATAATACTCAAATGCTAGATAAAATAATATTAAAGCAATACTGAATATAATATAATTATTTAGATTTAATAAATCTAAAAAGTACATAACTGCTGCAGCTGCAGAGTTAACAATTAGATACGAGATAAATAAATAATATTTTTCAAAGCTAGTAATAGTCTTTGCTAGTAGATAAGAAAAGATAAATATTATAGTGAGTTTGATATTATCCATTGTTATAACTTGATCTGTGATAGATCGTAAGAAATAATCTCTGATGAATATGAAAAATGGACCAAGAACTATTAATAGCAATAGTAGATAAGGTACTGCAATCAATCCCATTTTCTTGATTAGTAAATAAAAGATTAATAAGAAAACAACAGCAGGTAGTAGATAAAAATATAAGGCTTTAGTCTGGTTATAATTGAGTAAATACTTTAAGTTACTGATTCTTCCCTGCCCTAAAAGGCCCTGTTCATATAATTGATCATCTAAAGGAACACTTAATTTATTTAAATTTTCTACTGCAGTCTGGATGGACATATCTTTTTCTGAGGATAATATCTTAGCTAAAAAAGCCGTAACCCGTGGAGCGGCAAAAGAAGTTCCCGTCGCTCTATAACTAAAAAATTGAGGTAAACTAATTGTTGTAAAAAAGCTTCCCTCAGCACAGATATCTATATATTCACCATAATTTGAATAATCGGTTTTTTTATTACCTTGTATACTGGCCACAGCTATTACTTCTTTTTCATAAGCAGCAGGATAAAAAGCAATAGGGCTATCATCATTACCAGCAGCTGCTATTATCCCCACATCTAAATCTGATATATTTTTTATTAACAGTTGATGGTAATTTTCTGATTCATAAAATCCCAAACTAATATTAACTAGAATTTTTTCATCAGAATTCTGTAGTCTATAATTATATATTTGATCAAGGGCTTCATAGTACTTACTTATCCCATAATGGTCTTCTTGTTTAACATTTAATTTCTTTATTTCAAACTGAGGTACTTCTTGTTCGATTATTGAAGACACAATTTCCCCATGGCTTAACATACTATCATCAAAGGTATCTATTACAAAAATTGTAACAGAATCATGTTCCTGAAAATCATATATAACAGGATAAATATAACCTATTAAAACCAATAATAAAATTATGAATAAGAGTGCAACATCCCGCCTATTCATTAGTGCTATCTGCTGCTATATACTTATCATGGTATTCCACAAAAAGGACTCTAGCTACTGCATAGGTCGGTACAGCATATAGAGCACCAATAAATCCAAAGAGCGTAATAAAGATTAATACCATGAAGATAACAATCAGTGGATGTATCTTTAAACGTTTACCCTGAACTTTCGGCTGTATTATATTACCTTCAATCTGCTGAACTATAATTAAAACTAAAATAATCTGAAATACCATTACATAGCTTTCTGAGATCCCTATAAAAACAGCTGGCAGTATACCTAAAATAGGTCCTAAAAATGGGATAAATGAAGTAACCATCACAATAGCAGATAAAATAATTGCATTGGGAACCCCAATAATCATAAATCCTATATATGTTAAAATTCCCAACATTAAAGCCACCAAAACCTGTCCTCTGATATAACGAGATAAAGTCTGGTCTACCTTAGTTAGCACATTATCCATCTGCTTTCTTTTTTTAGGTGGAATATAAGCTAAAAATGATTCTTTCATATGATGATCATCTTTTAGTAGGTAATAAACAACAAACGGAATTAAAACAATTACAGTACCAATATTAGTTAAGGTGGTAAAAATACCAAAAATATTATTTCTAACAACATCAATCATATTTTCAAGAAAATTGGAGAGCCGTTCTTGAATATTAAATCTCTCAAGGTATTCCATAATTTGTGTTCCCACATCAAAAAAGATATTATCTTCTTCAGGAGTAGGGGCTTGTGAATAGTAGTAATCTTGAAATTGATTAACTATATTTCTAGTCTGTACAGTTATAATATTCCCACCAAAATAAATAATAAAAACAATTAAGGTAATGATAAGCAGGAAACTAATGAAGATTGCTATTCCCTTATATTTTAAATATTTAGTTAAAAATACAACAAGGGGACGCATTAGATAATATAAAAATCCCCCTAAAAGCATCGGAATAATAAAAAGGGAAGTGAATATTCTAAATGCTCTTGTAAAAAATGCTACTTGTCTTAATAAAATAAGTATAATTAAAATCAGAATGGTTCCCAAACTAATTTTAAAAAACTTACTATCAAATATCCTTGTAATGATCACCACTCCCTTTCAAGATGCTCTTTTAGATACTCCTCATCGTATCTATATTGTGAATTACAGTAATGACATGTTATTTCAACATAACCATCTTCTTCTAAAGATTGTTTTATATCTTCCCCACTTAAAGTATTTACAATCTCTAAACCAACTTCCTTACTACAATTACATTTGTATTCCACTTCTTTAACCTGAGTAATATCATATTCAAAGCCTTCTAGCACAATATCAAGTAATTCTTCTGGATTATTACCTTCTTCAATTATGCGACTAACTGAGCCAATGTTTTTTAAGTTTTGTTCCAATTGAGTAATAGTTTCATCCGGTGTTTCAGGTAAAAGCTGTATTATAAATCCCCCAGCAGCTTTAACACTAAGATCAGTATCTACTAAAACTCCTAGCCCAACTGAGGAAGGCACCTGTTCAGATTGGGTATAATAATAAGTTAAATCTTCTCCAATTTCACCACTTACTAATTTTATTTTACTTTCATAAGGGTCTTTTAATCCCATCATTTTTCTTACATAGAGTTCTCCCCGCCCAACTGCTTTTTTTACATCTAGCTTATTTTTTTTATTTATCATTAAATTAATTTGTGGGTTACCAACATAACCCCTAACATCTCCATCTTGATTTGCTTCAGCAATAACTCGGTCAAGAGGACCATCACCAATAATTCTTAAACCAATCTTTTTGCCTGATTTTTCTAATGACATCATCATTGCCACTGCAGAAAGGGCTCTCCCTAAAGCTGCAGTTGCTACAGGTGTGGTTTTGTGTAATTGTTGGGCTTTATCAACTAAATTAGTTGAACGCACTGCTAAGGCCCTAATTTGCTTATTTTTAGTTAAAGCTCTTATCATATAATCATCCATTTAATACTCTCCCCTCCTATTAATTATATTATCAAATAACTCAGCTATCACCAGATCAATTATTTTGTCTTTAATAGTTTTTGAAAGTATTTCACTTTTCTTAACAAATTTAGGTACATTAACATCATTGACTTTTTTTGGTTCATACTTTTTAGATATGGCTCTAACAAATTCATCAAATTCATATATTTTCAAATTATCTAAATCTACTTTTTTTGCAATTACTTCTAAAACCGCAATCATGATATCAATATAATCATCTTTTTCTTCTAAATCTAAAAATGCAACTAATCTAGGTAAAATTACTTCAAATAGAGCACGTCGAGGATTCATATCTTCAAAACCTAAAAAGTTTGAAATTCTTTTTATACTTTGGTCAGGAATATCCATCAAAAGATATAAAAAATAGTCCATGTCCCTGTGGATTTTTATATAGTAATCATGACCCCTAATTTCATCTTTAAAAACTCTTTTAGCATCTAGATAACCCAACTTTAGATTGCGACGTGCTAATTCATTATCAAAATCTAAAATATTACCAAGATCATCTTCAGGTTCTATATATTTAATATTTAAATTTTCTTTTTTACGAATATCTCTAGTTATCCCTAAACCATGGGTTCTAATTACAATAATATCTTCATAACCTTTATCAATTAACATATCTACCGGCAGATTATCATAAAATCCACCATCTAAAAAATATTTACCATTTCTTTTTTCCTGTTTAAAAGTTGGTAAATTCGAACTAGCCAATAAATAGTCAATCAAGCGTCCTTCTGGAATTTCTTCTATATATATTTTAACCGGTTTCATTTCAGACAGTGAAACGGTGACAATACCAAAATCTTTTTCAGACTCTCTTATCTTTTCTTCATCAACATTTTCTCTTAAAATATCTTCAATTAAAGATATATCAAGTCCTTTATTATCTACAATATTTTTTACCTGTTTCCAAAGATAACTCAAGTCATTTTTATCAAAATTAAGCTTTTTTATTTTATCTAATGCTTCCTGGCGGATATTAAATATCTTTTCAGGGCTTATATTATACCAAAGGTCATATGCTTTATCCAAATCTTCTTGGATGATTAAGGCACCATTTAAAGCGCCTATTGAGGTGCCTGCTACTCCCTGGAATTCAATATCCATTTCTTTTAAGGCTTTAACTGCACCTATTTGATATGAACCTTTAGCTCCACCACCTTCTAAAATCAACCCATATTTCATAAAATCACATCCTAAAATTTAAATAAATAACAAATAAATTAACTAAAAACACTTATATTAATAATTCAATATTTAGCCGAGTTATTCCTTCATAAAATGCTATTTATATATGTAACAATATTTGATATAATGGGCCTAGAGACTAAAAAAGAGGTGAGTTACTATTATAAACTTTAAAAAGGATAACAAAGACTTATATAAAATCAAAGATAAAAAAGAAAATGCATTACTAGTTAGTAATGACAAAACTTCAATTAAAGAGTTAGGTCAGTTAGCAGATACTTCAGGAGTTCATTCAATCAAATATTTCACTTATAGAAGTGACAAGATTAATCCTGCCTATTATATCGGAAAGGGTAATTTAGAAAAGATCAAAGATATTATTGAAAACTTTGATATAAATTTAGTGATTTTTGATAATCAGCTCTCTCCTGCACAACTTCGAAATATTGAGGAAGAACTAGATGCTAAAATATTAGACCGCAACCAACTGATCATGGACATTTTTGCCCTACATGCCCAAAGTAAAGAAAGTAAAATTCAGGTCGAACTAGCTCAACTAGAATATTTACTACCCCGTTTGGTTGGTCGTGGAGAAGAACTTTCCCGACTGGCCGGTGGTATTGGCACCAGAGGTCCAGGTGAAACTAAACTCGAGGTAGACCGTCGACGGATAGAAAAGAAAATTTATAGATTAAAAGAAAAGTTAAAAGATATTAAAGGTGATCGTCAGGTTCAAAGAAAAAGTAGAAAGGACCCAATTGTATCTCTGGTAGGATATACAAATGCCGGTAAAACAACTATATTAAATATGTTAACCGGTGATGATTCTCTTGTTGAAGATCAACTATTTGCAACCCTAGATTCAAGAGCTCGCAGCTATGAGTTACCAATTGGAAAAAATATCATCGTTACTGATACAGTCGGTTTTATTAAAAACCTTCCCCATCAATTGATAGCTTCTTTTAGATCTACATTAGAAGAAATTCAAGAAGCTGATTTAATTTTACACATTATTGATGCCAACGATGAAGAAATTGATAACAAAATTAAAGTAGTAGAAAACGAGTTAGTTGAATTGGGGGTTCAGGATAAACCTATTTTAAAGGTGTTTAATAAACTTGATTTAATAGATTCGAACCGAAAAAGAGATCTTGAAATACAGTATCCAGATGCCGTATTTATTGCTGCAGAACAAAATATCAATAAAGATAGATTAGTTAAAAGATTAAGTAATTTCGTTGAAGAGTCCATGGAACGCTTCAGTTTAGAAATACCTTATGAAAATGCTAATATCATCGAGACACTTCATAATAGAGGGATTGTAGAAAAAGAAAAGTATAAAAATGACTACATTTTTATTGATGCATTTATCCCCTCTACTCTATCAAAAAAACTTGAAAAATATATCGTAAAAAGCAAAACTTAGATATGATTATTAATCCAGGTTTCTAAATCATTGTAAACATCTTCATTTCTTTTATCTCTTATTACTTCATGTCTAACACCTGAATATAATTTATACTTAACATCTTTTAAATTAGCTTTTTTGTATTTATCAAATAATTTTCTAACATCACTACCATAATTACTTACCGGATCATCACTTCCACTAATAATAAATAAAGGGATATCTTTGGATATCTCTTTATTTTTTTCTTTTATATCAATTGTTTTTAAACCTCCAAAAACATCAATAAACATTTGATTTGTAATTTTAAAACCACATTTCTTATCACTACTGTACTTTTCAACTTCTTCTTTTATACTACTAATCCAGTTGTTTTTATTATTACTATTAAATTTCCTATTATAGATTAAATCTAATAGGTAATTATCTATTACATTTTCACTGTTGTCTTCTTTTATGCTTTTTTCAAGTTTTGCAAGCACTTTTGAAAAGTCCATTAATATCTCTTTGAATTCCATTATGCCGGAAATAATCATCGCATCCGGTATTTTTTCTCCTATAAGATAATATCTAGATAATATTGAGCCCATACTATGTCCAAAAACAACTAATGGCTGTTCAGGATGTCGCTCTTTTATGATTTTTGATATAAACTTATTGGAATTTACTGCTTTAACCCAACCATCTTTTTTATCAAAATATCCTAATATTCCCTCATTCAAATCTACAGTTTCACCATGGCCTAACTGATCAATACCACAAACTAAAAAACCTCTATTAGTAAAGTATTCTGCAAACTCCTCATATCTTTTCACATGTTCAGACATGCCATGGATAATTTGGATTATACCCTTATAATCACTTATATCAGGTTTCCAGCGGTGAAAAGCAAGATATTTATTTTCAAATTCAATATTTTCTCTTACATACTGCATTAGTCTTCACCTCTCTTTAATTTCAGTTCATATACATCATCTCTTCTATCAACAAATAAAGGGAGTTCTTTTCGGACCGCTTTAATTAATGATAGATCAACAAATCCACTGTAAATCCCTTCTCTACGGCCTGCATTTAAGGTTACCTCTCCTTCAGGACTAATTATAACAGAATTACCAAAGTATTTTTTTCCACTTCTATTACAGGCTACTACATAAATCTGATTCTCTAAAGCTCGTGCCTTTAATTGATTTAACCATTGATTCCTTTTCGGGTCGTTGAAATTAGCAGTAACATAAAGTACATCAATTTCTTCTAAGGCATAAAGGCGTATAAGTTCAGGAAACCTTATGTCATAACAGGTTATAAAACCAAACTTGCCAAATTCAGTTTGATAAGTACTGATACTTTTACCTGGGGTTACAACCTCATGTTCACCACCGGGAGAATATAGGTGCATTTTGGAATACTTTGTTCCAATATTACCTTTATTATCAATAAAATACAAGTTATTATATACTTTATTATCCCGCTCCTTTTCTAAGATAGTACCAGCCACTAGATGCAGATCATTATCTACAGCAAAATCTTGTAAATAATGTATCTTTTCACCGTGTTCTTTTTCAGCATAATGTTCTATATTTTCAAATATCTTTTTCCCAAAACCAGTTAACCAGGTTTCAGGTAGTACAGCAACATCTGTGCCCTGTTCGGCTGCTTTGTGTAGAAAATTTTTGGTCTTTTTAAAATTGTCTTTTTCATCACCTATCTTAATATCAGTCTGAATTAAAGTAACTTTAAAGTCCATTAGCGTTCCCCCTAACAGGTTAAATGTAGAGCGGTAAGCACATTTTTGTTTTGCTCATTCATCTGATTGTGTTTTTTAACCGCTTCATTGGTAGTTCCTATAAAATACTCAAAGCCATGTTCATCAAAGTATTGTTTTAGCTTCGGATCAACTTTCATTCTTCCACTAGCTCCAGTTCCTATAATTATGAGTTCGGGATTATAATTAGCTAGATCCTCTAAATCACTTTTATGCAGGCGATGTCCTTCATTTCTCCACCAATTATCCTTTAACTTATCCGGATATATTATTACATCATTTGTATAGGTCTTATTATCTATCTCAATGTGTCCGAATTTATAAGAGTTAATTTGATAAATAATAATCACCCCTTAAGTTACTTTTGATTATTTAATAGAAATTCAGCCGCTTTTTCCATATTCTCTTTAGTCGCCACTAAAAACAACTGATCATTTTTATATAATTTTGTATTACCACGCGGTATCCTCAATTTGTGTGAGTCCTGATCAAATATACCAGCAATTACACATTCCTCAGGGAATCCTTCACTATTAACTATTTCTGATACTGTACTGCCTGAACGTTTAAACTCTTCTGGTAAGGTAACAATAGAAACCTCAGCATTACCTTCTCCAATTGAAACTACTTTTCTAATATTTGGCTCTTCAATATCTATGATAAAATTATCAACAAGCATTTCATTAACCGCACCTATATTAGTAGCCCCGGCCATCTCATAAGCATTCTTATAATCTGGATTTCTCATCCTAACTAATATCTTTTCAACACCAAAGTTTTTGGCAAGCAGGGAAAAAGATAAATTATTAGAATCTGAGTCCATTACCCCAATTGCTACATCTGCTTTTTCGATACCTGCATCTTTTAATACATCAATATTAGTTGCATTACCAACCACACTGACTGCACCATATTTAGCATATACTTTTTCTGCTACATTTTGGTCTTCATCAATTACTACTACATCATGGTCACTAACCAACCTTTTTGTAATTGAACTTCCTACAACACCTGCACCTGCTACGATTATATACATTTACAAATTCCCCCTATTTCCAAGCTTTTCTTGTAAATATTACAAAGATAGGTAGTATCTCTAACCTCCCAGCCAGCATGCCAAATATATAAGTTAACTTAATGATCGGTGATAAAGATGCCATTTTATCAACTGAAAAATAAAAGGGACCTATATTACCCATGGCGGAAAACATACCTGAAATAGATTGGAAAGCATCTAAATCGGAAAATAAGGCAGTTATAATACCACCGACTAATATAATTAATAACCAGAAGAAAAACAAAGCAGAAATCTTATATATCTCATCTCTAGGAATTAATTTCTTTTCAATTCTAAGCGGCATAACCGCTCTTTTGGGTAGATAGAACTTCTTAATTTCCCGTCCAAATAATTTATTTAAAACTGCAAATCTAATAACCTTTATTCCACCAGCAGTTGAGCCTACACAACCCCCAATTAACATTAAAAAGATAAAGAGTTGACGAGATAAAGCAGGGAAAAAGGATGAAGTTAACCCTTCTGTTCCAAAACCTGTAGTTGTCATCACTGAAACTACCTGAAATAAGCTTTTCCGAAATACCATCTCCAGATTACTTAGATTAAGAGATTGATTAAAAACTTTGCCGGTTAAAATTAAAAGCATTGTCACTCCGATAATTCCCCAAAAATATTTCATTTCAAAGTTCTTATAAATTTCTTTAACCTCACCTTTTAATACTTTATAGTGGATTAAAAAGTTAATTCCACCTAATAACATAAAGAAAATTATAATATACTCAATAGCTTTATAGTAAGGATGACCGTTTAAAGCATAATGAGCTATACTTGCATCATAATTTGAAAATCCACCTGTAGAAAGGGTTGTTAAAGAGTGTAAAAGAGCATCAAAGGGTGAAACCTGGACCGCAATTAATAAAACTATCTCTAGGACTGTAAACAATCCATATATCAACCATAGTATCTTGATAGATCTAAATACATTGGGGACTGGTCGTGAGGTATCGATTTTATGTGATTCAGCTGTAAAAAGCTGCCAGAGATCTCCTTCACTTCTAAAAGTAATAAATAGAAAGAAGGTTAAGATTCCTAAACCACCAAACCACTGAATTAAACTTCTCCAAATTAAAAGCGAATGTGGAATAGATGAAAGATTAGTAAAAACTGTAATCCCAGTTGTAGTAAATCCACTTACAGCTTCAAAAAATGCATCAATAAAACTTTTATCTAAACCAATAATAAAAGGTAGACCACCTATAATGGAAAAGAAAATCCAGGAAAGTCCAACAATTAACATACTATTGGTTAAGGATAAGTTAATATCATCTGTTTTTAAAAATGAAAATATGATACCTAACAGAAAAGATATAATGGAAGGTATGTAAAAAGATTGATAATATAGTGAAGCTTCCTGATAAATAAAACAAAATATTATTGGTATTAAAAGCCCAATTCCTAATACAAAAAATAGTGGGCTCATTATATATAAAATAGTTTTTATTTTCCTGGAAACAATGATGGCAATCCCTCCCACTTTTCTTTTTTTTAATTATACAATAAATTCAAATTAAAGTAAATGTAAACAGACCAAGGAGGATTAATCATATACATATTGAAATTATATATATAATCCCCTATATATAAGGAGTCTGATTACTATGAGTAGAGATTTAGAATACATAGATGCAGTAGATAGTTTTAAAAAATATCTAAAAGTTGATAGAGCTTATTCTCCTCTTACAATAAAAGAATATGAACTTGATTTAAAGCTTTTATATAAATACCTAACTAATGAATTTGATTTTGAAGAAGACTTCACTATTTCAAAAATTACTAAATATGAAATATCTGAATTTCTTTCTGATATAGTCTTAAATTATGACAATAGTGCTGTCACCCGTAACCGAAAACTTTATGCCATCCGTTCTTTTTTTAAATTCCTACAAAAAAGAGAGTATATAGATAAAAATCCAACAATGACTATTGAATCTTCTAAAACTAGAACTACAGCTGAACCTATTTATATGAAAATTAAAGAAGCTAAAAAATATATAGATACAATTAAAAAAGCAGATCTCTTAAATAAAAAAAGGGATCTGGCAATTGTAAAATTATTTTTATATGCCGGATTAAGGGTATCTGAACTGGTTGAATTGGATTTAGAAGATATTAATTATGACGATAAGTCAATAAAGTTTTATGGGAAAGGTAATAAAGAAAGGTATGTTCCACTTCATTCTGATACAATTAAAGCTATAAAAGATTATCTGCCGGAAAGAAATAAGATTACACCAAATGATAAAGATGCTGAAAAAGCCTTATTTTTATCAACAAGGGGTAACAGAATAAGTGCCCGTTCTATTCAAATGTTTGTCAAAAAATATGCTAAAAGAGCTGGCCTTAAAAATGCAAGTAAAATAACCCCACATAAGTTAAGACATACCTTTGCAACTATTCTTTATCATAATACAAAAGACATCAAAGTACTGCAGGATCTTTTAGGACATTCCAACATCTCCACGACTCAAATATATACACATACTGACCAAAAACAAAAAAAGGAAGCTATCGATGAGCTTCCAGACTTTTAAGATAAAAAAAATGGTGGTGAGAGCCAGAGTCGAACTGGCGACACGAGGATTTTCAGTCCACTGCTCTACCACCTGAGCTACCTCACCACACAATTTTTAAGTATTAAATTTGGTTGCGGGGGCCGGATTCGAACCGACAACCTTCAGGTTATGAGC
>CAZXRH010000053.1:0-7609 GCA_964642575.1 uncultured Halanaerobiales bacterium
TAAATTCTTTAAGACCTGTTCAGTCTGGGCTTCCACTGATGACATAACCAGTTCTCCCTGTAAATTTAAAGGAATTTGGCCACTGATGTATAATGTATTCCCTGTTTTTACAGCTTGTGAATAGCTACCGATCGCTGCTGGAGCTTGCTCGGTTTTAATAATAGTTTTCATTTTAATAATCACCTCAGATATTTTTTATATAGTTAATTATTTCTGATCTTGTACCCTGCCAATCGGGAGTTATAGAAACATCTTCTCGTTTTACTTTAAAATCATCAATTAAAAAGGTCTTAATTCCTAACTTTTTAGCCACCATATCATCACGCATATCATTACCTACCATTACACAATCTTCTGGCTTTAAATTTGTTTTATCTAAAATCTCTCGATAATAGTTTACATTCGGTTTGCAGTAATGCATGTGTTCATAGGAGGTAATATATTGAAAATCATCAGGATTTAAATCTATCCATTCCAGGCGGGCTGTGATCGCATTACGGGGAAAGAGAGGATTGGTCGCTACGATCATATTAAAATCTTTCTCTTTAGCCGCCTCTACTATTTCATAACCTAACTTATCTATCTCAAAATGGTTTTTTAAAGTAGGAAATAGATTATCATAAAAATCATAAAATCTGTCCCAGATTTCCTGTTCCTTAACACCTTTAAGTTCAATTAATTCAAAAAACTTTTCTTCAAAAGCTTCTTTATTAGTAACTTGCCCGTCATTTCTAATCATATTTTCAGTAGCAGTGTTAACAGCTTTGATAAAGTGTTCTGGATTATATAAATCAGCAAAATGACCGGAAAGCATTCTGAAATACTTTTCTATAAAATTATCCATATCAATGGGTAGTAAAGTCCCGTCTAAATCAAAAAGTATTGTCTTTTTTTCTTCCATACAATATCACCTAATCTTTTAATTTTTCTTTCATCTTTTTAATCCGTTCTGTATGTTCTTGATCTTTAAAACATTCTTTAAAAGAATCTGTTTCAAAATCTTTACCCATTTCACAACCGTGAGAATAACCATAATTAATTGCTTTTTTAATCATTCCTACTGCTTTAGAAGACTGCTTAGTAATCCGCTTTGCCATCCTTTTAGTTTCTCTGAGTAAATCACGCGGGGTTACTAATTTATTAACTAAGCCCAGTTCAAAAGCTTCCTCTGCATCTATTATATTGCCGGTAAATAAGAGTTCCTTAGCTCGGCCAATCCCCAATATACGTGGCAAGCGTTGTGTACCAGAAAAACCAGGGATCAACCCTAAACTTACTTCTGGTTGTCCAAAACGAGCTCTCGTACTGGCAATTCTCAGATCACAGGCTAAGGTTAGTTCCATTCCTCCTCCAAGAGCATGACCGTTTACGGCTGCCAAAACAACTTTATTAGTTTCTTCAATCAAGTCACAAATAGCTTTCCCTTTTTTTGCAATTACTTCTGCACTTTCATAGTCAAGTTCTTCCAGTAAGTTTAAATCAGCGCCAACCGTAAAGGACTTTTCTCCCCTACCGGTGATAATAACTGCTTTGATGCTGTCATCATTAAATAAATCTTCAGCTTTCTGATAAAATTGATCTAAAAGTTCTTCATTATAGGCATTTAATACCTTAGGTCGAGAGAGAAAAACGGTTGCCAGGGGAGGAGCATAGTCTACCTCCACATAATTTGTGCTCATTTTATACCTCCTCTTGTATTTTAAAAATGATAACTTATTTATAATTCAAGGCCGCCTTGACAAATCCCACAAAGAGAGGATGTGGCCTGTTGGGTCTTGATTTAAATTCAGGATGGAACTGAGTTCCTACAAACCAGGGATGATCTTTAACTTCAATAATTTCTACCAGTTTTTCATCAGGAGAAATACCTGCCATTAACATACCTTCTTTTTTCAATTCATTACGGTATTCATTATTTAACTCATAACGATGACGGTGTCTTTCATATATAATTTCTTCATCATAAAGTTTTTTGCTTTCGGTTTCCTCAGTTAAGCGGCAGGGATAAATACCAAGTCGCATTGTGCCACCCATATCCTCAATATCTTTCTGTTCTGGCATTAAGGCAATCACAGGATAGTCTGTTTCAGGATCAAATTCCGAACTATTGGCTCCTTTTAAGTTTAATACATTGCGGCTGTATTCAATCACAGCACACTGCATGCCAAGGCATAAACCAAAGTATGGTATCTTGTTTTCACGGGCATACCTGATAGCCTCAATTTTTCCTTCTATACCGCGGTGACCAAAACCACCAGGCACTAAAATACCATCCATACCATTAAATACTTCATCCAGGTCATCTCTTTTTTCTAAATCTTCGGAGTAAATGTATTCTATCTCCACTTCACTATCATTAGCTACACCGGCATGGCTTAAAGCTTCACTAATACTGATATAGGCATCGGGTAGTTCTACATATTTACCAACAATAGCTATCTTAATCTTATTACTTAGACTTTTCATCTTTTTGACCATGTCTTTCCATTCTTTTAAATCCGGTCTTTTAACTCGATCTTCTAATTCCAGTTTATCAATAACTATCTCAGCCAAACCTTCTTTTTCAATCATGAGGGGCACTTCATAAATATGGTCAGCATCTACTACCTGAATAACTGCCCTTTTTTCTATATCTCCAAAAAGTGATATCTTATCTTTCACTTCCTTTGTTAACTCACGATCAGAACGGCAGACTAAGGAATCAGGTTGAATACCAATCCCTCTCAGTTCTTTTAAACTGTGCTGAGTCGGTTTTGTTTTTAATTCTCCGGCAGTTTTTACATAGGGAACCAAAGTACAGTGTAAGTAAAATACTCTGTTTTTACCCAAGTCACTTTTTAACTGCCTGATTGCTTCCATAAAGGGCTGACTCTCAATGTCACCGACTGTACCACCAATTTCAGTGATAACTACATCAGCATCGGTTTCTTTACCAACTCTGGTAATCCTCTCTTTTATTTCATCGGTAATATGAGGTATCACCTGAACAGTTGCTCCGAGGTAGTCACCTCTTCTCTCTTTTTTAATAACTGAACCATAAATCTGGCCGGTTGTAACATTATTATTGCTGGTTAAATCTTCATTAATAAATCTTTCATAATGACCTAAATCTAAGTCTGTTTCTGCTCCATCTCTGGTTACAAATACTTCCCCGTGCTGATAAGGACTCATTGTACCAGGGTCGACATTTATGTAGGGGTCAAATTTTTGAATACTAACATTTAACCCACGGCTTTTTAATAATCTACCTAAAGAGGCGGCCGTTATACCTTTTCCCAGGGCGGAAACAACTCCACCTGTAACAAAAATATATTTAGTCAATATTGACATCTCCTTTCAAAAAAATTCTTTTTACATTTGATTAGGGGCTTCAATCCCAAGAACCGTAAATAGATTCTTTAATACCTGATGTAAGGAAACTACTAATTTTAGACGGGCCTTACTTAACTCTTCATCACTTGTGATTACCTGTCTTTTGTTATAGAAAATATGGAAAGCATTAGCCAGATCATAGGCATAGTTTGCCAGAATGTGAGGCTCTCTGCTTTCTGCACTATCCTTAATTACTTCAGGGTAACGTGCCATTAATTTGATTAATTCAATTTCTTCTTCACTATCTAATAAAGAAAGATCTACATTCTGTAAGTCTATATCATCAGCATTTTCTAAAATGCTGTATATACGGGCATGTGCATATTGAATATAATAAACCGGATTATTACTGGACTGCTCTTTAGCTAGTTCTAAGTCGAAATCAAAATGACTGTCTGAACTGCGCATTATATAAAAGTAACGGGCAGCATCTTTACCAACTTCATCAATTACATCGGTCATGGTGACGAATTTACCCGCCCTTTTGGACATCGGTATTTTTTCACCATCTCTAAGTAAATTAACAATCTGAACAATTATTATTTCTAAGACATCGGCCGGATAACCAAGGGCTTGAATAGAAGCTTTTACCCGGTTAATATAGCCGTGATGGTCAGCTCCCCAGACATTAATTAACTTATCATAGCCTCTTTCTATTTTATCTAAATGGTAGGCAATATCTGCTGCTAAATAAGTTAAAGATCCATCTGATTTTACAATTACCCGATTTTTATCATCATTAAATTCAGTTGATTTTAACCAGAGAGCACCTTCCTCTTCATAAGTATAGCCTTTTTCTTTTAAAATATTGATGGCCTCTTCTATATCCCCATCATGAAGGGTGCTTTCATAAAACCAGTTATCAAATTTGATACCAAAGTATTTAAGATCTTCTTCTATCTTGTCTTTTAGGCTTTCAAAAGCATACTCTCTACAAATACTAAGCTGCTCTTCCTCCGGTTTTTCTAAAAGGTCTTTACCCCATTTATCTTTAAGCTGACGGGCAATATCTATCAAGTATTTACCGTGATAGGCATTTTTAGGTAAATCTATCTCAATATCAAAAAGCTGTTTATATCTAATTAAAGTAGATTGAGCTAATAGATCTATCTGATTTCCAGCATCATTAAAGTAATATTCACGATCTACATCATATCCGGCTGCTTCCATGATATTGGCTGTCATATCTCCTACCACAGCTCCCCGGCTGTGTCCTACATGCAAAGGACCTGTTGGATTAGCACTTACAAATTCAATTAATACTTTTTTAGACTGACCCACTTTTACTTTACCATAATCTTCTTTTAACTCATTAATTAGGTCAATGGTTTCATACAGCCATTCATTTTTTAAGTTAAAGTTGATAAAGCCAGGCCCGGCCACGGAAACATCTTTAATTAAATTATTATCAATATTTTCTTTTAATAGTTCAGCAATCTGACGAGGTGCTCTTTTGAAAACTTTAGCCATCACCATAGCAATATTAGTCGCATAGTCACCGTGTTCTTTTTCTCTTGGAACTTCAACCTTGATCTCAGGAATTTCTTCTAACGTAATATCTTCTTGTTTTAAGGTCTCTATCAGACCATCTTTAATTGCTTTTTTTAGTTTTTTCTCAACTTTTTCTACCATATTTCTTTCCATTATATCAGTCACTCCTTGTCAATTAATCGATATTCGATCTTTAAATTGTTGCTCGCAAAAATTTTGCTGTTCTGGATGAGATCATACTCTACAGCTATTTCCCCTCGTCCGGGGCTGGTTTCAATGTGAAGCTTTTTTGTGTCTGTTTCAAACTTCATCTTATGGCTGCCTAAATTATAAAAGAAATCGCAGTTTTCTTTAACATCAAATACCTGTCTCATTTCATTAGGCTGGGATCTTTTTAAAAGAATCCGGCTTTGTTTTTCATTAAACCGAATGATAGTTTTAACTTCTTTTAAACCACGGCTTTTCTCCTCATATATTAAATAGTGCTTACCGTTTTTATATTTGTATTCACCTTTACCTTCATAAGTTAATTCATCTTTACGTCCATCAGGAAACTTCTGCTTATTATTTAAATTTATTTTTACTTCTTTCATGATATCAAACCTCATCTGTTTTTATAATTCCAAAAAAGCCACAGTTTTCACTGTGGCAGTTATGTATAAAGTTACAGTTTTATTGTTTTACCGAACTGAACGGCTTCTTTTCTATTTTTAATTTTTCTGAAATCTTTAACGATACATCCTAATTTTTCCAGTTCACCCATTACTAGTTTTAAAGCTTTACTAGTCGCAAAAAATCTGGGTGTGACAAAAGCCATTGCATCCTGTCCACCCGTTCTTTTACACTCTTTTAAAAAACTAGATAGATCTGAAGGGATCTTCCCCCGGAATATACCCTGGGTCGGTGCCCCAGCAATCACTAAATCATAAGGAAAAAAGGAGACAGGTCTCCCGTCAATTTCGGTATCCTTAAGTTCAACTTGATACCCATTTTCTTTAGCACCTTCAGCAATTCCTTCGGCTATATCCTTTATATCTCCTTCTTTTGAATAAATAATAAGGATCTTTTGCAAAATACCACCCCTCAGCATTGTTATCACGTTATTGTAATTATTATACAAAAGAATTATATCATAACTAATAAATATTTTCACTATATATAGCAAATTTTTAAGGGTTAAAATAAAAAAAGCAGGGTATCCCCTGCTGTTTTTACTAAAATTATTTGATTATCTTAAGCCGAGTTTAGAGACCAGCTTGTTTTTAGGTGCATAGCCAATAACTCTGTCTTTTTCTTTACCATCTTCAAAAATAACGAGAGTTGGAATACTCATAACATCATATCTTGAAGCAGTAGATTGATTTTCATCGACATTGAGTTTAGCTACTTTAATCTCTTCAGAATGTTCGCGGGCAATCTTTTCTACTACAGGTGCTACCATTTTACAGGGAGCACACCAGTCTGCCCAGAAATCAACTAAGACCGGAACGTCCGACCTTAAGACCTCTTTTCTAAAGTTACCGTCATTTACTTCTATTGGTTTTTTGCTCATCTTGTTAAAAGCCTCCTTTAAAATTTGTAATCAGAATAAATAATAATTACTAAATAGCTGTTTTAATTTTATCTAAAATAGTTTTGGCAGGTACGGCTCCGACCTGTTCTGCCTTACCACTATTGATAACGGTTTTTGGTACACCTGATACTTCAAATTGACTTGATAGATCAGGAAATTCAATTGCTTCTACCATTTCACTTTTGATTTTAGGATTATGCATGGCCATTTCATGAGCAACTTTAACCGCTCTTGGACAGTAAGGACAGGTTGGTGTAATAAAGACCTGAAGTAAAACATCATCTTCAATACCCTTTAGCTCTTCAATGATATCATCATCGAGTTCAGTCTGCCCATTAGACATACTAACTATACCTTCGATCAATGTATTAAATTCATGACCACTGGGAATACCATAAAAATGTACGCCGGTGTCATTACCTTCTTTATCTGTAAATAAAATAGCTGGTATACGATCAATTCCATAATGTTCTGTATTACCATTACCCAACTCATTTTTTTCAATATTAATCTTGTCTGAAAGTCCCATCAGCTCATCTAATATTTCTTCTGTGTCATCACAGTATTGACATTCTTCATCATCTGAGGTAAAGAACTGAATAAATACTTCATCTTCCATTTTTCCTTCGAATAATTCTCTTATCTGTTGTTGTTCATCTTCATTAATTTTAGGCACTGAGACCACTCCTTTTAGGTAGTTTGCATCTTTCAACTTTCGACATATATAATTATACAAGAATCTCAGAAAAATAAAGTTAAATATTTTACAAAAGGTAAAATAGTATTTTTTATCACAGGTAGATTCCTGTTATTTTAAGAAATAGCCCTACCTATAATAATTACTGATAAATTGATGCTATAGCTTGCATTATACCTTATAATACCAAAAATTCATATACATATTTTAATTAAAAATTATTTTCTTAAAAAATTAAGCAAAAAATAAATCGCCCTGTTTAAGTTACACTCTACAGGACGACTCTAATATTTAATATATTTTTTATCTAATTATTTGCCTTTACCTTTTGCTTTTCCATTGTTACCTTTATCTTTTCCTTTACCCTTATCATTTTTATCTTCATCTTTTTCTTTGGCTTGTTGAGCGACTTGATTTTGCTTATCATCATCTTCTTCTAATTCTTCTTCATCATTTTGTTCTTGATCCTGCTCTTG
>CAZXRH010000053.1:7709-12683 GCA_964642575.1 uncultured Halanaerobiales bacterium
TATCATCATCTTCTTCTAATTCTTCTTCATCATTTTGTTCTTGATCCTGCTCTTGTTCTTGCTCTTCTTCATTTTCTTGCTCTTGATTTCTATCGGTATTTTCATCTAAAAAGCCTTGAATTGCAGTAGAAAGACCTTGACCTTTTTTCTCTTCCCATTCATCTGTTTCTTTATATTCTTTAATGAATTGTGATAATTCCTGACCTATGCCATCTTCCTCATCTTCATCTTCGTCTTCCTCTGTTTCTTCTGTATCCATTTCTTCTAACATATCTTGAATTGCTTCTTTATCTATTTCATCATAATCATCATAAACTTCTTTTAATTCATCTTTTAATTCCTGCATCTCATCCTCTGTAAGTTCTAAATCATAATCTTCAAAGTTAATATCTTCAAAGTCAGTGGTCTGAGCCATAGCAGCGGGAACTAGAACTAAAGTTAAAACCAGCGCCAATACGACAATTGAAAAATTCTTTTTAAACATCTTTAGGCCTCCCATTAAATGGTACCAATTTTTATATTTAAATTAAATTATTTGCCAGATTACAGCAGAATATTACTAAAAATGAAAAAAGCCTATTGCTTTTTGCCAAGCCATAGACTTAAAATATGGTAACCTGGCAGTCTTAAAAAAGATCCATGGCTTTGCGTCCCAGCCTCACAGCTGGTTTGCCTTTATCAACAAATATTTTGTTTTCACTAATAAGATAATATCACATTATTAACCATATATCAAAAGTAATTATTTATATTATTTACTATTATTGACAGTATGTTATTTAGTTTATGGCGTGGCTTCTGTGGTGAATTCTACTCTTTCATATTTTTTGATCTCATTGTCTTCAATAACTGCCAGCTGACCGGCTGTAAAATCCACTTCATTTAAAGTAGTCTTTTCAGTTAAAGTTATTTCTCCCTGTTCAATCAGAATACGGGTTCGATATTTATTAACTTCAATCTCTAAGATAGCCTGCTCGGTAATCAAGGTACTGTCTGGTGTTTCTATTTCCAAATTAAAATCCGGATTCGTATTAAGAGTGGAATTAACCAAAACCCTACCTTTTTTTATTTCGATAAGCTGACTTGTCTCAGTACTATTAGAACCTAATGCAACTATAGAAGCTTCTTCTAGTTCTATTTTACTATTGGTTCCAATATTTAAAATGAGTTGACTATCTTCAGCGGTCTTAATTATATCACCGGTTTTAATGGTTGCATTATCTAAAAGCCTAGTCCAGACTTGAATGCGAAAGAATTCAAAAAATCCCTGTTCAGTTTTCCGGTATATAATACCGTTAAGTGAATCCATAGTTATCTCTAATTGATCTTCTTGGGCTAAAACAGGTATAAAAGTGGTGATTATCAATAGGGAGATTAATATAATAGTTAGGTGCTTCTTCATTTTTTATTCCCCCTTAGAGAAGCTTTTAAACTCCTTTAAGCTGTAAACAACAAATGATCTTTTGACACCTTCAATTTCAACTTCTTTGTATTGCCACTTAAGTTTCTTATAGATATCTGAAAGTCCATAATAGGTATTTTCACCGATCAATACTTCATAAGGTTCAGTTACTTCAACTAATTCTGTAGTATTATGAACAATATTGCCCATTGCTTTAAAGTCCATGCGCTCTTTTGAACCAATATCCCCTAAGATTACTTGACCTGAATCTAAAGCAATCGAAGGTTTTAACTCAATTTCTTCTTTTTCAATATAGTTCATTATTTCAATAGCTGCTTTGACAGCACGATTACGATGATTTTCCTGTTCAAATCCCTTATTCCAGTAAGCTAAAATACCATCACCTAAGTATTTATCGATCACTCCATCATATTTAAAGATGATCTTAGAAATATTTCTGTAGTAATGGTTGAGATCTTCAATAACTTTTTGTGAAGTATTTTGATCTGCATACCATTTAAAGTTACTGAATTCAAAAAGCATCATGGTAACTGCAGTTTTATCACCTTCGGTTTTCAAAAGAGAGGGGTTTTGTACAATCTTATTTAAAAGAAATTGCGATAAATAGGGGCTTAGTTTTTTAATTATTTCATATTTGCGTTTACGGTCAAAACCATACCAGGTTATAATACTGGCTGTATATAAAACTGCTATTCCAACTAAATAAATTGATATTTCCGTAAATAAATAGTATTGAACTGTCAAATAATAATTTAAAGATAGGATAACTGCTGTAATAGCTGTTAAGGCTGCCAGTGACCGGAGTGGATGCAGTTTTTCAAATAGATAAAATATTAACCATAAGACAACAAAGGCAATTAGTATATTACGTCCAGTTTCATTTACTTCTATATAATTTTGATGTAGATAATTATTAGTCATCTGGGCTAATAGCTCAACTTCACTAAAGCCCGTATCATTTGCAAATATTGAAGCATACTGATTTGTACGTTCACCCTCTGTTACCCCAAAGAGTATTATTTTATCCTGAATAAGTTCCGGCTTATAATTGTCATTAAGATAATCATGTAAAGCAATATGAGGTAAAGTACCACTAGGACCCAGGAAGTTGATTAAGTACTTACCTTCAGTAATTGTAATCTCTTCATCTAAGGCCATTTCCGCCGCCCGTCTAGAAAGAGGTATATAAGAATTATTATTATCAATAAAAAGTGGGGGTAGATTTCTAATCTTCCCATCCTGATCAGAGATAAAACTAATATGACCAAGTTTGACTAAGTTTTTAAATGAAGAAAGAGGAGCCCTAACTTCATTTACCGTATAGTCAGTCTTACTTCCTTCACTAGCTAAACTGTAATCAATTTGGACTGGCATCACAATGTTTTTATTATCTCTTAAACGATCAATCATAAGACTATCAGCTTGAGCATCCTGAGCTTCATCAAAAAGCAAATTAAAAGCAATAATGTTTGCCCCATCACTATTTATTTTTTCTATCGCCTCTACATAATAGTTTCTATCAAGCGGCCATTCACCTAACTTATTATATGTAAGTTGATTAATACCAACTATTGTTACCTCACTACTTTTATCCTTTGAACTAAATATGTATTCTAACTTCTGATAATTATCATAAATAAAGTTGTCAATCCTACTATATGTGTTGTAATAATAACCGACTAATAGGGCAATAATAATTAAGGTATATATTATTATCTTTTTGGTATCAAAGCTGTATTTAGTCATGGGCAAGCCCCCTAAATATTAGAAAGGGAGGCCTAAGCCTCCCTTATTTTAATTTTTTTACTGTTTTTCCAAGAATGTTCAATAGGCGAGATAGGTGTTATATACATCAATCTTGGCCACTACTTCATAGGGTGAGTGCATTGACAGCACGGCAGGACCAGCATCAAGTACATCCATATTATAGTTGGCTAAGAATTGAGCAATTGTTCCTCCACCACCTTCATCTACTTTACCAAGTTCAGCTGCCTGCCAGATTACACCGGCTTCATTTAAGAGTGAACGTACTTTGGCCATAAATTCAGCTGTTGCTTCTGAGGAACCAGCTTTACCACGGGCTCCTGTATATTTGGTAAGAACAACTCCTTTATTTACAAAAGCAGCATTTCTCTTGTCAAATACTTCTGGGAAATTAGAATCAAAGGCTGCATTGACATCACCGGAAAGGGAACTGGAGCTTTCTAAGATCTTTCTTAAATCAAGCTCACTATAGCTGTCATAGTATTTGCTTGTCATCTCTGCTACAAAGTTTTCAAAGAATCTAGACTGCATACCAGTTGCACCCATACTACCGATTTCTTCTTTATCAACAAGTAGGGTTACAGCAGTATATTCTGGTACATTAACATCAAGTAGTGCTCTCAGACCGGTATAACTGCAGACCCGGTCATCATGGCCATAACCACCCATCAGGGCACGGTCAAAACCAATATCTCTAACTCCTTCTGCTGGAACAATCTGAAGATCAGCACTTACGAAATCTTCGCCTGTTACATCATATTCTTCAGAAAGATGTTCTAAGATTGCACTTTTAATTTTATCATTGCCACCATTTTCTTCTTCATCTTCTTCATCTTTTAAAGGAATACTTCCGATAATTAAATTAAGATGTTGAGCATTAATTGCTTCACTCATCTTTTTTTCGCGCTGTTTTTTACCTAAATGAGGTAAGATATCACTGATATAAAATACGGGATCGTCTTCCTTATCTCCGATACGAATCTCTATTTTGGTCCCATCTTCTTTCATCACGACTCCTCTTAAAGCCAGTGGTATTGTGACCCACTGAAACTTCTTGATTCCACCGTAATAATGGGTGCCAAAGTAAGCTAATCCACCATCTTCATATAGTGGATTGGGTTTTAAGTCAATCCGAGGAGAATCAGTATGGGCTGCCACAATTCTTAACCCATCACGTAGTTCTTTTTTACCGATTACAGCTGCAATGAGCTGTCTATCTCTATTTACGGCATATACTTTATCTCCTTTTTCTAAATTATCAAACTCATTTATTTCTTTAAAACCTTCTTCTTTTAATAATTCTACGGTACTAGTTGTAAATTCTCTTTCAGTTTTATTTTCTTCTAAAAATTCACCATATTCTCGGTTAAACTCAAAAACTTCTTCTTTTTCAACATCTTCCATTTCTAACCATGCGTTTTTCGCCTGATAGCTCTTATCATTTTTAGACATATTTATTTCCTCCTATCAATTGTTAAAGACTTAAATTAATTATAACTTAGAAATAAGTATAATTCAATTATCTTTTAAAAGAGTAACATATAATATTGATACTAAGTTAGCATTATGGTAAAATATATTTAAATATCCAAATAAATAGAGATAAGTAGGTGAATTTATGAGTGGAGATCTTTCCTTTGCAATTGCATTTTCAGCCGGACTTCTATCTTTTTTATCACCCTGTGTTTTACCATTAATCCCCTCTTATTTAGCTTTCTTATTAGGGGATTATAGTGATCAAAAACAAGATAAAGAAAGTTATTCGATTCTCCCGGCTTTAATCTTTA
>CAZXRH010000053.1:12693-14702 GCA_964642575.1 uncultured Halanaerobiales bacterium
ATCGCCGGATTTACCTTAATATTCATACTCTTAGGCCTTTCCGCTACATTTTTAGGTCGGTTTCTTTTAAGAAATCAGGCGATTTTAAGAAGAATCAGCGGTATTATTATTATCATCTTTGGCCTTCATATTAGTGGAATCATTAAGTTAAAGTGGCTTTATTATGAGAAAAAGTTAGATATTGCTAAAAAGTCTAATAAATATTTACAGTCCTTTATTTTAGGTATAGGTATCGCACTAGCTTGGACCCCCTGTATCGGTCCAATTTTATCTTCTATCTTGATTTTGGCCGGTAATAGCCAAAACTTATTTACAGGTGGATTTTTACTATTCATGTATTCTTTTGGGTTTGCTTTACCATTTCTCATTACTGCCCTGGCAGCAAAAAGAATCCTGCCCGCAATTAAAAAGATGAATAAGTATTTAAATTATATAAATATGGTCAGTGGAGCATTAATTATTATCCTTGGTATTTTGATTTTTACTAATAATCTGGGAATTCTCGGAATTTAGGAGGTGGCAAAATGTCTTTAATAAAAAACAAGAAATTCGTATTACTGTTAGTTTTAATCTTCGCAGTTACAGGGGCGCAACTTTTATTTAATGAAAGGATCGAAGCAGCCTCTGATGATGTTCAGGTAGGAGCTCAAGTGGGTATGAAAGCACCTGACTTTACTTTGCCTAATATGAGCGACAACGAAGTCAGCCTTTACGACTTTCAGGGTCAAAGAATATTTTTGAACTTCTGGGCAAGTTGGTGTCCACCCTGTAAGGCTGAAATGCCAGCTATTCAGAAACTTTATAAAAATAATGAAGAGATAAAAGTTCTTACAGTAAATGTACAAGAAAACAAAGATAAGGTTTTTGATTATCTCATGGAAAATAATTATTCCTTTCCGACCCTTCTAGATAATAGTGGTTCAGTTACAGGTGGAAAATATTTAGTAAGAGGTATACCTACCACCTTTATTATTGATAAAGAAGGTATAATTAAAGCACGTCATAGTGGAGCTTTAACCTATGAACAGATGCAGGACCTTGTACAACAATAATGTTCGTGAAAAAAGTGACCCTCCCGGGTCACTTTATTTTTTTGCTATTTATTTTTATTTAACTTTTTCTCTGCTACCATTCCCAAGACCGCAACTGGATCTTTTGGTGTAGAATAAGGTGGAGCATAAGCTAGGTCAACCTGGAAGAGATCTTCTGCTCTCAGTTCACTATAAATAGCAGTACTTAATACATCTATCCTCTTGTCAACCTTACTTTCACCTTCAATTTGAGCTCCTAAGATCCGGTGAGATTTTTTATCAAAGACTCCTCTAATTTTCATCTTTTTAAAGTTTGGAAAATAGTGAGCATGATTGGAACCTGTGATAGTTACAACAATCGGATCAAAACCATTTTCAGCTGCTTCGTCTTCATCGATACCTGTTTTAGCAACTGTATAATCAAATATTTTGGTAATAGCAGTCTGAAAGACTCCTAAATGATGGTTGTCTCCACCGGCTGCATTTTCTCCGGCAACTCTACCCTGCTTATTAGCAGTAGAGCCCATTGGTATCCAAGCTCTTTCATCTGTTAATAAATTGATGGTTTCCGCACAGTCCCCTGCAGCATAGACATCTTCTACATTGGTTTCCATTCTTTCATTAACTTCGATTGCCCCGGTTTTGCCAATACCAACTTCTGATTTTTTCGCAAGACTAACTTCTGGTTTTATTCCCAGAGATAAAAGTACGAAATCCGCTTCAATTTTTTTGCCAGAACTGGTTATTACTTCTTCTACAGCCTCATCTCCCCTAAAGGAATTTACACCATCACCTAACACTAAATTGACTCCCTTTTCTCTTAAATGACTATCTATATATTTAGTAATATCTTTACTAAAGGGTGGTAAGATTTGATCCTGTAGTTCAACAACCGTAACTTCTTTGTCTAGTTCTGCAAAAGATTCTGCCATTTCTAAACCGATTAAACCGGCACCAATAATGGTAACTTTCTGAGCA
>CAZXRH010000054.1:0-14529 GCA_964642575.1 uncultured Halanaerobiales bacterium
AGAATTCAATATCCTCCCAATATTAGAGTAATGAGGGTGCCCTGTACAGGCCGGATGGATCCCTTCATTATCATGAAAGCTTTTAATGAAGGGGCAGATGGTATCTTAGTTTCCGGTTGTCATCCGGGAGACTGTCATTACTTAGACGGCAACCTTTATGCTCGCCGACGGTTTGTGATGTTAAATGAACTGCTTCAGTATGCTGGAGTGGAAGAGGAGCGTTTAAACTTTACCTGGTGTTCAGCTTCAGAAGGTAAAAGGTTTGCTGGTGTAGTAGAGCAAGCTGTAGAAAATGTTAAAAAAGTAGGACCCTGGCAGGGGTTTGATGGTCAGGGTTTTAGTCGGGAAGAAGGTGAGTTAGTCAGTGAACAAGTTTGAAGAAATTACAGCTGAAATTCAAAAAATAGCAGAAAAGTTACTTAAAGAAGAAAAAGTAGAAAAAATTATTGGATTTGGAAAAGGATTATTCACAGATGAGATAACACCGATCTTTGTATCCAGACTAAAGGATGTAGATCGTTTAATCTTTTCTCCTAAGGCTGAAATGTCACTGGCTAAATACTTACTTAACTATAAAGACCAAAAGGTAGCCATTGTGGCTAAACCCTGTGACAGTCGGGCCATTGCTTCTTATCTCTCTGAAAATATGATAAAAAGAGATAATGTGAAGATTATTGGAATCAACGGCTGTCCTGGTATTGAAGAAAATACAGCCTGTTTAGAATGTGATATTAGAAATCCAGTTATCGCAGACTATACTGTCGGAGAAGAGATGACTGAAGAAGAAATTAAAAAAGAAATTGAAGATTATGAAGATGAACTTGAAAAAATGAGTCCGGAAGAAAGAATGGAATATTTTAGAAATGAATTTGAAAGATGTACACGTTGTTATGCCTGCCGGGAAGCTTGTTTTGTCTGCTACTGTGAAGAATGCTTCACAGAAAGCAACAAGCCGGAATGGGTAGGAGAAAGTGTGAAGTTAAATGACAACTTTACCTACCACATAATGAGAGCTATGCATATGGCAGGTCGCTGTGTGAACTGTGGAGCCTGTGAGATGGCCTGTCCGGAAGGTATCGATGTACGAGCCCTGGCAGCCAAAATGTGTAGGTCTGCTGAAGAGATCTTTGATTACAAAGCAGGTCTTGACCCCGAACAAAAAACCCTCCTGTCAGAATATGATGTTAATGACAGAGAAAAGGGATTTATGGATTAAGGAGGTGAAAAAGGATGATGGTAAAAAAAGTTAATAAAGAAGAGTTTAAAAAATTCTTTAACAAGATTAAAAAGGAATATAATATTGCTGCTCCTGTATTGATGGAAAAAGGAAAAAAAGAGCTCATTGAATACGGTTATGTTGATGATTTTAATGATATCATTTGGGATCATCAGCCGGACAGTTCTCCTAAAAACATCATTTTTCCGCAAAACAATTTATTAGGAAATGACTTTGAAGGACATCCTGCCTATGATGAAAAGCAGTCAACTCTTGTCTTAGGAGTTAGAAGCTGTGATTTAGAAGCAGTTAAGGTTTTAGATCAGGTATTTATTGAAGATGATATGTATGTAGATGAAAGCTATAAAAAACGCCGTGAAAAAACAATAATGGTAGGTATATCTTGTCCAGAACGACAGGGTAGCTGTTTTTGTGATAGCTTAGGCTTAGATCCGGTTGAAAGTGATTATGCTCCCATCTATTTATTTAAAGAGGGAGATGATTTTTGGATTAAAGTCAAAGATATAGATTATGAAGATATCTTTTCTGATCTACCAAAAGGTGAACCAGCTGAATTAGAAAAATTAATTGAAAAAAGAAGAGATAAGTTTGCAAAGAGCAGTTTTGAATTAGATATTCCGATTCCCTTACCAGAAAAGGAAATGTTTGAAGCAGATATCTGGGAGGAAATGGCAGAAAAATGTTTAGGCTGTGGAGTCTGCACATATTACTGTCCAACCTGCTATTGTTTTAACTTTTTCTGGGAAGGAGAAGATGAAGAATCTACAAAGTATAAGAGCTGGGATTCCTGTATGTTTGCATCCTACAGTGTACATGCCTCCGGCCATAATCCCCGTGATGGAAAAGATAAACGCTATCGCAATCGGATTATGCATAAGTTCTCATATCATCCTTTAAATTATGAGGGTTTAGGTTGTGTGGGCTGTGGTAGGTGTATTGATAGATGTCCTGTTAATTTAGACATTCGCGAAGCTTTAAAATTGACCGAACAATATTTACTTGAAAAAGGAGGGGCTGAAAGTGGAAAAGACTGATATGCTGCCTCATAAAGCTGAAATAATTGACATTACCCAGGAAACATCAACAAATTTAAATATAAAAACATTTAGATATAGATTTAAAGATGAAAAAATTCAAGATAACTTCGATTTTAAACCGGGCCAGTTTATGATGGTAACCGTTTTTGGAGTCGGAGAAGCCCCTTTTGGATTTGCTTCTTCACCAACTGAAGAAGATTATATTGAATTCTCAGTTAAGGAAGTTGGTCTTGTCACAGAAGCACTGCATAATCTGAAAGTTGGCGATGAAATAGGGATTAGAGGACCATTTGGTAACGGTTTTCCGGTAGAATCAACTACCGGTAAGAATATCATCTTTATAGGAGGTGGTATCGGTTTAGCTCCCCTGCGTTCATTAATTAACTATGTATTATCAGAAGAAAAAAGGGACAATTATGAAAAGATTCAGCTTTTAAACGCCTTTCGTTCACCGGAAGACACACTTTACTGTGATGATTATGAATGGTGGGAAAATGTTGAAAATACGAGGGTTAAATATACTATTGATGAGCCCTGTGAAGGATGGAGTAAGTGTGTAGGTTATCCCCATACCTTAATTGAAGATAAACTGGAATGGGACTTACCCAACACAAGATTTTTTACCTGTGGACCACCAATAATGATTAAATTTGTAACAAATCGCTTAAAAGATCTTGGAATTGAACCCTCTGAGATAATTACCACCCTTGAGATGAGAATGTCCTGTGGAGTTGGTAAATGTGGTCGCTGTAATATTGGTCATTACTATGTATGTAAAGATGGACCGGTCTTTACCATGGAACAGTTAGGTAAGATGCCGGACGAATATTAGACAGTTAGGATTGAGGAGGGAAGTATATTGATTACAAGAGAGTTAGTAAATAATAATATCTTTACAGCCGGGCAGTTAGATAAAATACATAATGCCACTGTTGAGATATTAAAACAGAATGGAATCGAAATACTCTCAGAAGATGCTAGAAAACTATTAGAAGAAAATGGTGCTAAAGTAGAAGATGAACAGGTCTTTATCAGTGAAAAGATGATCGAAGATGCCTTAAATAGTGCCCCTAAGAAGTTTACCCTACATGCCCGTAATGAAGATAATAATGTTGTAATCGGTGGGAAAAATACAGTTTTAGCCCCCGGTTATGGTGCACCATTTGTAATGGACTTTGATGAAGGTAAAAGAAGAAGAGCAGTTTACGATGATTATATTAAGTTCACAAAGTTAGCGGGGAACAGTAATTTTATAGATGTAGTTGGGGGTGTTTTAGTAGAACCAACTGATATTGAGGATGAACTGAGACATGTAAAAATGCTGAAAGCATCTGCTAAATATACAGATAAATGCCTGATGGGTTCAGCCATGGGGGCTAAAAAAGCCAAAGAGAGTATTGAGATGGGTTCTATCCTGTTTGGAGGCATGGATTTTGTGAAAGACCATCCCATTATGATAACCTTAATTAATACTAACTCACCACTTCAAATCGACAGCCGTATGTCAGATGCATTGATGGTTCATTCCAAACACAATCAACCGATTGTAGTTGCTTCATTAAGTATGACCGGAACTACTGCTCCAACAACAATTGCAGGAGCTTTAGTTCAACAAAATGCTGAAATATTAAGTGGTATTATCCTATCACAGCTTGTTAACCAGGGAGCCCCTGTAATATATGGTTCAGCTTCCAGTGTGGTAGATTTAAAAACAGGTAACCTAGCAATCGGTAATCCAGAAACAGCGAAAATGTTTAATGGTACAGCTCAGATTGCCAGATACTATGGACTACCTTCTAGAGGAGGCGGTTCTTTAACTGACTCCTTGAAACCAGATGCTCAAGCTGGCTATGAATCAATGATGAACTTTATGTCGGCTGTAAAAAGTGGGTTTAACTTTATCCTACACTCAGCTGGCCTCTTAGAAAACTATATGACAATGTGTTTTGAAAAGTTCTTAATCGATGATGAAATTGTTGGGATTGTTGATAATTATGAGGCCGGTATCAAAGTTAATGAAGATGAACTGGCCAAAGAAGTTATCATGCATGTCGGAAGTAGTGGGAACTTTATTTCAGAACAGCATACTTATGATCACATGAGAGATTTACGTGAACCAATCTTAAGTGCCAAGGAAAGATATTTCTCTAATAAGAAGCAACCTACAACTGCTGAAAGAGCGAATAAAATGTATAAAGAAATAATTGAAAACTATGAATGTCCTCCTTTAGACAAGGAGACCGAAGAAAAGTTAGATCAATTTATTGAAAATATTAAAGAATAACTGATATAAAACATTTAAAGGAGAGTGATAGTTTTGAAAAGTGATATTGAAATAGCTCAGGCGGCTGAAATGCAGCCAATTACTGACATTGCAGAGAAGATAGGATTAAGTCATGATGATTTAGAACTTTACGGTGACTATAAGGCTAAAATTAAGCTGGATACCTATCAGAGATTGCAGTCCAAAGAAGATAGTAAGCTGGTTTTAGTTACAGCAATCACACCTACTCCAGCGGGAGAAGGTAAAACAACTACTACTGTTGGATTAGGACAGGCTCTCAATCAGAAAGGTAAAAATGCTATGATTGCAATCCGGGAGCCCTCTTTAGGACCTACAATGGGTGTTAAAGGTGGTGCTGCTGGTGGTGGCTACTCTCAGGTAATTCCGATGGAAGATATCAATCTACACTTTACCGGTGATATTCATGCGATTGGTATTGCCCATAATCTTCTATCTGCCGCAATTGATAACCATATCAAACAAGGTAATGAACTTGATATTGACAAAACCAGGGTTAGCTGGCCAAGAGTTGTTGATATGAACGATAGAGCCTTAAGAGAAATCGTCTTAGGCTTAGGTGGCTCTGGGAATGGTGAACCACGTGAAGATGGCTTTATCATCACAGTTGCTTCTGAAATAATGGCTATCCTTTGTCTAGCCAATGACTTAATGGAACTTAAAGAGAAAATAGGAAATATTGTAATTGGATATAGTCGTGATGATGAACCTATTACAGCGGGTGACTTGAATGTAGAAGGTGCTATGACAGCTCTCTTAAAAGATGCTTTAAAACCAAATCTAGTGCAAACCCTAGAGAATACTCCTGCCTTTATTCACGGTGGACCATTTGCAAATATTGCACATGGTTGTAATAGTGTAATGGCAACAAAAATGGCGATGAAGTTATCTGATATAGCTGTAACAGAAGCTGGTTTTGGGGCTGACCTTGGAGCAGAGAAGTTCTTTAACATAAAGTCCCGTTATGCTAACTTGAATCCTAATGCTACAGTCTTGGTTGCTACTATCCGTGCCCTTAAGATGCATGGTGGAGTACCAAAAGATAATCTTACTGAAGAAAACTTAGAAGCATTAGAAGCTGGTATTGAGAACTTAGAAAAACATGTAGAAAATCTCAATAAATTTAATGTACCACTTGTTGTAGCAATAAATAGATTCCCATCTGATACTAAAGCAGAGTTAGAATTAGTTCGGAAGAAATGTGAAGAGATGGGAGTTAGAGTTGCCCTTTCTGAAGTCTGGGCTAAAGGTGGCGAAGGCGGCCTTGAATTAGCTGAAGAAATCATTGATATTTTAGACAATGAAGAAAGCAACTTCGAATTCCTTTATGGAAAAGAACTTTCCATTAAAGAAAAAATTGAAAAGATAGCCACAGAAATATATGGGGCTGATGGAGTTGACTATAGTAAAGATGCTGAAAGTCAGATTGAGACCTTTGAAAAACAGGGTTATGGTGAATTACCAATCTGTATGGCTAAAACCCAAAACTCCATTTCAGATAAACCGGAGCTAAAAGGTAGACCAACTGACTTTAGAGTCTCTGTCTCTAAAGTTACCCTTTCAGCCGGAGCTGGCTTTTTAGTACCATCAACTGGACCAGTTCTTAAGATGCCCGGTTTACCAAAAAGACCTTCAGCTGAAGATATCGACATCGATGAAAATGGTAAAATTTCAGGCTTGTTCTAAAAAATAAAAGTAGAGAGTAGAAAGTAAAAAAAATAAATGAGTGGCAGAGTAGATGCCGTGCGTAAAGTGCCCCGGGATGGGACGTTGCCCAGGGACGAAAGCTTTAGTTAAAGCGAACGGTATGGCCATCGCGTCCGCTGTCACCAAAGAAGCTTCTTTTTCTTTGGTGATTGGTTCTGCCATTTCACTTAAAAGAGAAAGGAGCTTCTTTATTTATGAAAAATTTCTCAATCAAAAAAATGGTTTATTCTTCCTTTTTAATCACTCTTAGTATTATCTTGACAAGAATACTTTCCTTAAGGTTTGCAATCGGGGGAGTAGAAGGAATCAGAATCGGCTTTGGTTCTTTACCGATCATCTTTGGTGGGATTATGATGGGTCCCTTAGCCGGTGGCTTAATTGGTGCTCTATCAGATGTATTAGGCTATTTCATAAATCCTTTAGGAGCATATATGCCGCACTTTACTTTAACCTCATTTTTAACGGGTTTTATCCCTGGCATGATTATGTTATATTTATTTAATCGTAATATTTCATATTTTTCACTTTTTGTTGCAATTACAACCGGTCAAATTATATCATCTATTATTTTAGTTCCGATCTTTTTAGACATGTTATTTGGTGTACCCTATAAAGTAACAATTCTACCAAAGCTTATTGGTGAACCGATTAATGTAATATTATATACCTATTTCATTAAACTAATGAATAAAAGAGATGTTATAAAGTTGGAAATAATAAATTCAAATTGATATGATAATATAAAGTTTAAATCAGATAGGGGGATTTAAATGTCACAAAAGCTACAGGTAATAAGTGGAGATAAAAAAGAAGCGATTGAATGTAAAAAAGGGGAAATATTATTAAAAGTACTTTTAAGAAATGGTTATGATATCAATGCCTATTGTGGGGGAGAAGGTATTTGTGGTAAATGTAAGGTTAAATTAAACGGAAAGATACAAGATCCTAGTTCAGCTGAACAAAAATATTTAAGTGATCAAGAATTAGAAGAAGGTTACAGACTTAGCTGTCAGTATCAAGTTGAAAATGATATTGAAGTCATTTATGAACAAAAAGAAGATATCACGGTAATGACTGGAGGAGTGATTACTGAGCTAGATATCGACCTGGATTTAAGTAAAGAAAAGATTCAACTTGATCAAGCAACTATTGAAAATCAAACTGATTACTTAAAAAGAATTTATGATAAAACAAATACTAATAATATTAATTATAGCAACTTAAAAAAATTAGCAGATCTTGATAAAAAACAAGAGTTTACAGTTTTAAAATGGAGAGATCAAATTTTAAATATTAGTAAAGACAAAATAAATGAAAACTTTTATGGGATAGCTGTTGATGTGGGGACCACAACAGTTGTCATGTATCTTTTAGATTTGAATACCGGTCAGGAAAAAGATTTCACCGCCTTTTATAATCCCCAAAAGAAGTATGGGGCTGATGTCATTTCCAGAATTAACTATACCTATAATAATGAAAATGGTATCCACGAGATGCAAAAAGCTGTAATTGAAGCATTAAATAAAGGAATTGATACCTTAGCTAAAGAAAATAATATTACAAAAGATGATATCTATAAGATGAGTTTTGTTGGCAATACTATTATGCTTCACTTGCTTTTAGGTATAGATGCAATTTCTATTGCTAAATCCCCCTATGTACCAATATTTACCGATGAACTGGATTTAAAACCAAAAGAAGTTGGTCTCAATATCAACCAAAATGGTATAATTCAATTTTTACCTTCAATTTCTGGATATGTGGGTGCAGATATCACCGGAGATATGTTAACAGTTAATATTGATAAGTTAAAAGGCAACAACTTGATGATTGATATTGGAACTAATGGAGAGATCGTTTTAAATAGCGGAGAACGCATATATTCCTGTTCTGCAGCTGCTGGACCTGCCTTTGAAGGTGCTAATATAACTTTCGGTACCGCTGGCATCACAGGCGCTATTTCGACCTTTAAAATTGAAAATCAAAAGTTTGAGTTTTCCACTATCAATGACCACAAACCAATTGGAATCTGTGGTTCAGGTCTACTTGATATGATTGCTGAATTTTTCAAACATGGGTTTATAGAATCATCGGGTCGAATAAACGATGAAAGTGAATTAAAAGCCTGGCAAAAACAGTATATAGGTGAATATAAAGATCAAAAAGCAATTCAAATTACCAAAGAAAGTGAAAAAGAAAAAACAATCTTTTTAACTCAAAAGGATATAAGAGAAGTCCAGTTAGCCAAAGGAGCTATTGCAGCTGGTATTGAAATTCTATTAAAAAAGATGGAACTTAAAGCCAATGATTTAGATCGAGTATTTATTGCCGGAGGTTTTGGCAACTATATTAATCCCTCTAATGCCTGCTTTATTAAAATGATTCCGGAATGTTTAGAAGATAAGATAATCCAGATTGGTAATGGTGCGGGAACCGGTGCAAAAATATATCTTTTAAATAATCAGGCAAAAAAGAGAGCCCTAGATATTAAAGAAAAGGTAAAATACATTGAACTTTCTGTCAATCAGGAATTTCAAACTGAATATATAAATTCAATGAGCTTTTAAAGG
The DNA here is from genome assembly GCA_964642575.1 of uncultured Halanaerobiales bacterium. Lineage (GTDB taxonomy): Bacteria > Bacillota > Halanaerobiia > Halanaerobiales > M55B127 > M55B127. The sequence goes on from CAZXRH010000054.1 coordinate 8,854, forward strand.
ATGATGTGATATGGAAACTATTATAAAAAAAGATATACCTTTTGAAATTAAATTTGATGACTTTTTAGAAAGAATTAAGTTAAATAAAGATTACCAGGATATTGATACAGTTAAACAATATCTAAAAGAAGCCAATCAAATAGGTAAACCGAAAGCAATGTATAGAGAAGTATATATTAATGATCGTGGTGAAGACTATATAATTGCCGAGGACCAAAGGTTTGAAAGTAAGATCATGAGGGTAAATCTAGAAGATGTCTATAAAGTTTTACTTTATGTAATTACATGTGGTCAGGAGTTAGAAAAGTGGGCTAAAGAAAAGGAAGCAGATATGTTAGAAGGATACTGGCTATCTATGCTGCAGGAGGCCGTTCTCGAACAAGCCCTAGAATATGTAATGGATGAGATTGAACAAAAGTATATACCGGGATTAAGCTCTAGAATGAATCCGGGATCTTTAGTAGACTGGTCGATTACTGAACAAGAAAAATTATTTAAACTGCTTGGAAACCCTGAAAAGGAAATTGGGGTACATTTAACAGATAGTTCCCTGATGGTTCCTACAAAATCAGTTTCTGGCTTAGTATACCCAGCTGAAAAGGATTTTGAAAACTGTCAGGTTTGTCCAAGAGAGGATTGTCCTAATCGCAGTGCAGACTATCAACCAGAGCTTTTAGAAGAAAAATATCAATAATAATTAAAAATTGAATATCAATAAATTTAAAAAGCTGTAGAGGTAAATCCCCTACAGCCTTTTTTATATTAAATTCTCTTAAGTTTTAGCTAAGAGAATTTGCTTGTGCAGTTACCTCAATTAACATATTTGAGATTTTATCTTTAATATCAGTTTGTTTTTGCAGTTTATGGTTGAAGTTTTCATTGATATCTGCTATTTCATCAATTATTTTATCAATTTCTTCACTTTTTTGAATATTTTTATTGGACTGTTCTGAGATTTGATTTATATAGTTAAATACTTCTTCAACCTGTCCTGATACTTCTTCTGAATTAGAAGCCTGCTGTTGAATATTAGCAGAGAAGTTGACTACTATTTCTTCAATTTCATCTAAAACACCGTCCATCTCTCGATTTGCTTTGAGAGTTTCTACTAATTGATCAGAAACTACTTCCATATTTCCTAATACTTCTTCGATTTGAGCAGAAACTTCCTCTGAATTTGCTGCTTGTTCTTGAATACCGGAAGCAAATTCATCATTTGTATCTTCTAAATTGTCCATGGTTTCACTTAGTTCTTTTCCATTTGCAATGGTATCTTTAAATTGATCTGAGATTTCCTCCATACTAGCTGAAATTTCTTCAATTTGTGCTGATACTTCTTCAGTGGCAGCTGATACTTCTTGAACAGAAGAACTGGCATCTTTGGTTTGTTCAGCCTGGTTGTCTACTAATTCTAATACATTGCCCATAGAAGAATAGACGTCTTTAGAATTATCCATGATAAGTTTAAAGATTTGATTTACAGTATGGTCATCTTTATTATTATCACTGTCTAATAGGTTTTTAACTGTGCCAGCTTGTTCTTTAATACTGTCTAAAATATTTTGGATTTCTAAAGTTGAATTATTACTTTTAACTGCAAGTTCTCGTATTTCATCTGCTACTACACTAAATCCTCGGCCTGCCTCACCTGCTCGAGCTGCTTCAATGGCTGCATTTAAGGCTAAAAGATCAGTTTGACTGGCAATATTTTTAATTGTTTCAGAGATATCATCAACTTTTTCTAGATCATCTATAAACTGATTCATCGCTTTTAAGGTGTTTTGAACTGTTTTGTTACCATTATCTATTAACTCATTATTATCTTCCATTGATTTAACAGCATCTTGGGCTTCGTCTTTAATTCCATCTGATTGTTCTGCTAGGTCTCCAATGATTTGTGAGACTTCCTCGATTTCTTGTGCTATACCATCAGCCGCTTTGGCTGAATCAACAAGAGTGGCAGTTACTTCATCAACAGATTTATTTCCCACTTCAACTGATTTTAAGATCTCTCTTATTCTAGAAAAACCTTCTTTTAATTGATTCTGTAAGTTTTCTGAACCTCCGGCTAACTCTTGGGCTACATTTGCAATGTCTTCTACTGCGCTCGCGGCAGAATTCATTACTTCCACAACTTCTTGTACCGATTCATTGTTTTCTTCGTTAGCAATATTGATTTCTTTTATATTAGAAAAACCTTCATTAATCTGTGTTTTTAGATTTCCGGTGTTAGTTGCCATCTCAGTAGTGCTTTGAGCAATATCTTCGACAACCTGAGAAACATCTGACATTGTCTCTTTTACTTCATTGATTGAGTCATTATTTTTTGAGTTGGCCTGATTAATATCTTTTACTTTAAAAAAGATTTGATCAATTTGTTCTTGTAAGTCTTTACTGTCATTTACGATTGTATAAGCAGTATTACTTGTTTCATCAACAGTATGTTCAATATCATCACGAGCATTTTTAATTACTTCTACTTTATTAGTAAGTTTGTTACCTATTTTTTTTATTAGGATAAAACTTACTACTGCTGCGATTACTGTGACTGCTATTGATAAGTAAAGAGTGGTTGTATTTACTGCAAAAACACGGGCTGTATTAAAAAGGTGGATACTTACTATGATATTAAGTCCTAACATTAAGAGAAGTCCTAGTTTAATTTGATTTTTTAATTTAATTTCTTTAATTTTACTGATAATATTCATTTTGTTTCCTCCTTGTGAGCAAATCTGCTCGTTTTATTTATATTGCTTTTTTAATATTAGTTTCATTATTTATTAGCTTAATAAAGATTTTTGATAAGTGAGGGTCAAATTGTTGTCCAGCCTGGTCATATATTTCCTGTAAAGCTTCTAAAGAACTCATCGCCGTTTTATAGGCTCTAGTGTGGGTCATCACATCATAACTATCTACAATTGTTATAACTCTTGCAATAAATGGTATATTGTCACCGGCTAATCCAAAAGGATAACCTTTTCCATCCCATCTTTCATGATGGTGTAAAATACCTTTTGCTACATTATCTAAAAAAGGTATCTTTTTAACTATGTTATAGCCGATCTTAGAATGAGTTTTAATAATTTCATACTCTTTTTTAGTTAGTTGGGTTGGTTTATTTAATATTGAATCTGGTATAGCTATTTTACCAATATCATGCAGTCTGGCTAAAAATCTTAGTTCTCTATTTTTAGTTTTGGTTAAACTAAGATATTTGCTAAACTTAATTACTAAATTTTCCATCCGGGCTGCATGTTCAACTGTTTCATATGTTTTTTTGCTTAAAGTACTTTTCAGCAAAAACACAGCCTGATTGAAGAGACTATCATTATTAAATTTAATCTCGTTTTCTACATCTGTTAGATACATGTTTTATCTCCTCCTCAGTTTTAAAAAGATATATATTAATTTTTAAGTTGATTATTTTGAATTAATATTTTAAAAAATAATACTAAATGTAATAAAAAGATATTATAGTATTACTTAATGTGATAAAAGTAGTATACTACAGATTGTGAGGGTTGTCAAATATAATATTACAAATAGATTGGATAATTACTACGAAGTGTGTTATAATATATTTACAAAATAGAATAGAGGAGGTAATAGATATGTCTCACTTTTCAAAAAATCTCAGAAGTTTAAGAAAAGAAGCAAATATGAGACAACAGGATCTAGCGGATGAACTGGGCGTAGCCCAAACCACAATTGCGAGTTATGAACAGGATCAACGTTTTCCAAACCATGAGACATTAATTGAAATTGCAGATTTCTTTAATGTTTCCATAGATTTTCTATTGGGGCGAGATGATAGCAAAACCCTTGATATGAACACTGTTTCTGATAATATGGCTGAAAAAATGGAGTTAAATGAAATTGCCAAAAGTTATTTAAATGCATTAATTACTGGTAAAAACCATGAAGCTGACCAAATAATATTTGATGCCTTAAATGATAGCTGGAGTTTAAAAGAGTTATATTTAGATGTTTTAGAACCTGTTTTAATTAATATTGGTATCCTTTGGGAAACAAATCGTATTGACGTTTTTCAGGAACATTTTATGTCAAACAATATTTATGCTTTATTAGATAAATTAAAGGATAGATATCCAGAAAAATATGAAAAAAAACAAAAGAATAAAAATATTCTTTTATTAAGTGTAAGTGGTGAACACCACCAAATTGGATTACGAATGATTAATAACCTATTGGAGATAGATGGGTGGAACACTTTCTATTTAGGCTCTAATATTCCTAACAGAAGTGTATTAAACGCAATTAAGAATTATGAGGCTGACCTTATAATGCTTTCAGTAACTATTCATGAGCATCTTAATCCTGCTCGGAATTTAATCCAAACTATAAGGAATAACTCGGATACTAGAGATGTTAAGATTATGGTTGGAGGAGCAGCTTTCCAAAAATATAGATGGCAGGATTTAGGTGCTGATGCATATGCTTTAAATGCTGAAGAAGCTGTTGAAAAAGTAGAAGAGTTATTGACGAAGTAAATAAAATATGGTTTAATGTAAAGAGAATAATAGATTCAAATTGTTCTAAAAAATATTCCAGTAAATATTATATACAGGAGTGTTAGTAATGGATGAACAAAATAATATGCATTTAATTACTTTTAAAATATCTGCAATGGCTTTTAAGTTTGAAAACTACTGTAAAAGAGAAGAAATAGAAGTAAAAATGATTCCCGTTCCATCATCTTTAAGTAAATCCTGTGGATATTCCTGTCGGTTTAATAAAGAAGATATTGAAGATATTAAAAAGTTATGTGAAGAAAAAAATATTAAATACAGTGATATCTATAAAATAACGGAGGAAGATGGACCGGTTAGTTTAATAGATAAGAAAAATGATGAGCAGTGAGAACTGCTCTTTTTTTTATAATTTATTCACTATAAATTTGTTAAACAGTCCACTGATTAACTTAATTATTCCTGTTATAATAACACTTAGTGAATTAAATAGAAAAAGGTTGAATAGTTCTTTTAGGTTATGCCTCTTATATTTTACATAAGCCACTTAATATCATACCCAATATTTAAGCCTTTCAAATAAACTCCTCAATCAGAATATTAAAAAAATATCTAACCAATAACTCTTTTCATTTTCACTTTCATTATCATATATATAAAGTAAGTTATTTGAATTCATTCCATATTGAATATCCCGTCATTAAAGTAATTGAATTTTAAGATTATTATAACTTAATCCTTAAATGCAAAGAGGAGGCATAAAAAATGATTAATATGATCAAAAGAAAAAATAGTTATATCATTGTTCTTGCAATTTTTCTTTTGACATTTGTAGCTTTTGGACAGGCCTTAGCTCAGGATAATAATGAAGCACTTAAGAAGATGAAGGAAATGGCTCCCTATAGAGGATATTTAGAAGCTCATAAAGATGCTGATAAAAATAATGTTCAATTAATTGGTGGGCCGGTTTCTATTAATATTTCCCAAAGTGAAGGTCCAGTATATGTGGCTTTACCTGATAATAGAGAACTTGACCCCCATGTTTTTGGTAATACAAGATTTCCCAGAGCCTTTGCTGGTACCCCAGGTGTAAATGGAGTACCTTTAAGTTTAAGAGCCAAAGAAGGCAATCAATATACTCAATTTAAGATGAAATCACCTTTTGGTAATAAATATATTAATATGC
>CAZXRH010000055.1:0-14394 GCA_964642575.1 uncultured Halanaerobiales bacterium
GTTTTATAGTTGTACTGGGAATATTAATTTTTATACATGAATTTGGACATTATATTACCGCTAAATTAAGTGATATCAGGGTCGAAGAATTTGCCTTAGGCTTTGGACCTAAACTAATTTCCCGTCAGTGGGGAGAAACTGTTTATTCAATTAGAGTTATACCACTGGGTGGTTTTTGTAATATGACTGGGGAATTTGTACCTGATGAAGATGATGACGATGAAGATATTGAAATCTATAATGAGGCGAAGGCAAATGGTCGATGTTTCCATCAAAAATCAATGTGGAAACGTTTCGCAGTAATCTTTATGGGACCATTTATGAACTTTATGCTTGCTATTTTGATCTTCTTTTTAATATTTAACTTTGCAGGAGTCCCAGCAACAACTTCCAATCAACCTGTGATTGGTGAATTAGATCCGAGTCGTCCCGCCTCAGAGGCAGGACTTAGACCTGGTGACAGAATTGTTGAAATTGAAGGTCAAAGTATTAATACCTGGGAAGATATGACTAGTATAATTCACAACTCAGAAACCGAACCTTTAGAAATAGTTATTAGTAGAGATAGTCAGAATATGACCTTTAATATAACTCCGGTTCATAATGAGGAAATGGATGTTAATATAATCGGTATTTATCCTCAGGTTGTAAGAGAAAATATCGGATTTTTTGATTCGATAGGACGTTCATTTGTTCAAGGTTGGCGGGTCTTTACCCTAACAATTTCCGGTTTTGTACAGATGATTTCTAATCGTTCTATGGAAGGACTTGGTGGACCAGTTATGATCGCTTCTATTATTGGGCAGGCAGCCCGTAATGGTATTATAAATGTAATGAACTGGACTGCAATTATATCGATCAATCTTGGTATTATCAATCTTTTACCTTTACCAGCTTTAGATGGAGGAAGAATATTATTTATTGCCATCGAATTAGTACGTGGTAAACCGATTGATCCCAAAAAAGAAGGTTTTGTCCATCTAGTTGGATTTGTTTTATTAATGATCTTAATGTTATTTATTATCTATAATGATATTGCACGTAACTTCTTTTAAAGGAGTATTTATATGATTGAACGAAGAGAAACTAAAAATATATTCTATAACGATGTAGGAGTGGGCAGTGATTATCCAATTACTGTCCAGTCTATGACTAATACCAAAACAGACAATATTACTGCCACAGTGGCTCAGATTCATAAATTGGAAGAGGCCGGCTGTGAAATAATCAGAGTAGCTGTTCCCGATCAGAAGGCTGCTTTATCTTTAGCTGAGATTAAAAGCAAAATTAATATACCTTTAATTGCTGATATTCATTTTGATCATAAGTTGGCTATTGAGTCTCTAAAACAGGGAGTGGATGGTCTTCGCATAAATCCTGGTAATATTGGTAGCCAAAAAAAGATTACGGAAGTAGTGAAAATGGCGAAAACCAAAAAAACCCCAATCAGAATTGGGGTTAATTCTGGTTCAATTGAAAAAGATATTTTAGAAAAGTACGGCCAACCAACTGCAGAAGGTATGGTCGAAAGTGTATTAAAACATGTTAAAATTTTAGAAGAGCTTGACTTTCAAGATATTGTAATTTCAATGAAATCGACTGATGTCTTGATGACTTTACAGGCCCATCATATTTTAAGTGATAAGCTTAATTACCCTTTTCATATTGGAATTACAGAAGCAGGTGGTGGAAAAGAAGGTATCATCAAATCATCAGTTGGTTTAGCTCTTCTGTTAAAAGAAGGATATGGAGACACAATCCGGGTTTCTTTAACGGGTGATCCCCTTGAAGAAGTATATACTGGTTTTGAAATACTAAAAAACCTTCAATTGAGAAAAAAAGGTATTAATATCATTTCATGTCCCACCTGTGGTAGAACTGAAGTTGACTTAGAAATGATAACTAAAAAAATTAAGGAAAAAATCAGAAGATATGATAAATATTTTGAAGAAGGTCTGACAGTAGCTGTAATGGGCTGTCCGGTTAACGGTCCGGGAGAGGCTAGAGAGGCTGATCTAGGTTTAGCTTGTGGCAAAAATACTGGTTTGTTGTTTAAAAAGGGAGAAGTAATTAAAAAAATTAATGAAGATGATATGATTGAAACTTTAATAGAAGAAATAAAAAACATGAGGAGTGAGTAAGAATGCGAATGTCAAAACTATATCTACCAACTTTAAAAGAAACACCTGCAGAGGCTGATATCATCAGCCATCAACTTATGTTACGAGCAGGTATGATGAGAAAGCTTAGTCCGGGAATTTTTTCTTATTTACCCCTGGGTTACAGAGTAATTAAAAAGATAGAAAACATAGTAAGAGAAGAAATGGATAAAACTTCTTCCCAGGAAGTACTTTTACCGGTAATGCAATCTTCGAAAATATGGAAAGAGTCTAATCGTTGGCAGAAATTTGGTCCTTTAATGATTAAATTTATGGACAGAAAAGATCACGAATACTGCCTAGGACCAACCCACGAAGAAGTTATTACAGATCTAATTAAAGATGAAGTTAGATCATACAAAGATCTTCCTTTAAATCTTTATCAGATACAAACAAAGGTAAGAGATGAAATCAGACCGCGTTTTGGTGTGATGAGAGGCCGTGAATTCATCATGAAAGATGCCTATAGTATGGATACTGATTATGAAGGCCTTGATCAAAGTTACCAGGAAATGTATGATGCTTATGTTAAAATATTTGAAAGACTTGGCTTAGAAACTAAAGTTGTACAGGCTGATACTGGAGCAATGGGTGGTAAAGACTCCCATGAATTTATGGTAATTGCCGAATCCGGTGAAGATGATATAGCTATCTGTGACAGCTGTGATTATGCTGCTAATACAGAATTAGCTTCAGCTTTTGAAAAAGATACAGTAATTGATGAAGATGAAAAGGAAAGAAAAGTTATTGATACACCTGATATTAAAACTATTGAAGGTTTAGAAGAATTTCTTGCTATAGATGGTTCAAGAATGATTAAAACTATGCTGATGAAAGCTGATGATGAATTAGTTGTAGTATTAGTTCGTGGTGATGATCAATTAAATGAAGTAAAATTAATTAATTACTTGCAGGCTACTACTTTAGAACCAGCCAATGAAGAAGAAATTATTGAAGTCTTTGGCGTAAAACCAGGCTTTATTGGTCCGGTTGATATTGAGGATTATAAAATTATAGCCGATCCACGGATCAAACAAATGAGAAATGCGGTTTGTGGTGCCAATATTGAAGATAAACACTTGGGCAATGTAAATCCCGGTCGCGACTTTACTGTAGACGAATATGTAAAATTAAGAACTGTAAAAGAGGGAGATACCTGTCCAGAATGTAAAGAAGGTAAACTTGCAATCCAACCTGGTATTGAAGTTGGTCACATCTTTAAACTAGGTACTAAATATAGCGAAAGTATGGGAGCTACCTATCTAGATGAAAATGGCAAAGCTCAACCGGTAGTAATGGGTAGTTATGGAATAGGAATCACTCGTATTGTAGCTGCAGCTATTGAACAAGGCAATGATGAAAATGGAATTATTTGGACTGAAGCTATTGCCCCATATCAAGTAATAATATTACCATTAGGTAATAGTGATGAAGTGCAAGATACAGCTCAAAATATTTATGATAAATTACAGTCTAATAATATAGAAGTACTGCTTGATGATAGAGATGAAAGAGCCGGTGTTAAATTCAATGACGCTGACCTAGTCGGAATTCCTCTTAGAATAACTGTTGGAAGTCGTTCCCTGGAAAATAATGTATTAGAGGTGAGAAACAGACAAACAGGGGAGGATTTTGAAGTTTCTTTAGATAATTATGAAGAAGAAATAAATAAATTTCTTTCTGAATTAAAATAAGAGAGGAGCTTCCCAATGAAAATAAAAGCTTTAATTCCGGCCTTCAATGAAGAGAAGACAATCGGTAATATTATCGATGTTTTAAATAATGTTTCTCTGATTAATAAAGTGATTGTTGTAGATGATGGTTCTGTTGACAATACATATCAGGAAGCCAAATCCAGAGGTGCCCGAGTAATTAAGTTAGCTCATAATAGAGGCAAAGGGGCTGCATTACAAGAAGGTATTTCAAATATTAACACCGATATCATTTTACTTTTGGATGGTGATCTGATTGGTTTAAAACAGGAACATGTATATAAATTATTAAATCCTGTTATCTCCGATGAAGCAGATATGACAATTGGAGTTTTTAAAAAAGGCAGGGGGTTAACCGACTTAGCTCAGGTGGTTTCACCCGGCCTTTCCGGTCAACGTGCTATTAAATTATCCGAATTAAAGAAAGTTAAAAATCTTGATAAAGAAGGTTTTGGAGTTGAAGTTGCCTTAAATAAGCATTTTAAGGAAAGCGGTCGTGTTAAAAAGGTAGAATTAAAAGATCTTACACATGTCATGAAAGAAGAAAAGTTAGGGCTTGTTAAAGGAGTAAAAGCCCGTACTAAAATGTATATTGATATATTGAGAAGTCTATTTCTAGATTTAATTGATTGATTGACATAGGAGGGATTTTGTGCTGAAAGTCATCCAACCAGGTGAAGATTATAAAGATAAATTAAAATATATAATAGTAGATTCAGACCGAAAAGTTTGCAAAGTAATATTAAACAAAGGCGAGGACCAAGAAGTCATGGATAAAGTAAGTGGTCTTTTACCTGACTTTGCAGTTGATTGTGAAATTGCTCTCTCACGGGAAGAAGAAATAGAAATGATTTGGCCACAGTTGACCAAAGAATTTAATGAAAAATTTTCGTACAGTAAATCCTGGTTTGAAAGAGCTAAATTATTTTTTGAAGATGATAAATTAATCATCTCTTTAGAAACAAAATTAGCAGCTAAAAAGATGAGTAATGCACGTGTAATTAATTTTATTAAAAATAGGATCTATTATTACCTTGATGAAGAATTGAATATCAGAATCGAAAATGGAGATTTCTTTAAAAATGATAAATCTTTAAAGGAAAGTCTTAAAAAACAAAAAGAAGTTAAAAATAAGGAAAGAAAAAAGAAAAGAAATAGTAAAAAAAGAATAATATATGGTGGTAAAATAAAAAGTACAAGTAATCAAATTGATATAGAAAAGATTGGTTCAGAACAAAGAAATCTTAAGACCAGTGGTATAGTATTTGATCAGGAAGTTAAAAAAATTAATAAAGGCCTTACCCTCCATACTTTCTATATTACAAACTATAAGGATTCACTGACCTGTAAGGCTTTTTTAAGAAACAGAGATAAACTTGATATCAAAAAAGACATGGAAGTATTGGTTAAAGGCGATATTCAGTATGATAAATACAGTAAAGACCTCATACTGATGGCTAATGATGTCAATAAAATTGGTGAGAAAAAGAACAGAGATGATAAAGCAGACCAAAAAAGGGTTGAACTGCACTTGCATACCCAGATGAGTGCCATGGATTCAACTGTAGAGGTAAAAAAAGCCGTTAAACAAGCAGCTGATTGGGGACATGAAGCACTTGCTATCACAGATCACGGTATTGTCCAGGCTTTTCCAGATGCCTATCAGGCCGGTCAAGAACACGGCATTGATATAATATTTGGTCTAGAAGCTTATCTTATTGATAATGGAAAACCGATTGTAGTTAATCCTAAAAACAAGAAATTAGAGGAAAGTGAATTTGTTGTTTTTGACCTGGAAACTACTGGTCTAAATCCGGTTAAAAATGAAATCATTGAAATTGGTGCTGTGAAAATAAAAAATGGTGAGGTTATTGATGAATTCTCATCAATGGTCAAACCTAAAGAAAATATTCCAGCTAAAATCACTGAAATAACAGGTATTGATGACAGTATGGTAAAAGATGCTGATTCTTTTGATAAAGTATTTAAAGAATTTGTTGAATTTATAGATGGAGCACCTTTAGTTGCCCATAATATGGATTTTGATTATAGTTTTATTAGACAACCTTTAAATGATTTTGTTAAAACAGAAGATGTTACTTTAATTGATACCTTAACCTTGGCTAGAGCGGTTTTACCTAAACTAAAAAACCATAAACTAGCTACTTTAGTTGACCATTATAAGATAAACTTAGAAAACCATCACCGAGCCTTAGATGATGCGAAAGCTACTGGCTATCTATTTTTAGAACTATTAAAAGAAAACGATGAGATAGAGATTGATAATATAGATGAGTTGAATGAATTAACTAAAAATATAGATTGGAAAAAGCAGCGACCTTATCATGCACTGATTTTAGCTAAAAATCAGGCTGGATTAAAAGATATTTATAAATTAGTTTCTAAGGCACATCTTGATAACTTTTATCGAAAGCCAAGAATATTAAAAAGTGAACTTTTAGCAAAAAAAGAAAATCTTTTAATCGGTTCTGCCTGTGAGTCAGGTCAGCTTTTTAATTATATTTTAAACAACAGAAGCTCAAAAGAAATAAAAGAGGTTGTAAAGTTTTATGATTTCTTAGAAGTTCAACCTTTAGGCAATAATGAATTTTTAATTCCTAACCAGCTTGAAAATAAAGAAGAACTGAAAAAGATAAATAAAAAGATCTATAATCTCGGTAAAAAATATGGAAAACCAGTTATAGCAAGTGGAGATGTTCACTTTTTAAATCCCAAAGATGAAATTTATAGAAAAATATTACAAGCAGGACAGGGTTTTGATGATTATGATAATCAAGCCCCACTATATTTCCGCACAACAGAAGAGATGCTTGAAGAATTCAATTATTTCAGCTCAGATGAAGCACATGAATTGGTAGTGGAAAATCCCAATAAGATATATAATATGATCGATGAGATAAAACCGATTCCAGATGGTCTTTTCACTCCTGAAATTGAAGGGGCCGATGAAAAAATCAAGACCATGAGCTACAATAAAGCAAAAAGTATGTATGGTGAAGACTTACCAGAATATATAGAAAAGAGATTGGAAAAAGAACTGAATTCAATCATTGATAACGGTTATTCTGTTATCTATCTTATTGCTCATAAATTGGTTAAAAGATCACTGGAAGATGGTTATCTGGTTGGTTCCAGGGGTTCAGTTGGTTCCTCATTTGTAGCAACCATGACTGATATTACAGAAGTTAATCCGCTTCCAGCTCATTATCGTTGTAAAAACTGCCAAAATGTAGAATTAATGCAGGAAGAGGAGTACAGTATAGGAATTGATCTGCCGGATAAAAAGTGTCCGGAATGTGGGACCCAATATACTAAAGACGGCTTTGATATTCCGTTTGAAGTTTTCATGGGATTTGAAGGGGATAAGGTACCTGATATTGATTTAAATTTTTCCGGTGAATATCAAAATACAATACATGAAGCAACTGAAGAGTTTTTTGGACGAGATTATGTTTTTAGAGCAGGTACAATTTCCACAATAGCAGATAGAACAGCCTTTGGATTTGTTAAAAATTATTTAGATGATAATGATATAGATGTAAAAAAAGCAGAAATCAATAGATTAGTTAAAGGTTGTGCCGGAGTTAAGAGAACGACCGGACAGCATCCTGGTGGACTGATGGTTGTTCCTAAAAATATGGATATTTATGATTTTACTCCTATTCAACATCCAGCTAATGATCAGGAAACAAGGGTTAGGACCACTCACTTTGATTACCATTCAATAAGTGGGCGGATCTTAAAACTTGATCTTTTAGGTCATGATGATCCCACTTCCCTAAGGATGTTAGAAGATTTAACTGGAGTAAATCCTGAAACTATACCATTAGATGATCCTGAGACAATGCAGATATTTTCTTCTACAGATACTTTAGGAGTAACTAAAGAAGAAATTGATTCCGAGGTAGGCACATATGGAATTCCTGAATTTGGCACCAGTTTTGTTAGACAGATGCTCATTGATACTAGACCTTCCACCTTTGCTGAATTGGTAAGAATCAGTGGCCTATCTCATGGTACTGATGTCTGGTTAAATAATGCTCAAGAATTAATTAAAGATAATAAAGCATCCCTATCAGAAGTAATCTCAGTAAGAGATGATATAATGAACTATTTACTGCAAAAAGGTTTAGAACCGATTGATGCTTTCTGGATTATGGAACATGTCAGAAAAGGCAAAGGCCTCACCGATGAAGAAGAAACGAAGATGAGAGAAAAGGAAGTACCAGATTGGTATATTAAATCTTGTAAAAAAATTAAATATATGTTTCCGAAAGCACATGCAGCAGCTTATGTGATGATGGCTTATCGGATTGCATACTTTAAAGTTCATTATCCAAAAGCATTTTATTTAACTTACTTTTCAACAAAAGCAAGTGCTTTTGATGCACAAATAGTTGATAAGGGTCTAGAATATGTAGAAGACTACTTAACAAAATTAAACCAACAAGATAAACTTACTGCTAAAGATAAAGAAACCATTACAATATTAGAAGTTGTTATTGAGGCAATGCACAGAGGGGTTGAGTTTGGAAAAGTAGACTTATATAATTCTAAAAAAGATAAGTTTATTTTAAGAGATGAAAAATTAGTTCCACCTCTGATTTGTCTAGAAGGTCTTGGTTCAAGTGCTGCTGAAAGTATTATTGAAGCCAGAGCAAAAGGTGAATTCATCTCAATTGAAGACTTAACCAACAGAACCCGTCTCAGTAAAACAGTCATTGAAAAGATGAAAGAACATGGAACTTTAAAAGGACTACCGGAAAAGAATCAACTTTCACTTTTTGCAAACTCTTGAAAAATAGTGTTTTTTATGATAATCTTTAATATGGAATATGTTGTATTTTTATTGAGGAGTGGGCCCGCCCCACTCTTTAATTTATGAAAGAGAGGGTTTTATAATGAGCGTTGTCGATGAACTAAGAGAATTGATAGAACCAATAGTTAAGGTAAACGATCTTGACTTTGTTGATATAGAATATATAAAAGAGGGAGAAAACTGGATATTACGAGTGTTTGTTGAAAATGAAGAAGGTGATCTTACCATAGATCAATTAAGTAATTTAAGCCGATTAATCAGCCAAAAACTCGATGAAGAAGATCCTATAGATAAAAGTTATTTCCTTGAAGTATCTTCTCCTGGGGTGGAAAGACCGTTAAGAAAGATCAAAGATTATGAAAGATTTGCCGGAGAAGATGTAAAAATAAGTACTTATCGAAAAATTAATAATTCGAAGGAATTTATCGGTAAACTGATTGGCATTAATGAAAATAAAGTTATTACTATTAAGTTAAAGGATTCTGATGAAGAGATGGAAATTGATTATTCAGACATAGCAAAAGCAAATTTACACGAAGACTTTAATTTTTAGTTGAATTAGAAGGAGGAAAAAAATGAATCTGGACTTGCTGAACGCCTTAGATGATATTGAAAAAGATAAAGGGATATCAAAGGAAGTGTTACTGGAAGCAATTGAAGTAGCCTTACTTTCAGCTTATAAAAAAGATTTTGGTTCTAAGGAAAATGTTAGTGTAGAAATTGATGAAGAATCAGGCGAAGTTATGGTATTTTCCCGCAAAAAAGTTGTAGAAGAAGTAAAAAATGATCGTTATGAAATACCAGCTGATGAAGCGAAAAGAATTGATTCGGAAATTGAAGTGGGAGATTATTTAGATGTAGAGGTTACACCTGAAAACTTTGGTAGAATAGCAGCCCAAACCGCTAAACAGGTTGTTATGCAGAGAATTCGAGAAGCTGAAAGAGATGTTTTATATGAAGAGTATAAAAGAAAAGAAGGCGAAATTATAACAGGTACTATTCAGCGCTTTCATAAAGACAATGTGCTTATTGATATGGGTAAAACCGAAGCCCTTTTACCTGTTTCTGAACAGATGCCCAATGAAGAATACCGGGTTGGTTCAAGGTTAAAACTTTATGTTGTTGAGGTCTCATCAACTACCAAGGGACCACGCATCTTAGTTTCTAGAACACATCCTGCTTTACTTAAAAGATTATTTGAAGTAGAAGTACCAGAAATCTTTGATGGAATTGTTGAAATCAGGTCTGTTGCGCGTGAAGCAGGCTTTAGATCTAAAATAGCTGTTTCATCTTATGACGATAAAGTCGATCCAGTTGGTGCCTGTGTTGGTCCTCAGGGGATGAGAGTACAATCTGTAGTAGAACAGTTAAATGGAGAAAAAATAGATATTGTACAATATAGTGAAGATCCAAAAAATTATGTTTCTAATGCTTTAAACCCGGCAGAAGTAATCGATGTAATCAACGATGAAGAAGAACAAAGTGCCAAGGTTATTGTACCTGACTTCCAATTATCACTGGCAATTGGAAAAGAAGGTCAAAATGCAAGACTAGCAGCAAAATTAACGGGTTGGAAAATAGATATTAAAAAGGAATCTGAATTTGAAGAATCAGAAAGTGAAGAAACAGATGAAAAGTCAGAGGAAAGTGAAGTAATTGAAGAAGTTGATGTTGAACAAACTGATGAAAGCCCAGATCAAAAAGAAGATATAGTAGACAATGAAGATGAGGTTGAAACAGATAAATAAGCTACAATTTAATATGGAGGTGGTTAGTTTGAGTAAAATTAGAGTATATAAGCTGGCTGACAAATTGGATATGGAAAGTAAAGAATTAATCGAAATACTTAATAACTTAGGAGTAGAAGTATCCAGTCATATGAGTACTGTTGAAGATGACACAGCTGAGCTTGTCAAAGAAATGGTTAGTGAAGAAAGTACACAAGAGGAACAAACTATTGAGCAAGAAAAAGAAGAAGAAATAGAAGAAACAATTGAAGCTGCTGAAAAAGAACCGGAAGAAGCAGAAGAAGCAGTTGAAGATGAGGAAGCAGATTTCACTCCGGTAACTGAAGGAATCACAATTCGCGATTTAGCTGAAAGACTCAATATTTCTGCTAATAATATCATCAAGGAAATGATGCAGATGGGTATAATGACAAATGTTAACTATTCTCTTGATGAAGACGAAATAGAGATTTTAAAAGATGAATTAGGTTTAGAAATAAAAATTACAGATGAAATAGAATCAGAAGAGGAAGTTGATTCGGAGTTACAACTAGACGAAATTGTAGATAAACCGGAAGATTTAAAACCAAGGCCTCCGATTGTGACAGTAATGGGCCATGTTGATCACGGTAAAACCACTCTTTTAGATGTAATAAGAAAAACCCGAGTGGCAGAAGGTGAAGCTGGCGGTATTACGCAACATATTGGTGCTTATCAGGCTAAATATGATAATAAAAAGATTACCTTTATTGATACCCCAGGACATGAAGCCTTTACTGCAATGAGGGCCAGAGGAGCACAACTAACTGATATAGTTATTCTTGTTGTAGCTGCTGATGATGGTGTTATGCCTCAAACTGTAGAAGCGATCAATCATGCTCAAGCAGCTGGGATTCCCATTATTGTAGCAGTTAACAAGATAGATAAAGCTAATGCTCAACCTGATCGTGTGAAACAGGAATTAACTGAACACAGTCTGGTACCAGAAGAATGGGGCGGTAATACAATTTGTGTAAATGTTTCGGCCCTTAAAGGTGAAAATATTGATGAACTACTAGAAATGGTTAATTTAGTTTCGGAAGTAGAAGAACTAAAAGCAAATCCAGACCGAGTTGCAGATGGAGTAATCATTGAATCTGAACTTGATAGAGGTAGAGGCCCAATTGCAACTGTTTTAGTTAAAAATGGAACTTTAAAAATTGGTGACTATATTATCGCAGGCTCAATTACTGGACGAGTAAAAGCCCTACTTGATGAACATGGAGAAAGAGTTGAAAAAGCAGAACCTGCTACACCAGTGATTGTCTTAGGGTTTGATGATGTTCCTAAAGCAGGAGACTATGTCCGAGTAATGGAAGATGAGAAAAAGGCCCGTGACCTGGCTGAAAGAAGACAGGAAAAGAAAAAAGAAGAAAGACTTAAAACGGATTCTAAGGTTTCTTTAGAAGACTTATATAGAAATATTCAGGAAGGTGAAATTAAAGAACTTAATGTTATCATAAAAGCAGATGTACAGGGTTCTATCGCTGCCTTAGAAACCTCACTAATGAATATAGAATCTGATGAAGTAAGTGTTAATATAATCCATACTGGGGTAGGAGCTATTAATGAAACAGATGTTAATCTGGCAAGTGCTTCCAACGCTATCATAATTGGATTTAATGTTCGTCCTGGTACAAATGCTCGTAAGGCAGCCGAAAAAGAAAAAGTTGAAATTAAAACTTATCGAGTTATCTATAAAGTAATCGAAGATATTAGAAATGCAATGTCTGGATTACTTGAACCTGAATATAAAGAGATTGTTGTCGGACGAGTTGAAGTACGCGATACCTTTAAAGTACCTGATGTGGGAATAATAGCCGGTGCCTATGTAAAAGAAGGTGAAGTAAATCGTAATGATTATGTAAGACTAATTAGAAATGGAAAAATCATACATGAAGGTGAGATAAGTTCTTTAAAGAGGTTTGAAGACGATGTTAGAGAAGTAAAAGAAGGATATGAATGTGGAATTGGAATTGATAATTACAATGATATAAAAGTCGGAGATATTATAGAAATATATAGATATAAGGAGATTGAAAGATCCTTATAGAGGTGAGAAAAATGGCTAATGAAAAAAGAGTAAGAAAGATGAGTCAATTGTTGAAGGAGATTATCAGTAAGATAATTTTGAGGGAATTAAAAGATCCCCGCATCGGATTTGCTTCAGTCACAAAGATAGATGTCTCAAACGATCTAAAACATGCCAAGGTGATGGTAAGTGTATTAGGTAGTGAACAGGAAAAGAAAGAAACAATGGAAGGATTAGATCAGGCCAGAAACTATATACAAAAACTGGTAGGTGAAAGACTTACAACCTACCATACACCCAAGATAATGTTCAGATATGATAATTCTATTGAACAGGGAGTCCACATTTCAAAACTTATTGATGAAGTAATTGAAGAAGATGAAAAGAGGCATGAAGATAGTGAAGAAGAATAATTCTTTACAAGAAATAGCAGAATATATAAAAGAAAATGATGATTATCTAATAATAGGTCATATAGACCCTGATGGTGATGCTGTCGGGTCTATTATGGCCTATAAATTTCTGTTAGATAAGTTAGGCAAAAACTCTTTATTGCTTTTACACAGTGACTTAAGACAAGAGTATGATCTTCTTTTTAAATATTTAAACCCAAATGAATACTATATTTATAAAGATATTGATAAAAATAAACTGGCAAAATTTGATAAGGTAATAGCCTTAGATTCTGCCAATATAGAGCGATTAGGTAATTATAAACCAATTATTGAAGATTGTTTTATTGTCAATATCGATCACCATTATGACAACAGCCGTTTTGGTGATTTAAATTATGTCAATTCTGATGATGCGGCAGTAGGTAAAATAATTTATGATCTAGTTGAACTTTTAGATATAGAAATCACAGATGACATTGGAACAGCAATTGCTTTAGCAGTATTAGCTGATACTGGTTCTCTTAAATATCCCAACAGTGACCCAGCTAGTTTTAGATTGATTGCTGATTTAAAAGAAAAAAATATTGATATTGTTGAAATAAATAGGTTTTTACAGAGTTACTCATCCTTAGAGTATCTTAAATTATTATCTAAAGGTCTGGCCAATATTAAAACAGCCAAAGCTGGTAAAATAGCCTGGTTGGTATTAAATAAAGAAGAAATTGATTCAATTGATATTGATGATAAAGAAATTAAAAACTTTGTAAATTATCCCCGTGATATTAAAGGGGTTGAAGTAGGAATTTCTTTTATTGAAAAGAAAAAAGATTTTATTGATATTAGTTTTAGATCTTTAAATTATGTGGATGTAAGTGAAATTGCCCATAAATTTGGAGGGGGAGGTCACCCTCGGGCAGCTGGAACCAAACGTGAAGGAAATTTAGAAGAAGTAGTTGAGAGGGTAATCGATGAGGTGAAAGAAAATGTCTAAAAAACCTGGTATCATAAATGTATTAAAACCACCAGGTATGACATCTTTTGATGTAGTTGGCTATATCAAAAAGGTTTTACAGATCAAAAAAGCCGGTCATACCGGTACTTTAGACCCAGCTGCAGCTGGAGTACTGCCGGTCTGTATTCACCGGGGAACAAAGATAATTCCTTATCTGCCAGAAGATGAAAAAGTATATATAGCCAAAATAGAGCTAGGCACTCAAACCGATACTTTAGATGCAGATGGTGAAGTAACTGACAGAGATAATAATTGGAAGAACTTAGATTCTAAAAAAATAATGGAAGTTATTAATAGTTTCCAGGGAAAGTCCATGCAAACTCCACCTCTTTACTCAGCTGTTAAAGTTAAGGGGAAAAGACTTTATCATTATGCCCGTAATGATAAAGAAGTTGATGTGGAAATTGAGGAAAGACCAATTGAAATATATAATATTGAAGTGCTTAATATAGAACTTCCCTTTATTAAAATCAAGGTA
>CAZXRH010000056.1:0-14323 GCA_964642575.1 uncultured Halanaerobiales bacterium
TTTAAGATAGTAATAGTTGGGGGGATAATGATTCTAGAAAATATCATAGAACAAAAATTAAAAGAAAAATGTGAAGATAATATTAATGATTATATTCAAATGGTTTCTGAATGGTTTGCATATATTGTAATCTCAAAGAAAAGAAAAAGAATTGACCACAGTATTGACCCACCCTGGGATAATTCTGGTAGAGTTATAACTACAGATGAAAAAATACAATTAGAAGATTATGCTACATTTGAAGAATTTTTAGAAAATGAATTAACAGGAGAAAGTTTTCCAACTTATTTTAGTAATATGGGTATAGCACATTATACTTATGATAGAGATTTTGAACTAAAAACTATTAATTGGATAGACCGTCAAGTGAAACTTGTAATTGAAGACTTAATTAAGGTTAAAAATGTTTATTTAGTTAACTATTTACAAGATAAAGATATGTCATGTGATATTGATAAAACAAATATGGTTGTAGAAGAAATTAACTTTGAAGATATTGCAGTAGATTGTAGATATTATTTATTCCTTGAATTTAGAGAAAAAATAAGTAAAGTAGATCCTCATTTTTTATTTAGACGCGGAAAAGTTAATGCTAAAAAACGAATTAAAGAAGAACGAAAGAAAGCAAATAAGAGAAAAAAGATTTTTGAAGAAAATATAAAACAAGCTAAAAATACTTGGCGTAAAATCTCTAAAAAATATAAAATGAAATATGGGGAAGAGATGCCCAGAAAAATTGAAAAACCTCTATATGATAAAAGGGTAAAACAGTTTTTAAATGAAATGTGTGAAAATGGTGTAAATGTTGAAAAAATACAAAATGTAGGTGAGTATTTAAGTTATAAATTCTCGAATTCTGTATGTAATCTACTTTTAAAATTTAAATCTAATTAAAATCGGATACAAGCAAGAAATAATTTCATGCATTCATAGATCTCAATTTATTTTCTTAATTTTTAGATTAATAATACAGAAAAAAACATATATTATTTTTAAAAAGTCTTCTTTTTTTATGAATTAAGAAGACTTTTTTGTTATTGATGAAGGGATAAGATAGAATTTAAATAATATAATATTAAGAAGGGAATTTAGATAAAGTGAAAGAAACAAATTGATAATATTCTTATAAAAAGTAGTATGTATATAATAAATACTTCGTGTTTTTTCTGTAAATAAAATCATTAATAGGGGATGACTTAGATGGAAGAAATAAAAATAATAGCCACCGAATCATTAGGTGTTAGAAGCTTATGCTGCACTGTTCAAACTGAAAACAAAAGGATCGTGATTGACCCGGGTATAGCTTTAGGTTATCAGAGGAAGGGACAATTTCCTCATCCTATTCAAATTGCTGTAGATGAAATTTTAAAGGAAAGAATCATTACAGAGTTAAAAGATGCTACTGATGTAGTATTTAGCCACTACCATGGGGATCATATTCCCTTGGCTGAAGCCAACCCTTATCAACTTTCATTAGATAAAGTTGAAAAGTATCTAAGAAAAACTAAGGTATGGGCTAAAGGGTTAGAGAATGAGTCAGCCAAAATGCAAAAAAGAGGTCAAAACATTAAAATGAATGTTAGCAACTTCATAATTGCAGAAGGAGAATCTGATCAGTCCTTAAGCTTTAGTTTCCCGGTCTTCCATGGTGAGAAGGACAGCAACTTAGGTTCTGTAATGATGGTAGAAGTTGAATTGCAAAACAAAAAGTTTATTCATGCTTCTGATATTCAGTTTTTGCATTCAAATACCATTGATCAACTAATAAAAAAGAAACCGGATATTGTTTTAGCTAGTGGTCCACCACTTTATCTTTCCTATCTTAATGAGAAATTATTAGAAAAAGCAGAAGAAAATATTTTAAAATTAAGTGAAACAGTAGATCTTGTTATTATTGATCACCACTTATTAAGAAGTATAACAGGACTTGAGTTTTTAAGAAAATTGGATAAGAAATCCCCCAATAAGATTATGTGTGCAGCAGACTATATGGGTATTAAACCCCATTTATTAGAAGCTCGTAGGGAAGAATTGTATGATAAGTTTCCAGTGCCAGCTGACTGGCATCTTAAATATGAAGAAGGTAAAGTATCTGCTCAGTCCTATCTAGAAAAAGCAAGGACTGAATTAGATAATTTTATCTATTAATATTAAAGGAATTTTTCTAACTAAAAGATAATTATTATATAAACCATTAAAGGAGAGTTCACATGTATATAGACTTGACTATTGAAGTCACACCTGAATTGAGAGAAGAGGCTTTTACTAATGAAAAAAGAACGGTAGGAGGCCATATTGGAACTCATTTCGATGTGATGGATAAAAGGTTTCCTTTAGAATATATTAAAAGAAAAGGAATTGTTTTTGATCTAAGTAATATTAAAGAAAATGAAATTAGACCCTCTGATATAGATCTAAAACGAGTCAATAAAGATATGTTTGTTGCTTTTTATTCAAACTTTTTAAATAGGACGGGATATGGTTCAAAAGAATATTTTAAAGAACACCCTGAGTTATCAAAGGAACTAATTGATAAACTACTTGCTAAAAATATTTCAATTATCGGAATAGATTTTGCCGGTATCAGAAGGCCAGAAGAACATTCTGCTATGGATCAGTACTGTGCTGATCAGGGAGTATTTATCGTTGAAAATCTTATCAATTTAGAAAAAATATTGGAAAATAATAAATCCGGTAGGTTTACCGCCCACACTTATCCATTAAAATATACTGAAATGACGGGCTTACCCTGCCGGGTAGTAGCCGAAGTTTAATTTAAAAAATACAAAACCAAAACAATATCAGATTAATCATATTTAAGCTAAGGAGGAATAGAGTATGGAAATATATCAGGTAGATGCTTTTACAGATAAACCATATCAAGGTAATCCAGCTGCGGTTTGCCTTTTAGAAGAACCAAAAGATGTAGATTGGTTAAAAAATGTAGCGAGTGAGATGAGTTTACCCGAAACAGCTTTTATCCTCAAAGAAGAAGAGGGCTATAACCTACGATGGTTTACACCAACCAGTGAAGTAGAACTTTGTGGTCATGCTACATTAGCCAGTGCTCATGTTCTCTGGGAAACTGGTCAAGTAGACAAGTCAGAAGATATATACTTCAAAACAAAAAGTGGAGTGCTAACAGCCCGCCGGAATGAGGAATGGATTGAGCTAGATTTTCCTATTGAAGCAGTTCAGGAAGAATTTACTCCACAACTACTTTTAAATGCACTAGAAGTGGAACCACTTTATGTTGGTAAAAATAGATTTGATTATTTAATAGAAGTTGCCTCTGAAGATATAGTGAAAAATATTGATCCAGATTTTAAGCTTTTAAAAGAAGTTGATACTCGTGGAGTAATTGTGACCAGCAAATCAAATTCAAAAAAGTATGATTTCATCTCAAGGTTTTTTGCTCCAGCGATTGGTATTGATGAAGATCCAGTAACTGGATCTGCTCACTGTGCCCTTGCCCCTTACTGGCAGGAAAAGTTAGATAAAAAAGAATTTACTGCCTATCAGGCTTCCAGTAGAGGTGGTAGTTTAAAGATAAGGCTGGCAGATGACAGAGTTTTCTTAAGTGGTAAAGCCATAACAGTATTAAAAGGAGAATTAACACAAGAAATATAATTAAAATATTAGGGGGAGACTAAAATGAGCTATCTATTAGCACTATTAATAATTGGGGTGACCATCTTAATACATGAATTTGGACATCTGGTATTTGCTAAAATGGTGAAAATGCCGATCAATATTTTTTCAGTTGGTTTTGGTCCCAAGCTATTAAGTAAAACAATAGGAGAAACTGAATATAGAATTTCGCTAATACCATTAGGTGGTTATGTGATGCCAGCTATTGATAATGAAGAAGATTTTTTCAAACTACCGGTCTACAAAAGGATTATCATGTCTATTGGAGGTCCTATTGCCAGTATTATATTACCAGTTTTTTGTCTTTCAGTCATAAATATCTTTACTGTGGATTTTTCTCTCTGGAACTTAACACTTAAACCTATCTTGCAAGCTGGACAGCTTTTTATTGGAATGGCAGCTTCTCTACCTCAAATATTTTCTGGCCAGGGGGAAGTAGCTGGTATTGTTGGTATCGTCTCTCAAGGTGGCCAGATTATCGAAGGCAGTATCTTTAATTCTTTAAAGTTTACTGCACTAATAAGTTTGAACTTTGCTCTCTTAAATCTGCTACCTTTACCAATACTAGATGGGGGCAAAGTATTACTTTACTTAATGGAAAAAGTATCAGTTAAATTTAAAAAATTACACTACCCTTTGGCTCTGGCCAGTTGGGTATTAATTATAGGACTCATGGTGTATGTAACATATCTAGATGTTGCAAAATTAATTGCTTAAAAAGAAGGGAATAAGATGAGTGATATAAGATATATTGTTAATGTAGAAGCAGTGATTTATAAAGGTGACCAATATCTAATAACAAAAAGAAGTGAAAAAGAAGAACATGCACCCGGCATATTTGCTAACACAGGTGGAAAAGTTGAGGTAACTAAACCTCAAAAAGAAGTTTTAGAAAATACTATCATAAGAGAAATTAAAGAAGAAGTTGATCTTGAATTAAAAAGACCGTTTCAATATGTTAACAGCAAATCTTTCTTTTTAGATGGCAAAGAACTAATTATAGATATAATCTTTCTCTGTGAATATAAGTCAGGCACAGCTATTTGTAAAGACCAAGAAGAAATTGAAGAAGTACACTGGCTGACCTTAGCTGAAATAAAAGAGCATCCAGATATTGAATATTGGTTGAAAGAGACGATTGAAATGGCTGACAAAAAGAGAAGACAACCTTAAAATACTACAAGTTCGAGGTGTAATAGGTGAGTCTTAATTTAATTGAAGATGAGATTAAAGCAGTTCTTAATATTTTATATAAAAGAAAACAGGGTGAAAATACTGAGAAATTAGACTGGAAAAGACTGTTTTCCTCTGATGGTTTTAAATTACTGAAGCAGCGTGAAGAAGATATGGGCAATCAGTTAAAAAAGAAGGCTTTCAAAGATTTTCTTCTAAATGAGATTGAGCCTGAAGGATATGATCAATTTCAAAATGCCTATCAAAACTTAAAAGATATAAACTTTAATAAAATCATTAATAAAACCAAAAAATATTTACCTGACCACGCAGTTATTAATACAGATATAATTCCTGTCATTAAACCTGCCAGTAATAGTTTTGTACACAATATAGATAATAAATTAGTATTATTCCTTTACTTAAAACCAAGTATTTCCAAAAAAGAATTAACTAATAAGTTAATCCACGAACTACATCATATCGGTTTAGATGATATTTATCAAAAAAGTGATTATACCCATTTGCCCAAACCGGTACAAAGAATGATTGAATGGACAAATGCCTTTGGGGAAGGCTTTGCCATGCTGGCTGCAGCAGGCAGCCCTGCTGTCCATCCTAATCGTTTTGACGAGCAATTAAAAGAAAGATGGGATGAAAATATTAGTAACTTTAACAGGGACTTTAAGGAAATAGAAAAATTTCTTTTAGACATACTAAATAAAAATTTTTCTAATCAAAAAGATCTATATGATAAAGGCTTTCAATTAATGACCAATAATGGAGGCCAGGGCTCTTGGTATACAGTTGGTTATAAGATAGCAGTTGTGATTGAAAAAATGACTGATAAAAAAGTTTTAACTGATTGTATGAAAGATTTTACAAAACTCTATTTGACCTACAACAAACTTGTGGTTCAATATAACAAAAAATATAAGGAAAAATTACCTCAATTTAGTGAGAAAATTATTGGTAGTTTAAAAAAAGAAACACGATAAATTAATAGGGGGGATAAAATGGAGATTAGTTTAAGAAAAGCTGCTGAAGAAGATGTTGATTTTTTAGCATCGGTCTGTCGGGATGCCAAGGAAACCTATTCTGCCATAATGCCGGATAAATTTGAAAAACAAGCTCAGGAATTTGAAGAAAATGGACTGCCGGAAGAATACAAAGTATACATAATTGAAGATGAAGGTACTAAAATTGGGTTTTTGGGAGTAACTGACTTAACAGAGCAAACTGCCTATCTAGTTGGACTTTATTTAATGAATGATTATCAGCGGAAAGGCTATGGAACTACCGCAGTTGATGAGCTAATAGAACTATTAAAAACCTATGGCTATAACAAAGTATGTCTTTTAGTCCACAATGAAGCAGAATGGGCCATCGATTTTTACAAAAAGAAGAAGTTCGTAAGTGTCACGGGGTGTGAAGATATCATAAAAGAGTTTTCTGGCGGTGAAATGGAAAACTATTATCTACCGCAAACCATTTTTATGGAAAAGAACTTTTAAGATAAAAACCTATTAAGGGTGAACTGAAATGGCGAACAAAGCACAAAGAAGTATTCTCATCTTAAAACCAGTCGACAATATTGAAGGAATGGAAGAATTTCGTCAAAAACATATTCAAAGTGAGGGAAAAGAAGTACCTTTTCATATTACATTACTGCCCAATTTTTATCTGCCAACTCAGATGGATAATGAAATTGAGAGCAAACTTTCTATGATTGCTAAACAACATTCTAAATTTTCTTTTCAAGCAGTCCCAATTTCTAGTTTTCCAACCAGCAAAGTAATTTATCTTTCTCCGGTCCCAGTAGGACCTATTGAAAAATTGGTTGATAAAGTAAAAAAGGAATTACCCAAATATGATGAGGAGAGTTTAAGACAAGAGATTTACCATATGACAATTGCAATGGGTAATCCTATTGATCAAACCAATGAGATTATTAGGGAATATTTTAATCAGTTTGGCAGAGAACCCCTAGATTTACAAGCAGGTGAATTAGCTATTTATATTAAAAGTTCAGGTAAATGGATTGAGTATCAATCATTTGAACTACAATAAAGTCTTTTAATAGAAGGAATGCATTTGGTTAATTTTAGGACGTCAGATAGTGAGGATAAAGAAAAATGAATAAAATTATGATTTCTATGTTTGTAGATAGCAATCCAGTTGCAGTAGCTAAAAAATGTTGTTAATAATATTTTTTAAAATCAAGACAATAAACAGGCAGTATGTTTTTGGATTAAGAAAGGTTATAAATTTGAAGCAAGATTACTTGATTTCAATTTCAAGGGTCTTGACGATTATTATTTATCTAAAAAGATATAAAAAGTGAGGGGTAGAGATGGCCAAAGATAGGAAAGTAAAGAAAGCTGTAGATTGGTATAAAAACAATAGAGAAAGATATACAGAACTGGCTAACAATGTTGAAAATATTATAAAAGAAATGTTAATTGATAAAGATATATATTATCATAGTTTAGCTTCCCGAGCTAAAAAGGTCGATAGCTTTAAAAGGAAAGCTAAAAGAGATAAATATACTGATCCAAAAAGTCAAATAACTGACCTGGCTGGTATTCGAATTATTACCCTCTTTGAAAAAGATGTTTATGAAATCAGTGATTTAATTAAAGATATCTTTACAATTGATTATGAGAATAGTGAAGATAAATCAGATTTACTTGATGCCGACAAAATGGGATATAAGTCTGTCCATTATATTGCAACCCTAACTCATGATTTAGTTCCTAAGCGAGATTATGAAAAGTATAAAGGGTTACAGTTTGAAATCCAAATTCGCAGTATCTTACAGCACGCCTGGGCAGAAATTGAACATGATAGAAATTATAAACTGAAAGGTAATTTACCCAAACATTTACAGCGGAGGTTCTATGCCCTTTCTGGCATGCTGGAAATGGCAGACCGAGAGTTTAATCTTTTAGCTGAAGAGGTAGATCAATATAAAAAGAAAGTAAAAGAGTTGACACGTAATGGTGAAATTGATATTGAAATAAATTCAACATCTCTGCAGAAATATTTATTATCTCAATTTAGGGAAGAAGTGAACGAAGGGATAATAGAACCGACTTTTAATAATAAAGCAGATGAGTGTATTAATGAACTTGCTAGTTATGGAGTTTGGGATTTGGTTAACTTAGATTCTATAATTCCGGAAAATGTTCATAAAATAATAAAAGATCATTTACATGAGGATAAAAGTTTGAATTTTACTATCTTATTAAAAACATTAATGGTAGTTAATGATTACCACAAATATTTTGAAAAGGTCTGGAATGAAAACGCTGATTTTATTAATTCAAAAACAATTTTGATCTTTAAAGAATATGATATACCTATCAAAAAGTTAGCTAAAGAATATCATTTCAATATTTAATTAGTTTTAATTTAGCCTAATTTTGGGGTTGTGTTATATTTAAATCTTAAAAAGGATGTGAAGAAGTGAAAACCAGAGATGCGAAAAGAAAAATTGAAGAGATGTTTAGAAAACAGGTGCAGAAAGCATCTAAAGTAAAGAATGCTTATCTATTAGTACATTCTGATAAATTGGGTCTGAGTTTAAATATTGCGGAAGGTTCTACGGGAGAACTAACGGCTCATCCCGAACAACCCAATTATATGGCCAGTGTCGGTAAGATATTTACCTCTGTCTTAATTGGTCTTTTAAAGGAAAAAGGCAAACTAAACTTTGAAGACAAAATCAAAGATTATTTAGATGATGAATTAATGAATGGCTTACATGTCTATAAAGGTAAAGATTATTCAAATGAAATTAAGATTAAACATTTACTCAAACAAACCTCTGGTCTTAATGATTATTTTTGGCCACTTTTAGAAAAAGTATTAGCAGATAAAGAATTTAAGATCACCACTCGGGAAGCCATTGAGTGGGGTAAAGAAAATTTATCACCACACTGCCCACCAGGTAAAAAAATTAATTATACCGATACAAATTACCATCTATTAGGATTCATAATTGAAAATATTACTAAAAAACCATTTCATGAGGTCTTAAAAGAACATATTTTTGTTCCTTTAAACATGCAACAGTCTTCTGTATTACATGTATCTGAACCTATTAAAGAATATAAGTATCCTATCGCACATTTTAGTATAGATGATAAAGTTGTCAATGAATACAAAAATTATATTGACCTAGATTATGCGGGCGGTGGTGTTGTAGCAACTAATCAGGACTTACTTAAATTCATGCAGGCCTTGGTTAATGGTGATATAATTTCCAAAGAAACTTTAGAGATTATGAAAACAGATTCCGATAAGCTATTCATGGGAATTGATTATGGTTATGGAATTTGGAAGTTAAAAACTATTCCAATTTTAATGCCCAAAAAATATAAATCCTGGGGCTGTGTAGGAGCTACAGGTGCATTTCTGTTTTACCATCCAGGAACTGATTCCTATCTGAGCGGCAATTTTAATGATGTTTCTTTTAAAACTAAAGGGCTTCGCTTTATGATTAAAGTTATCAAACAATTAGTAAAGATAGAGCAAAATTAATCATGTAAAGTTAATTTAACTTCATATTAATACATGTATGGAATTTAATTTAAAGAATTAATAGGGAGGGGTAATTTGTTTAAAAAAGTTAAAAAAATTATAACTCCCTTGATTTTTATTATATTATTTTCACTTCTAGGTTTATGGAGATATCGAGCTACCAATAATGTTTTTTATATCTATAACTTTACCTATATTGGTTTGGCTATCGGGCTAGGAATATATTTAAATACTGTTTTAAGCAAAGCAAAAAAACAGTGGGGTCGTAAGATAACACAGCTTTTAGTTGGAATATACCTATTAGTATATCTGGGTATAATCAAAGCAGAAAATATGCAGATAGAAGGTTTTTTCTTTTATCTAATGTCCGGTGTCTTTGCTGCTGCTACCCTCCATTATTTTATTGCCAAAATAGTAGGGCCTTTGATATTTAATCGTGGCTGGTGTGGTTGGGCCTGCTGGACAGCCATGATTTTAGATTTTTTACCATGGGAAAATAGTAAGCCCAGGCAAAAACAATGGGGTATATTAAGATACATACATTTTTTTATCTCTTTATTAATTGTACTATTTTTCTGGCATAATTATGGCAATATATTTTCTAATTTAAATACTGCCCTATACTGGTTAATAGTAGGAAATATAATATATTATCTAATTGCTATCGCTCTAGCCTATATTCTTAAAGATAATAGGTCTTTTTGTAAATATATTTGTCCAATTCCTACTTTAATGAAAGTAACGTCTAGATTTTCTCTGTTGAAATTAGAAATTGATGCTGACAGATGTATAAATTGCGGTCTTTGTGAAGAAAACTGTCCGATGGATATTAAATTATTAAAATATAAAAATGAGGGCAAACGAGTCTTATCAACGGAATGTATTTTTTGTCAATCTTGTAAAGATATCTGTCCAGAAGAGGCTATTGATGTAACATTTGGAATGGATGGGCAGATTAAAAAGGAATATCTTTACAAAAATTAACATAAGGAAGTAGGTCAAAGTATGGAAGTAAGAAGTATTAAAAGAAATGAAATTGATCTGTTTTTAAAACTTGATAATTATCCAAAAAGAGTTAAAGAAACTGTAAAAGGTCTCTGGAATAAAGGCTTATCTAAACCAAAGTGGTGTTTTATTATCAAAGAGCAAGGTGAAATTGTTGGTAGAGTTGGTTATTGGTCTCCTGAGGATGAAAAAAGTGTTTTGCTTTTTGGACTCTTATTACCCTGGGAAAGCAGTAGTCTATTAAAATTAGGAAAAAGTTTATTAAAAGAAAGCATGTCAGCTATGAAAGATTATGGTATAAAACAAATAGATTCCCAAATTGCTTCATCTGATGGTAAAAAATATAGCTTAAGTAAAATATTATATGAGCAGGTGGGATTAGAGATTATCCAGTCTAAAAAAAGCTATATTCTCAATACAGCCGATTATAAAGATCAAGTTCAGAACAGATTAAATTATACTTCTTTAAAAAATGAAAGCAAAGACTTATTTCTTGATATAATAATTGAAGTGACAAAAAACACTCTAGACAATGAAGACCGGCTAAATATTGAAGCCTTAGGTGAAAAGGAAGCTGCCGAACAACATTTTAATTCCTTAAAAGCTATTGACTATTCTCCTGAAGATTGGTTGATTGGTAGATTAGAAGATGAGATAGTAGGGCTTGTTATTCCTCAAATACTTTATGAAGATGTGGGAACAATCAACTATATAGGTGTTATACCTGATAAAAGAGGCAGTAATTATGTTAAGGATTTACTGGCACAGGGTATTGAAAATTTAATTGAAAGAGATATTACAGAGATTATTGCTGATATAGATGTCAAAAACCATCCCATGGAAAATGCTTTACAAGAAATGGGATTTAAAGAAAAAGATAAACTCATTAACTATCGCAAAAGATTAAAATGAGATGAATATATTTTCTAATACAAGATAAAATATATTATATAGATAGAGGTGCAAATATGAATTATAAAATTAGGTGGGCTCAGCCCGGTGATGCTCAAGCCTTAGGCCAACTACATACCAGAAGCTGGCAAAAGGCCTATAAAAACATAATACCCGATAATATATTATCTCAACTTGATCCAGACAAAAGGGCAGAGAAATTTAAAAAAGCAATCAAAGAAAACAAAAAGGAGACTGCTGTTTTATTACTCAACGGGCAAGTGATTGGCTTTATCACATTAGGTAAAAATAGAGATCAAGATTATGATGATCAAACCGGAGAGATCTGGGGAATATACCTACATCCTGATTATTGGCATCAGGGGTTAGGAAGCAAACTAATTCAATGGGGTATTAAAGAATTAAAAGAGCGAGGGTATAAAAGGATAACTCTCTGGGTTTTTAAAGATAACAAAAGTTCTAGAGAGTTTTATGAAAAGAATGGATTTAAATATGAAGGGACAGAAGGAGAAATAAAAAAAGGAAAGTCCATTAAAAAGGTTAGATACCTATACGATTTAAAGCATTAATAATCTAAATGAAATCAGGAAGGATGAAAAAATATTGCAGTTTATTTATCTAATAGCATTACTCTTATCTCATATTACAGTGATGAGACATATTAAAAATAATATCTTTAAAAACAGACTAGATAATATATTTAAAATAAAGGTTTTAATGGCTCCCTTGAGTATTATATTTTCCTTTATTTTGATTCAAGTTTTACAATTACCTTTAAAAGAAGCCGGTTTTACACTGGGGAATACTACAGCTGGTCTTAAATCCGTCTTCTATATTGGTTTACCATTAGCTATTATTAGTTCTGCTTTGGTGTTTACAACACCAAAAGAAGATTTAAGTGAAGTAAAGTATGGTGATCAAAATAATGGATGGACCTTTTTTTATGTCTGGATATTGGTGGGGCCGGTAGAAGAGATATTATATAGAGGCTTTGTCCAGGGTACTTTAAGTACTCTATTGGAGGGTAAAATCTTTATCTTTTCTTATGCAACCATTTTAGCAAGTATCATCTTTGTCTTAGTCCATATTTCTAATGTATACAGTAATAATGAAACCTGGCGGTCTTTTTTAAGTATGATCCCGACCAGGTTTATTGCTGCCCTAATATTAGGATACAGTTTTCAAGTTTCGAAAAGTTTACTCTATCCGATCATTATTCATAACTTAATTGATGGTTTTAATTTAAGTGTTTTAACCTATAGAAAACAGAAGTTAAAGAAAAAGAAAGAATAACTATTTTTTAAAAGAATAACATCTAAGGAGGCAATCATGAAAACAATCGGTCTTATAGGTGGTATGAGCTGGGAATCGTCCCTGGAGTATTACCGCTTAATTAATCAGATGGTGAAAGAAAAGTTAGGTGAACCACATTCTGCTAAATCTATAATGTACTCAGTGGACTTTGCCGAGTATGAAAAGTTACAGCATGAAGGTAAATGGGAAGAGTTAACCGAAAAGATGGTTGATATCGGCCAAAGATTGGAACAGGCAGGTTCAGACCTGGTCTTAATCTGTACCAATACCATGCATAAAATGGCACCGGAAGTACAAAATAGTATACAAATCCCTTTATTACATATTGCAGATGCAGCGGCTGATGAAATAAAAAGCCAAAACATAAAAAAAGTAGGTCTTTTAGGAACAAAATTTACCATGGAAGAAGACTTTTATAAAGGACGCCTTAAAGAAAAGCACAATATCGATGTCATCATTCCCAAACAAGAAAAAAGAGATAAAGTCCATAAAGTAATCTATCAAGAACTAATCTCTGGTATTATCAATGATGACTCACGCAGAGAATTTCAAGACATAATAAAAAACTTAAAAGCAAGAGGAGCCGAAGGAGTTATCTTAGGCTGTACAGAAATACCACTATTAATTAAAGATAAAGATAGTGTAATTCCAGTCTTTGATACCACAATGCTGCATGCCCGTAAAGCTGTGGAAATGGCTTTAAATTAATAAAATCTTAATAATTAAATAATAGTAGATTAATATGATATACCTATAATAGTTAATATACTATATTCCACGAGGAGTGACGAACTTGTTTAAGAAAATATTTAAAATCATTATTATACTACTTTTAATATTAGTTGTATTAGGGTTTGGAGGCATAACATATTTCACTAATAATATAATATCAGATATGGCTGATATAAGAGTTGAGCCTGAAAGTGAACTTTTAGCCGAATATGAAAACCAGATTGATAATATTGCAGTAACCACCTCAGATGATATTAAAATCAATGCCTGGCATTTTAGACAACCTGATCCTAAAGCCATAGCTGTAATAATTCACGGTATGCATGGCCAGATCGGTGCATCACTTTTAAACTTTGGCCAGTTTTTCCATAACCATAACTTGGCTGCTTTTTGTATAGATTTAAGAGCTCATGGGCTAAGTGGTGGAAATTAAATTGGTTTTGGATATACTGAAACCAGAGATATTAAAGCTCTCCTGGATTGGATAAAAAAACAAACAGAATATGAAGATGAAGAGATTATACTTTATGGTATTTCAATGGGTGGGGCAACCGCTATTAATTCAGCGGCTAAATATGATGAGATAAGTCAGGTAATTAGTGTGAGTTCCTTTGCCTCTTATGAAAACACTTTTTTAGATTATATGCGCAGTGATGGAGCACCGGAGCTTATGGTCCAAGTCTTTAAACCAAGCATCAGATTAATTCTTGCTTTAAAATATGATATAAAACCTCAAAAAGAAGCACCGGTTAGCAATATAAAAGATATAGATATCCCAATCTATCTAATTCATGGAGACCAAGACCAGCAGATTTAAGTACAGCAGGCGGAAACCTTAAAAAAAGCAGCCGACTCAAATGCTGAGTTATGGATAGCGCAAGATCAAAAACACATGGTGGTCACCGATATTTTAAAAGAAGAAAACCAATGGTATAGAGGTCAACTACTCCACCTGAATCAAACTAAAGATTCAGATGGAGCTTGAAAAAGC
>CAZXRH010000057.1:0-7393 GCA_964642575.1 uncultured Halanaerobiales bacterium
GCGGGTAGGTTCTACTCTTAGTTAATAGTAGTAGGCACTACCCGTCTGGGTTTTTCTATTTTTTATAGAATTTTAACAAATCAGGAGGGATACATTTTGTGAAAAACATCTTAATTGTCGGTAGTGGTGGTCGAGAACATGCATTAGCTAAAAAACTAAATGAGAGCAGTCGAGTAGCAGAAATTTATGTTATACCAGGTAATGCGGGCACAGCAAAAATAGCAGAGAATGTAAATTTAGATCCTTTAAACTTTAAGCAAATTGCAGATTTTGCAAAACAAAACAACATTGATATGACATTTGTCGGTCCAGAAAAACCATTAGTAGAAGGGATTGTAGACTATTTTCAACAAAGAAATTTAAAGATATTTGGACCGAATAAAAAAGCAGCTAGACTGGAAGGTAGTAAGGTATATGCTAAAAAGGTTATGGAAAATTGTAAAATACCTACTGCTAAGTTCGCTACTTTTTCTAATTCAGAACAGGCACTTGCATTTTTAAAAGACTGTTCATTTCCAACTGTAATTAAAGCAGAAGGCTTAGCTGCTGGCAAAGGAGTAATTATAGCAGAGGACTTTAAAGAGGCTGAAGCAGCTATAAATAAAATCATGGAAGACCGCTATTTCGGAGAAGCCGGCCAGCGAGTAGTTATAGAAGAGTATCTAAAAGGTCAAGAAGCAACTGTTATGGTTTTTGCAGATGGTAAAACATATTACCCTATGCTTTCAGCTCAAGACCATAAACAGATTGGAGAAGGAGATACCGGTCCTAATACAGGTGGCATGGGTGCTTATGCCCCAACCCCACTTGTAGATAGTGAAGTTCAAAGTAAGGTCGATAGACAGATCCTTAAACCCCTTTTTAATTATTTAAATACCCATGGAATAAACTTTAAAGGAGTCCTGTTTGTCGGCCTTATGATAGAAAACAAAGAACCGAAAGTACTGGAATTTAATGTGCGTTTTGGAGACCCAGAAGCACAAGTAGTACTTCCCCTTTTAGAAAATGACTTATTGGTAATAGCTGAAAAGATTGAAAAGCAAGAACTGTCAGAATTAGAACTTAAATGGAAAGACCAAAAATCGATGGCTGTTATTATGGCTTCTGGTGGATATCCAGTTGAATATGAGAAGAAAAAGACTATTTCAGGTTTAGATAACTTTAGTGATTCATCTAATCCTTTTGTGATTCAGGCTGGGACCAAGTATGAAGATAATAAAATTTTAACGAATGGTGGTCGGGTTTTAGCTGTAGTAGCTACCGGAGATACTTACCAAGATGTTTATGATAATTGTTATCACAACATTAAAAAAATAAATTTTGAAAATGCCTATTATCGTAAAGATATAGGTAGAAGAATAAAAGGAGTGAAACTTTTAGAAAATGAATAAAAAAATTGGAATTATGATGGGTAGTGATTCAGACTTACCTGTAATGAAAGATGCTTGTGAAATATTGGAAAAGTTAAATGTAGACTATGAAGTAACCGTAATATCGGCTCACCGAACCCCAGAAAGGGCCCGTCAATATGCCCTAAATGCTGAAGAGAATGGAATTGGAGTAATCATAACAGGAGCCGGTAAAGCTGCCCATCTACCAGGTGTAATAGCTGCCAGCACTTTAGTACCTGTGATTGGAGTACCGATTAGAACTTCTACCTTAGGAGGAGCAGATTCACTTTATTCTATGGTGCAGATGCCGGGTGGAATTCCAGTTGCCACTGTAGCCTTAAATGGAGCAAAAAATGCCGCTTTATTGGCAGTGCAGATGTTGGCAACCGGAGATGTAAAATTAAAAGAAAAATTACAAAAATATCGAGATGAGATGTGCAGTGAGGTCAATCAAACTGCTAACAAGTTAGAAAAAATTGGTTATAAAAAATATTTAGAAGAAAAAGCTAAATAATGGAGGTAATTGAGTTGTCAACAAGAAATATTTTTGAAAACATTAATCCCTTTGACCACAGATATTCATATAAAAAAGAACTATACAATAAACTGAGTAATTATCTTTCTGAAAAGGCCAATATTGAATATCAACTACAAGTAGAACTAGCCCTTATAAAAAGCTTACAAAAAATGGGTATTTGCTCAAAACAGGTGGTCAAAGAAGTGGAAACCGCTGTAGCAAAAATTACCCCACAAGCAGCCTATCAAAAGGAACAGAAAACAAAACACAATATTCGGGCTTTAGTTAACTTAATTCAAGAAAAAGTTAGTGATGAAGCAAAACCTTTTATTCATCTAACCGCAACTTCCTATGATATTGTAGATACAGCTAATTCACTACGTTATCAAGAAGTAACTGAAGATATCATCTTACCTCGCTTAGAAAAGTTAATTAATCAGTTAATTAGATTAGCAGAACAGGAACGTGATACAATTCAGATCGGTCGAACCCATGGACAACATGCAGTACCAATCACTTTTGGCTATGTTCTAGCAGGCTATGTTGAGAGATTAGGATTGAGATATGAAGAGATTAAAAAGAAGGCTGATCAATTAAAGGGTAAATTTTCGGGGGCTTGTGGAACTTATAATGCATCCAGTCTCTTTTTTGAAGATCCTATAGAGTTTGAAAAGACTGTTATGGACGAACTAGGTATTGAAGCAGGTGATTTTTCAACTCAAATTGTGATTGCTGAATTTATGACCGACTTTATTCATGCAATTATCTCTACTTTTGGTATAATTGCCAACTTCAGTGATGATATGAGAAATCTGCAGAGAACCGAAATCAATGAAGTAGGTGAGTTTTTCAGTAAGGACCAGGTCGGTTCTTCCACAATGCCGCATAAAAGAAATCCCATTAATTATGAAAACATCAAAAGTATGTGGAAAAGAACTATGCCTCAGATGAACACGGTCTATTTGGACCAGATATCTGAACACCAACGTGATTTAAGCAACTCAGCTTCCAGCCGTTTTATACCGGAAATTATTACAGGCTTTGTTTTATCAGTTGAGAGATTAAACCGAGTTTTACAAAAATTTGGCATTGATAGAGAAAGGATGAAAGAAAACTTTGATTTACATCGTGAAAAGATTATAGCGGAACCCCTATATATAATTTTAGCTTCCCAGGGACATCCAGATGCTCATGAAGCTGTAAGGAAATTAACCTTACAGGCTGAAGAGTCGGATAAAACCCCAAGGGAGCTTTTTTATTTACAGAATGAATTTGCAGAGTATAGAAAAAAAATGACCGATTATCAAAAAGAAATTATTGAAAACCCCAAAAAATATACTGGAATTGCAAAAAAAAGAACAGATTATATTATTAATAAGTGGGATCAATACTTCAAAGAGGAGAGATAAAAATGGAAAAAGGTAACTTACTATATGAAGGAAAGGCTAAAAAGATTTATAAAACAGACAACCCAGAGGAGTTAATTGTACATTATAAGGATGATGCTACTGCTTTTGACGGGAAAAAGAAAGGACAAATTAAAGCAAAAGGTAAATACAATTTAGAAATATCCAATATATTCTTTATGCTTTTAGAAGATCACGATGTCAAAACTCATCTTATTAGACAGATAAATGAAACTGACTTATTAGTTAAAAAAGTAGATATTATCCCCGTTGAAGTAGTCCTAAGAAATGT
Source organism: uncultured Halanaerobiales bacterium (assembly GCA_964642575.1). Lineage (GTDB taxonomy): Bacteria > Bacillota > Halanaerobiia > Halanaerobiales > M55B127 > M55B127. The sequence continues at coordinate 3,607 of CAZXRH010000057.1, forward strand.
GGCAGCCGGTAGTTTAGCTGATAGATTAGGATTAGAAGAAGGCACTGAATTAAATAGACCAATTTTAGAATACTATTATAAAAGTGATGAACTAGGAGATCCTTTAATCAATCGCTACCATATAGCGGAAAGGGAACTGGCCACTGAAGGGCAACTTAAACTTTTAGATATTTTAGGATTTAAAATCAATAATATTCTCAAAGATTATTTAGAAGAAAGAGATATCAAATTAATTGATTTTAAACTTGAATTTGGTGTAGATAGCAATGACAATATTCTCTTAGCAGATGAAATATCTCCTGACACCTGCCGTTTTTGGGATATGAAAACTGATAAAAAACTTGATAAAGATCGTTTTAGAAGGGATTTAGGTGGAGTAGTTGAAGCCTATCAGGAAATCTTAAAAAGACTAAAACAGGGTGTGGTCAGTTAATGGACTGGGAAGTTAAAATTGAAACCAAATTAAAAGACGGTATCCTTGATCCTCAGGGTAAAGCGGTTAAAACTGGTTTGAAATCCTTAGGCTATGAAAATGTAGAGTCTGTCCATGTTGGTAAATACATGGAACTTATCCTAGATGACATTGAAACTGAAGACAAAGCAGAAGATATGGTAATTGATATGTGTGAAAAGCTTTTAGCAAATCCAGTAATAGAAGACTATAAATATGAGATAACAAGGATGGAGAGATAATATGAAAGCAGGTGTTGTAACCTTTCCTGGCTCTAACTGTGATCAGGATGTTTTCCATGTTTTAAAAAACATTATGGATATTGAAACCGAAATGATCTGGCATAAAGATAGAAATCTAAATGGATTTGACCTAATAGTATTACCCGGTGGGTTTTCTTATGGTGATTATTTACGTTCAGGGGCAATTGCCAGATTTGCCAATATAATGGATCCGGTCATTGAATTTGCCAATAATGGAGGCTTTGTATTAGGTATTTGTAATGGTTTCCAGATTCTCTTAGAATCAGACTTACTACCAGGTGCTATGAAAATTAATGACAATTTAAAGTTTGTCTGTAAAAATATCAAACTAAAGGTAGAAGATGTTAATACACCTTTTACTAATCAATATGAAAAAAATGAAATCATAGATATGCCAGTAGCTCATGGAGAAGGGAACTACTATATTGACCAAAAAAGATTAGATAATTTAAAAAGAAACAACCAGATTATCTTAAGCTATAAGAATGAAAAAGAAAATCCAAACGGGTCGATAGAAAATATTGCCGGGATTTGTAATAAAGAGAGAAATGTTTTTGGATTAATGCCTCACCCCGAGCGCTGTTCTGAAGCTGTCATATCTCCAGGAAGAAGTGATGGTTACCGGATGTTTGCATCAGTAATATCAGAAATAAATAAAAGAGGTGATCAGGTTGCCCGATAAACCGTGGGAAAAAGAAGGCTTATCAAAACAAGAATATGAACTAATCATAGATCTACTGGACAGAAAACCAACTGAAACAGAACTTGGTATCTTTGGTGTGATGTGGTCAGAACACTGCAGCTATAAAAATTCCAAGTTAATCCTTAAAAATTTGCCAACTGATGGTGAATGTGTATTACAAGGACCAGGTGAAAATGCCGGCATTATTGATATTGGGGATAATCAGGCAATTTCATTTAAGATAGAAAGCCATAACCATCCTTCTGCTGTAGAACCTTTTCAGGGAGCAGCAACCGGAGTAGGAGGTATTATCAGGGACATTTTTACAATGGGAGCTAGACCGATTGCTACTTTAAACTCACTTCGCTTTGGTGACCTTAATAAAGATAGAGTAAAATTTCTCTTTAAAGGAGTAGTATCTGGAATTTCAAGTTATGGAAACAGTATTGGAATCCCCACTGTAGGAGGAGAAGTATTCTTTTCTGATGCTTATGAAGGAAATCCTCTTGTTAATGTGATGAGTGTTGGATTTCTTGAACATGCCGATATAGCAACTGCAACTGCTAAAGGAGTAGGTAACTCTGTAATGGTTGTGGGAGCAGCAACTGGGCGCGATGGTATTCAGGGAGCCAGTTTTGCCTCAGATGAATTAAGCGAAGATTCTGAAGAAGACCGTCCTGCGGTTCAGGTGGGAGACCCCTTTATGGAAAAACTCCTCTTAGAAGCAAGTTTGGAATTAATTAAAAGTGGTTCAATTATTGGAATACAGGATATGGGAGCAGCCGGTTTAACCAGTTCTTCTGCGGAGATGGCCAGTCGGGGAGATAGTGGAATTGAAATCGATATTGCAAAAGTACCAACCCGGGAAAAAGAGATGACTCCTTATGAAATTATGCTTTCCGAATCACAGGAAAGAATGTTGGTTGTGCCTAAAAAGGGTAAAGAAGATGAGGTAAAAGCAATATTCGATAAATGGGGACTCCATGCTGAAGTAGTTGGTCAAGTTACCGATGATGGTATGTTGAGAATATTAAATGGTTCAGATCAGGTAGCAGAAATTTCCGCCAAAATATTAGCAGATGAAGCTCCAGAATATTTTCGTAAAGCCCAAAGACCAAAATATATAGATGACATCAAAAAAGTTAAGGCATCAGATATTGAAAGCGGTGATTATAATCAAGATCTCTTAAAGCTGCTTGGATCCCCGACAATTGCAAGCAAAAATTGGGTTTATGAACAGTATGACCATATGGTAATGACTAATACTGTTATAGGGCCAGGTTCAGATGCAGCTGTCATAAGAATAAAAGATAATGATAAAGCCATTGCTTTAACAACAGACAGTAATGGTCGTTACTGTTATTTAGATCCTCAAAAAGGAGGAGCAATTGCAGTAGCTGAAGCAGCCCGTAATATTATTTGTTCTGGTGGTAGGCCACTAGCTGTAACAGATGGTCTTAACTTTGGTAATCCGATGGACCCAGAAATTTACTGGCAGTTTACCAATAGTGTACAGGGGATTTCAAGAGCCTGCCGTGAACTGAATACACCCGTAATCGGAGGTAATGTCAGTTTCTATAATGAAAGTCCCCAGGGTGCAATCTATCCAACACCAATTATTGGAATGGTAGGATTACTTGATTCAATAGAAGATCGCGTTACGATGTCTTTTAAAGATGAAGGAGACTCAATTTATTTACTCGGAAAAACAAAAGAAGAATTAGGAGCTAGTCAATATTTAAAGTTCAAAGAAGAGCGGGTAGATGGTGATGTTCCTGATATAGATTTAACTTTAGAAGCCAAAGTTCAAAAGACTTTGAGAAAAGCAGTTAAAGCAGGTATCGTCAAGTCCGCTCATGATTGTTCAGAAGGTGGTTTAGCGGTAGCCTTAGCAGAAAGTTGTTTTGAACATGAAATAGGAGCTAAGATTGAAATCAAAGAAGAAGTAAGTGATAAGGCTTTACTTTTTGGTGAAAGTCAGAGCAGAATAATTTTAAGCCTGGATAAAAATGATGAAGATAAATTAACTAAAATTGCTAAAAATAATGAAATTCCTTATCAAAAAATTGGTTATACTAAAAGTGATAAGCTGCAATTTAATAACCTCTTAAACTTAAATGTTAAGGAGATGAAAACGGAATGGGAAACTGCCATCGAAAACAAGGTTTAAATTGCTCAGATAAAATGGAAGAAGAGTGTGGTATTTTTGGGATTTTTACTCCCCAAAAACGAGATGATATTTCCCGTCTTAATTATCTGGGACTACATGCCTTACAGCATCGTGGGCAGGAAAGTGCTGGTATTTGTGTAAATAATGAAAATAAATTAAAGGTCCATAAAGGTATGGGACTAGTAAGTAATGTATTTGATAGTGAGAATCTAAAAGATCTA
>CAZXRH010000057.1:7403-14049 GCA_964642575.1 uncultured Halanaerobiales bacterium
ACATTAGTATTGGACATGTCCGTTATTCAACTACCGGTTCATCACTATTGGTAAATGCTCAGCCCCTTTTAACCAATAGTATTAAAGGAGATCTAGCTTTAGCCCATAATGGAAATTTAACAAATGGCCAGGAGTTAAAGAATAATCTAGAAACACATGGTTCGATTTTCCATTCCACCCTTGATACAGAGGTGATTGCACACCTTGTAGCCAGATCTCTAAAAGATAATATTATTGAAGCTGTCATTGAAAGCCTCCAGCAGATCAAGGGAGCATTTAGTTTGATTGCCATGACTAATGACAGCCTGATAGCAGCACGTGATCCGCATGGATTTAGACCACTTGTTTTAGGTAAAAAAGATGATGCGTTTATTTTATCTTCTGAAACCTGTGCTTTTGATATTATTGATGCGGAATTTATCCGAGAAGTAAAACCGGGTGAAGTGTTAATAATAAATGATGAGGGGATTCAAAGTCGGCGCTATAGTGAAAGTAAACGGAATGCTTTTTGTGTATTTGAATTTATTTACTTTGCTCGTCCAGATAGTGTGATTGGGGGAGAGAATGTCTATTTAGCCCGTAAAAAAATGGGCAGAAGGTTAGCTCGGGAAATGGATATAGATGCAGATTTGGTTGTGCCAGTCCCCAGTTCGGGAGTAGCAGCTGCTCAGGGGTATTCCTTAGAGTCTGGTATTTCCTATGCAGATGGTATTTTAAGAAATCGATATGTGGGACGAACCTTTATCCAGCCTACCCAGGAAATGAGGGATTTGAAAGTAAGAATGAAGTTAAACCCTATTGATAAAATATTAGAAGGTAAAGATATTATTCTAATAGATGACTCGATTGTCCGTGGTACGACCAGCCAACAGATTATTAATCAATTAAAACAAACTAATGTAAATAAAATTCATATGGCGATTGCTTCACCTCCGGTTCAATACCCCTGTTATTATGGCCTGGATACATCCCGGCGTAAAGAATTGATAGCCCGTGAAAAAGAAACTGAAGAGATAGCAGAATATATAGGAGCAGATAGTCTTAACTATCTAAGTTTAGACGGTATTTTAAAAGTATTAGAAGCTGATGGTTATGGTTATTGTACTGCTTGTTTTAATGGGCAATATCCGACTGAAGAATGTAATGAAAAAGAGGTGGATAAAAATGGGATTATCTTATAAAGAAGCCGGGGTAGATATCAAAAAAGGTGAAAAAGCTGTCAATGAAATTAAAGATATGGTTAAATCTACCTATAATCCGAATGTTATAACTGACCTGGGTGGTTTTGGTGGGCTTTTCAATCTTGACCTTTCCGATTATGAAGATCCCATTTTAGCTGCAGCTACTGATGGAGTTGGGACTAAACTAAAATTAGCTTTTTTGGCTGATAAACATGACACAATAGGTCTAGACCTAGTTGCGATGAGTGTCAATGATCTGGTTACATTAGGTGCAAAACCCTTATTCTTTTTAGACTATATTGCGACCGGGAAGTTAAATATAAAGCAGTATAAAGATATCATGGCTGGTATTGTATCAGGTTGTAGAAAGGCAGGTTGTGCTCTTTTGGGTGGTGAAACGGCCGAAATGCCCGATTTTTACAGCCAGGGTGAATATGATACAGCTGGATTTTGTGTTGGTTTGGTTGACCGAGAAAAGATTATTGATGGATCACAGATTAAAAAAGGTGATAGTATAATTGGGATTGCTTCAAACGGTATTCACAGTAATGGTTACTCTCTGGTTAGAAAAATCTTTATTAAAAACAAGCAAAGTCCCAATCAAAAATTATTAAAAAAACTAATGAAACCGACCAAAATATATGTAAAAACAATTTTAGAGCTATTAAAGAAATTTAATATAAAAGGCATTGCTCATATAACAGGGGGAGGATTAGTTGAAAATGTGCCCCGGATTTTACCAGCTGGTTTATCAGCAGAGATCAATACTGATAGTTTTGTAACCCCTGAAATATTTAAAAGAATTCAAAAGGAAGGTAAGATTGCAAAAAAAGAGATGTATAAGACCTTTAATATGGGCATAGGTATGGTTTTAGTAGTAGATAATGATGAAAAAATGAAGATAATAGATGAATTAGATGAACTGGGTGAAAAGGCTTATCAGCTCGGTCAGATTACTGAAAACAAAAAAGATCTTATCTTGAAGGGATGATTTTATGTTTAATTTGGCTGTCTTAGCTTCGGGGCGAGGGACAAATTTACAGTCTATTATTGATAAATTACACATTACAGAGCAAAAAATAGAGATTAAATGTGTGATTAGCAATAAAAAGGAAGCCTATGCTTTAAAAAGAGCTGAAAAATTTGCAATTCCAGTTTATTTAGTTGATGAAAATAGATATAATAATAAAGAGGTTTATGAAGATAAGTTAATACAGATTATTGAAAACAATGATATTGACCTTATCGTGCTAGCCGGATATATGAAGATTTTATCTTCTACATTTGTAAATCGTTTTAAAAATAAAATAATTAATATCCATCCCTCACTCTTGCCATCTTTTCCTGGTCTTAATGCTCAAAAACAGGCAGTTGATTATGGAGTGAAGATAAGTGGTTGTACTGTCCATTTTGTTGATCAAGGGGTTGATACAGGTCCGATCATCAAACAAAAAGCTGTTTCGGTTTTAGACGGTGATGATGAGGAGAGCCTTGCTGAAAAAATATTAAAAAAAGAACATAAAATCTTACCGGAAGTAATTAAACTAATAGCCACTGATAAGGTTCAACTAACCTCAGAAGATAAAGTACTTGTAAAGGAGTGATGTTTATGTCAAAAATTAAGCGTGCCCTCATAAGTGTTTCAGATAAAACTGGTATTCAAAAATTAGCTAAGACTCTTACTGATAACGGAATTGAAATTATTTCAACAGGTGGTACAGCCCAAAAAATAAAAGAGTCTGGTATTAAGGTTACTAACATAACAGATGTAACTGGTTTTCCTGAAATGATGGAGGGGCGGGTTAAGACCTTACATCCTAAAATTCACGGAGGTATTTTAGCTAGAAGAAACATAGATTCGGATTTAGAAGAGTTAGATAAATTAGATATCAAAGCAATTGACTTAATTGTTTGCAATTTATACCCCTTTGCTCAAACCATTGAAAAAGAAGATGTTGATCTTAAAGAAGTATTAGAAAACATCGATATTGGGGGACCAACTATGATTAGGGCAGCAGCTAAAAACTTCCCTGATGTATTAGTAGTTGTAGATCCTCTTGATTATGATTTGATTGCTAAAAAAATTGATTTAAACGAAAGAATAGATAAGGAATTCAGGATGAAAATGGCATATAAGGCTTTTAATCATACAGCAGAATATGATGCGATTATTCAAGAGTATTTCTATAATAACTTAAATGACGAGACTGAATTTCCCGATACATTTATTACTCCCTATTATAAAAAGCAAAAACTCCGTTATGGAGAGAATCCTCACCAAAAAGCTGCCTTTTATAAAGAAAGAAAATTACAAGAACCTTCTATAACTGATGCCGAAAAGTTGAGTGGGAAAGCTCTTTCCTTTAATAATATAAATGATACCAATGGAGCCCTTGAATTAATCAAGGAGTTTCAAGATCAACCGACAGCAGCTGTAATAAAACATACCAATCCCTGTGGGTTAGCCTCTGATGAAGATATCATAACTGCTTTTAAAAAAGCACATGCGGGTGATCCTCTTTCTGCTTTTGGTTCCATAGTTTCTTTGAATCGACCAGTCAATAAAAATCTAGCAGAAGAAATAGTAAGTGGAGAAAAATTTATTGAAGTTATTACTGCTCCCAATTATACTGAAGAAGCTGTTAAAATACTTAAAGATAGATGGGAAGATATAAGAATATTAAAAACAGGTAAACTTAAAGTTAACCAAATAGAACCCGGTCTGGATATGAAAAAAGTAACCGGAGGACTTTTGGTACAAAACAGAGATTTAGGGATGGTAAAACCAAAAGAGCTCAAATTGGTTACCAGTCAAAAAGTTGAGGATCATTTAATTGAAGATCTAATGTTTGCCTGGAAAGCGGTCAAACATGTTAAATCAAATGCAATAGTTATGGCAAAGAATAAGATGCTTGTCGGAGTTGGAGCCGGACAGATGAGCCGGGTTGATGCGATGATAATTGCAGGTCGTAAGGCAGATGGCCGACAAAAAGATGGGATTGTAGCCTCTGATGCATTCTTTCCTTTTCCAGATGCAGTAAAAAAAGCAGCTGAACTTGGTATAAAAGCTATTATACAGCCAGGTGGATCGATAAGAGATGAAGAGGTTATTAAAAAAGCAGAGGAACTCGGGATAGCCATGTACTTCACCAATATGAGGCATTTTTGTCACTAGTATAGGAAGGAAATAAACCAGATCCCAAGAATATAATAAAGTAGTAAGGATAAAGGGGTGGTTTATCATTTCAATAAAAACTGTTGCGGTCATAGGTGGAGGAAATCGGGGGAAAGATGTTTATGGAAAGTTAATTAAGGAAATTGATCAATTAAAAATTACAGCAGTAGCAGAACCCCAAAAAAATAGAAGAAGAGAATTTGCACAAGCTCATAAAATTCCTCCCAAATATCAATTTGAAAGCTGGGAGGATTTATTATTTGAAGAGAAATTAGCAGATGGGTTGATAATATCCACTGGAGATAAACTACATTTTAAACCCTTAACAAAAGCCCTTAATAAAGGTTATAAGGTGCTCTGCGAAAAACCAATTACAGATAATTATAATGAATTGAAGACCTTAAAAGATGAATATAGTCAGTACAGTAATCAAGTAATGGTTTCACATGTACTCAGATATACTCCATTTTTTAAAAAGCTAAAAAACATTATTCAAGAAAATAAAATAGGTAGTATTCGTTTTATTAATCTGATTGAAAATATTGGTTTTTTTCATTATGGACATAGTTATGTGCGAGGTAACTGGAGAAATCATAAAGTTGGAGCACCTATCATTTTAGCTAAAAGCTGTCATGATTTGGATATCTTATTTTGGTTAATGGAAAATAATTATAAAAGAGTTTATTCAGAAGGCTCAGAGCGTTATTTTACTAAAACTTATAACCCTGTTAATGCTGGTAAGCGCTGTTTGAGTTGTCCCATTGAACCTGGTTGTCCGTATTCAGCAAAAAAATTATACTTTAATGTTGGTAAGGAATGGCCGGTTAATACTATAACTGATGATTTTAGCCAAGAAGGGATCACTAAAGTTTTACAGGAGACCAATTACGGTAAGTGTGTATATAAAAGTGATAATGACCAATTAGATGTGCAATCTCTACTTCTCAAGTTCACAAATGGAATCACTGCACATTTTACTTTAACCGCATTTTCAAAAGATATGAGCCGCAAGATCAATATATTTGGAACTCATGGTGAAATCTATGGTGATTTAGAAAAAGGCTTAATTGAGGTCAGACCTTTTCTTGAAAATGATTATACAGTTGATATTGCATATAAAGGTGGACATGCTGGGGGAGACGAAAAGTTAATAGAATCTTTTAAAAGTTTTTTAAAAGATGAACCAAAAGAAAATGAGAGCAATCTGATATCTGCTTTAGAGAGCCATTTTGCTGCTCTGGCAGCAGAAAAATCAAGAAAAAATCAAAAACCAGTCAAAATGAAACATTTTAGGGGGTAAGCCGATTGAAAAAGATAGGTCTATTAGGAGGAATGGGTTGGTATTCAACCTATCTATATTATCAAAAAATTAATAAATACATAAATCGAATTCGTAACCGTCAGATAAATCCTGAAATAATAGTTTATTCGGCTAATTTCGAAGAACTGGCCAAGTTACTAGAAAATGACGATTGGGTAGGTATTGCTGAAATTTTGATACCTAAAGCAGTTCAAATAGAGCAGGCAGGTGCTGACTTTTTAGTTATCACATCTAATACTATGCATAAAATCAAAGATGAAATACAAAAAAATATTGATATTCCAATTTTAAGTATTATCGATGTTGTAGGTAAAAACCTTAAAAAAACTTGGTGTAAAAGACCTGGCTTATTGGCTACTAAATATTTAATTAAGGAAAACTTTTATCAGGACAGGTTGGAAAAAGAATTTGCTCAAAAAGTTATCACACCTGCCCCAAGAGAAATAGAAGAATTAAACAATATTATAGTGAATGAATTAGTTTGTAATGATGTTAATGTGGGTTCTAGATACTATATTAACAGTATTATAGACAATCTTATGTATAAAGATGTTGATGCTATTATTTTAGGTTGTGCTGAGTTTTCTTCTTTAATTGATATTATTGCAGCAAAAGAAGTAAGGATAATTGACAGCTTAGAATTACATGTGAGAAAGATTGTTCATTATACCCTGAGAAAAAATTTGTAAATACTTTAAATATCATATAAACTATAACAAAGAAATTGTTGCAAAGTTAGGTGGGGTATAAGATGCGGCTCAGTGAGGAACGGAAAACTAATAGAAATAAATTAATAATTATATCTGTATTAACATTTTTAATAATGTTCATCTCTTTATTTATCGGTAGATTTAACATTCCTATCATGAAATTTATTAATGGTTTTAACTTAAATGAGATGGAAAGATCTGTTTTTTATTTCATTCGTCTACCACGTATACTGCTTGTCATGGGAGTTGGAGCCGCTTT